>NZ_RYYJ01000009.1:0-89308 GCF_004379015.1 Campylobacter sp. US50a | reverse complement strand
GCTAATAATATCTTAGAAGATGTTAAGAAGAAGAGGTTTTAATCTTAGATGACTAGCTAAAAAGCTAGTCATCTCTAAATTTACTTATTGATTTAAATTTTTCATCAAAATTTCTAAAAAGTTTCTAAATATTTTTATACTTCCATTGTTTTAAATTTTAATATGAAGTAAAAACAAATGGAAAGAAGATTGTTTTAAAAGGTTCAGCCTTAGGTTCTATGGTGGCTTTTTTGCAAGTTCAAATTTAAGTGCTACTATGCTCAAGGATAAAGATTTGCTAGGTTTTAAAGCTGTTAGTGCAAGCACACAAGATAAAGTTATAGTACCACAAGGTTATGAAGCAAAGGTTTTAATTTTTTGGGTGATCCACTTTTTAGCAAAGCAAAACCTTATGATGAAAATAAAATCATCGATATAAATGTAGTTAAAATGCTCATTTGGTTTTTTAGAGATAACGATGATGGTATGAGTTTTTTCCATTTTCAAAAAATAGAGCAATTTTAGCCGTTAATAATGAATATATAAATCCTGAAATTATATTTAATCATCCATAGCAAAAATTTAAGCAAAGAAGATGTTTTATATGATCAATCCAGTGTGGGTGTGAGTATCTTAGAAATCGAAAAAAAGATGATGATTGGACTGTTTTTAGACTCTAAGTATAACCGCAGAATCGATGCAAATACTAAAATGCAAGTAAGTGAGCAGCTAAAAAAGAAGTTTTAAAAAATGAAAAATTTATTCATGGAACTTTTGCAAATTATGCAAATGGACAAACACCTTAGGGAACTTATATCACCCGTGAAGAAAATTTTGACGATTTTTTGAAGTTTAGGTGAAAATTTAGAATTTTGATGAAATATTTGATTTAGCTAAAAATATCGATGAAATCAATCTTTTTAATATAAAAATATGCCTTAAAAGAACTTCTTTAGGGTGTTTAAACATGTAAATATAGGAATTATCGTAAAAAAGACGGGTTTATATGGGTGAATGACGAGTTATTTTTAAATTTATTAGTAAACACAAATATAAAAAAGGTGCTAATATAGCAAAATTATTAGATGAAAGCATTTTGTATATAGGACAGTTTAATGGTAAAGTGGGAGATTTTAAAAGATAGGGAAAATGGATAGCAAGCCACAAGCAAAGTGGTTCTAAAGAAGTATTTGCAATACTAGCAAATAATAAAACCACCAAGAACCTATCTCTTGATGAGCTTAAATTTGATAGAGATGGAAGACTTTGGATGCAAATAGATGGATCTTATCTAATAAAGATGAATACGAAGGTATGGGAATAACTGCATGCTAGCAGTAAATCCAAAAATAGGGAAATCAGACGCTTTTTAACAGGTTTTATTGCTTGTGAATTAACAGGGATTGCTTTTAGTGAGGATTATACTACAATGTTTGTAGGTATACAACACCCAAGAGAAGGTTTAAAAGGTAGTACTTTTCCTTATGGAAAAACGCCAAGATCGAGTGTAATGATGATAAGAAAACTTGATGGTGGAGTGATAGGAAGCTAATAAATTCCAAGCTTAAGGCTTGGAATTTAATTACTGCATTAGCAATTACCAGTTTTTAAATATTTTATAATAGCTTCACTAGCACGATAGGCTAAAGCATTTAAGGTTAAGGTAGGGTTGTAGCCTGGATTATGTGGAAAATTTCCTGCACCTACGACAAAAAGATTGTTAACATCCCAATGTTGTAAATAAGGATTAACTACACTTGTACTTTTATCTGTACCCATTATAGTTCCGCCAGCAATATGGGTAGAAGTATACCAACCATTTGAAACTACTCCATAATCTCCTAATTTTGGCGAAGTGTAAATATTTTGCGCTCCCATTTCTTGCATGATGCTTTTTAGTTTTGGAAGCATAAAATTATAAAGATTTTTATCTTGTTTGGTAAAATTATAGGTTACGCGGATAAGTGGTAGTCCATAAGCATCTTTATAAGTTGAATCAAGGGATAAATAATTACCTATATAAGGAATAGATGCACCCTGAGCTCCAATATAAGTAAATCGAGTATAATTATAAATAGAAGCTTTTTTAAATTCGGCTCCCCATGAAGGTGTACCTGGTTTAATTGGATTTGATGCTATAGGTCTTGCTCCATTTTGGGAAATTCTAAAGCTTGCTCCATGAATAAAATCAAGTTTAGAATGATCGAAATTATCCCCGTTAAAATCATCTATCCAATTGCAAAGTGCCCCAGATCCAAGATAAGAATTAAATGGATCTTTGAAAAAACCATTAACACTAGGTGTGATTTGATAACTATAATTTTTTCCTAAAGTTCCTTTGCCTGTTTTTGGATTATAAATTTCGCCTATATTAGAAACCATTAAAAGTTTAGCATTGTTGAAAACATAAGAGCCTAGCATAACCACTTCTGCAGGCTGGATAAATTCTTCTAAAGTTAAAGTATTGATAAATTTTACCCCTGTAGCTTTACCATCTTTATGCAAAATTTCTAAAACATTAGCATGCGTTTTAATATCTAAGTTTTTAGTTGCTAAAGCTGAAGGTATAGTTGTTACTATAGGAGAAGCTTTTGCACCATATTCACAGCCAAAATGCTCACAAAAAGCACAATATTGACATGCTCCCAAGCTTTGTTTATCAGGATTTGTATAAGTTTGAGATGAGTTTGAAGCAGGAACCATGCAAGGATGATATCCAAGTTTTTTCGTTGCTTCATCAAATTTTTTTAACATAGTTGTTTTTTCTAAAGGAGGATTTGGATAAGAATTTTTTCTTTTTCCTGAGAAAGGACTTTTATCTTCTCCAGAAACTCCCATCATTTTTTCAGCTTTGTCGTAGTAAGGTTCCATTTCATCATAGTTTACACCCCAATCTTGAATAGTGTATTCTTTAGAAACTTTATTTTTGCCATATTTTTCTTCTGTTAAAGATTTTATTTGAAAGTCATAAGGTAGAAAACGATAACTCATACCATTCCAATGAACTCCTGCTCCACCAACATTATTACCGACATCAAAAGCATAATTTTTTCTCATTGGTAAAGCAATTTCATTATCATTATTCCTAACACATATACTTTCTTTACTTAAATCTTGTTTCATTGCAGCATTATTTACATATTTATACTCATCATGTGCACCCAAAAAATCCGAAGTATCTTGATGTCCACCCCTTTCTAAGGCGACAACTTTAATACCTGCTTTAGCGCATTCATTTGCAACAATAGAAGAACTCCAACCTAAACCTATAACAACAACATCTGTTTTTTTAAGTATTTTTGCCATTTGTATTCCTTTAATGTGACATATCAGCCAAAGAAATAGGCTCTATCACTTCAAATTTATCTCCATCTAAAACTTGAGCTGCGTAAGTCATTTGAGCGCCTGGGAATTTTTTCATGCGCCAAGCTTGCATATTTGCATTGCCGCCATAAATTGGATCAGCATAAACTCCTGTTATAGTTATGCTTCTTAATTCTGTAAAAAAATCGCTTGCTTTTATCTTATCTCCAAAAGAAACCTTTGTTTTATCTTGTTCAAAAGCTCTTAAGACTTCATCTTTTTGTTTTGCGCTAAGCTCTACAAAGCCTTTTTTATAACGAAGTTTTGCTTCTTCATCTAAAGCATTTACCCCCATTTTAAAAAGTTCAGCTCTAGTTAAAGGATATTGATAACCTTGATTTTTCTTTCCTTGTATAAAAGGTCCAAAGCGATAATCTTTTGCTCCACTTCCGTAATTTCCTGCAAGTTCATTATCTATAAAAATAGCTACACCTAATTTTTTAGCACCTGGTCCTAAATCATCTTCGGGAAAAATTCTTTCTACTGCTTCACTCAGAATATCAAGTTGTGCAGAATTATTAAAAAAAATTCTAGCACGATAATTTTGAGTAGAATTCAAATTGTTTTGATTGTGCGTATGAGCAAAAACCATACTTGGTGCGCTAGCACCTACTAAAGCAAACAAAGATGAGGCTTTAAGAAAATTTCTGCGACTTTGTTTTTTGTCCATGTTTTTTCCTTCCTTATTTTTTTAAATGTGTAATTATGTAACAAAATTAAGTATAATTTAAATTATATTTAATAATATTTATAAAACGTTATGAAAAAATATTTTATATTTTTAAGGAGTGTTGATATAAAGATTTAGGCTAGGAATTCTAGCCTACAATAAGAAAAAATCAATGCAAGCTTTCTATATAAGCCATAGCACTTAATGCAGCTACAGCTCCATCACCTGCAGCACAAATCACTTGCTTAGGTGCATCTTTTCTAAGATCTCCTGCGGCAAAAAGTCCAGCAACACTAGTTTGCATTTTAAGATCAACACTTACTTGCCCACCTTCTTCCATATTGCATAAAAACTTACCATCGTCTTGTTTTAAAATTTCATTTCTTACATTAAGACCAACAAAAGTAAAAATTCCTGGAACATTTAAATCTCTAATACTACCATCTTTTAATTTTACTTTTACCCCAGTAACACCCATTTTATCACCATATACTTCATCTACACTTGCACTAGTAATGAGTTCTATTTTTTCATTTTTCTTAACTTTTTCTACTGTAGATGGAGCTGCTCTAAACTCATCTCTGCGGTGGATAAGATAAACTTTAGAACAAATATTTGCTAGATACAAAGCTTCTTCTAAAGCCGTATCTCCACCACCTAAAACTGCAACTTCTTTATTTTTATAAAAAAATCCATCACAAGTTGCACAAGTGCTTACACCTTTTCCAAAAAATTCATCTTCGCCTTTAAAACCTGCTCTTTTTGGAGCTGAACCTGTACAAACTATCACAGCTTTAGCAAGTTCTGTTTTACCACCTTCTAATTTGATGGTAAAACTTCCATCACTATTTTTTAAAATTTGTTCTACTCCAACCATTTCATGTTTTAAACCAAAGCGCATACATTGTTCATTCCAAGGAGCCATAAAAGAAATTCCATCCATAACTTGGGCTACACCTGGATAATTTTCTATTTCAGAACTTGAGGTAATTTGTCCGCCAGGCATACCTTTTTCAAACATTACTACATTTTTAAGACCACCTCTAGTTGCATAAAGTCCGGCACTAAGTCCAGCAGGACCTCCACCTATGATTGCTACATCTAACATTTACATTTCCTTTATATTGAATTTTATTATTAATAATGATATAAAAATTATTCTTAATAGTAGTTAATAAAAATTATTATTTAGTATAAATTTGAAATTTTTAAGAAGAAGGCTAGTTATACTAGCCTTTAGTTTATAGTAAAGAGTTTAGTTTATCACTAATTGCTTGTTTAGATTGTGCACCAACGAGTTGATCTACAACTTCACCATTTTTAAAGAAAATAAGCGTAGGAATAGAGCGAACACCAAATTCAGCTGCTAAATCACCTTGTTCATCTGTATTTACTTTGCAAATTTTAGCTTTACCATCAAAGTCATTTGCAAGTTCATCAATAACTGGAGCAAGCATTCTACAAGGTCCGCACCATGGAGCCCAAAAATCAACTAAAGCTACACCTTCTTTTGCTTGAGCAAAATTATCACTTGTTAATTCAATATATTTTCCCATAATTTTTCCTTTCTTTAATTTTTGTCTAATTGTATTTTATTTTTTTAAATATCAGCTTAAAAACTTATATTTTCGCAAAATTGTATCACATCATTTTTAATGCAAATCAGATCAATTTGAAAATCCGATGAAATTCCATTTTTAAGATGATAAAATTCTATAGTTTTTAAAATTTTTTCAAGTTTTTTTCTATTCAAACGCTCGGAAGCTTCATAATCATTTTGAGTAAATTTAACCTCTATAAAATGTAAAATTTCATCTTTTTTGGCTATTATATCGATTTCTCCAAATTTAGAATGGAAATTTCTTTTTAAAATTTCAAAGCCTTGTTTTTTTAAAAATTTACAAGCCTTATCTTCACCTAAAATTCCATCTAAATAAGCTTTTACACCCATTATTCTATACGCATCATAAAAGGCTTGGTTTTTATAAAATCTTGTTTGCGTAAAATTTCAAGCAAATTTTGTATGCTTTTTTCATAAGTTAAATGCGTAGTAAAAAATAAAGTACTGTAATTTTCATCATTTTTTTTAGGTTTTTGTAAAAAACTATCGATAGAAATATTATTTTCACTCATCAATTGTGTGATTTTAGATAAAACCCCTATTTTATCTTCAACTTTCACCCTTAAATAATATTTTGTATAAATTTCATCTTTGCTTAAAAGCTCGTATTCTAAAGTATTCACAAAACCAAGCATTGGTGCTTTTACCTGATCTCTTGCTATATCCATAAGATCTGAAATCACAGCACTTGCAGTGGCCTCTCCTCCTGCTCCTGCTCCATAATACAAACTTTCACCCAACAAATCTCCATTAATACTTATAGCATTCATCACTCCATCGACTTTTGCAAGCATTTTTTCTTTATCTATCATAGTAGGATGCACTCTTAATTCTACTTTATCTTCACGCACCTTGGCTATACCTAAAAGTTTTATGGTAAATTCAAACTCATTAGCAAAATACATGTCTTCAGGCGCAATTTCGCTAATACCCTCGATCAAAATATCTTCAGGTTTAGCTTTAAGATTATAAGCGATACTTGATAAAACAAGCAGTTTATGAGCTGCATCTTGTCCTTCTATGTCAAAAGTTGGATCAGCTTCTGCATAGCCTAAATTTTGAGCTATTTGTAAGGCTTGTTTAAAACTCATATTTTTTTGACTCATAGAACTTAAAATATAATTACTCGTACCATTTAAAATCCCTTTTATAGCCAAAATATTATTTGCACTTAAACCTTCTTTTAAAACCTTTATAATAGGAATTCCCCCAGCCACACTTGCTTCATAACCAAAGGCTAAATTTTTAGCCAAATTTTCAAGTTCATAACGATGATAAGCAAGCATAGCTTTATTTGCAGTAACAACAGCTTTTTTCTTTTTTAAAATTTCACTCACTATTTTAAAAGCTTCATCCACTCCACCCATTAACTCTACAAAAACATCTACATCAGCATTTAAAATTTCTTCAACGCTATGAGTAATTGGAATTAAAGCGTTTTTTTTAGGACTTCTAGCAAGAGCGATCACAGGAGTTATGCTTTGCCCACATCTCGCACGAATAAGTTTATTGTTTTCTAAAAGAAATTTAACCACTGCACTTCCAACAGTGCCATAACCAAGAATTGCTACTTTCATAACTTACTCTTTTAAATATTTTTTGATATTGCGTGCAGCTTGGCGTATGCGATTTTCATTTTCAATTAAAGCAATTCTTACATACTCATCACCTGCTTCGCCAAAACCTACCCCAGGACTTACTGCAACACTAGCACGTTGTAAAAGTTGTTTTGAAAATTCTAAACTTTTTAAATGTCTTTTGCTTTCAGGGAGTTTTGCCCAAACAAACATACTTGCTCTTGGTTTTTGAAGTTTCCAGCCTGCATTTTCAAAAGCTTCAAGTAAAATGTGCATTCTTTTATCATAAGTTGCACGGATTTCATCCACACAAGTTTGATCTCCATCTAAAGCTATGGTAGCTGCTACTTGAATAGGTGTATACATACCATAATCAAACCAAGATTTTATTTTTTTAAGCGCACTGACTAAGCGTTTATTTCCTACTACAAAACCTACACGCCAGCCTGCCATATTGTAAGATTTTGAAAGAGTGTAAGTTTCTACCGCTACATCTTTTGCACCTTCAATTTCCAAAATAGAAGGAGTTTTATAGTCATCATAAGTTAAATCTGCATATGCAATATCTGAAATAATATAAAATCTTTCTTTTTTTGCCGTTGCTATCAATCTTTCATAAAAACTTTTCTCACAAGTTACTGTTGTTGGATTATGCGGGAAATTAACAACGACATATTTTGGACGCGGGATGCTTTCATTTAAAGTTTTATGTAAATTTTCAAAAAATTGATTTTCATCAAGCTCAAATTTTTCATTATAAGCTAAAGGCATTTTTGCTACATTGCCTCCTGCTATAATAAAAGCTTGAGTATGTATAGGATAAGCAGGAGTTGGCACAATAGCAACATCTCCAGGATTTATAATCGCTCTTGCAAGATTTACAAAACCCTCTTTTGAACCCATGGTAGCTACAACTTCATTTTCAGGATCTAGATTGACATTATATTTTCTTTTATACCAATTACAAATTGCTAAGCGAAGTTTATAAATCCCCATGGATGTAGAATATCCCGAGGTTTTATCTTTGTTAGCGCTTTCACAAAGTTTATCTATAATGTGTTGTGGAGTTTTACCATCGGGATTTCCCATTGAAAAGTCGATGATATCCTCTCCAGCACGTCTTGCTGCCATTTTTATCGCATTTACTTCTGCGAAAACATAATTTGGAAGTCTTTCTATGGTATTAAAACGGATTTCATCAAACATTTCTTAATCCTTTATTTTTTAAGTGTGATTTTTAAACCCCTGCGTATATTATCTAAACTATACATATCGCTTACAATAGCATATATAGCACCATTTGGAATAAGTTCTGAAAAATGATTATTTTTATTTTCGCTTTTTACTGCTTTAATTAGATTTAGATTTTTATCTAAAAAGAAGATTTTAGGAAACCAATTGTCTAAATCATTTGCATCAATAATCAAATTTGTAGCATTTTTTAAATCAAGCACATAGTCTTTAAGGGGCTTTTCTAATGATTTTGGAGTATTTAAATTAACATTTGTATTGGTTTTTAATACAGCATTGGAAAAATTTAAATCATATTCATAATCATATGCCCCAATACGCTTAATATTATTTATATAGACAGAATTTTCTTTTAAGAGATTGTAAAGCGTTCCAGGATCTAAAATATATTGAGATTCTACTTGTATGGTATAGTCAATATTTCCTTCTCTTAAAATCAAATCTGTAGGGATAAAATATATATATCCGGCATCTGTTAAAACATCGGATAAAATTTTAAAAAACATAACTTCATCAGCTTTTGCTTTAAAATTTAGTCTCAGAGTTTGAGGATTTGATAGTGTTAAGGCAATTAAAGAATTGGTTTTTAATATTTGAGATATTTTTGCAATATCACAATTTCCATTCTTATCTATGTAAGAATTATTTGAAAATAATAATTCTAGTTGAGAATTTTTACTAGGATTGTTTACTAAATTTTTTGCCAAATCAAGACTTGAGATTGCAAAAGATATATTAACATAAAGAGTAAGAATAATAATTTTTTTTACCATTCTTTACCTTTATTTAATTTTGCAAATTCAGCAGCTGAAATACTTGTAATTTTTCCATCTTTAATCAAGAAACGTTTTGAAATTCCTGCAGGAAATTTTTGTTCTTTATTTTCTTGATCAAACATTGTTAAAGCTGCAGCTCCTGTTAAAATTAACTGATCTTTATCTAAAGAAATATTAAAATCTTTTTCTTTAACAAAGCTTGTTTTTTTAAGGCTTTTTAAATCTATCAAACCTATCCAAATCTTGGTAGAGGTTTTAAAATGTGCTTCTTTTAAAGAATCAGTTTTTGGTGTATTTATGTCTTCTTGGATTTGGGTATTTTTTTCTTCATCAAGTAAGGTTGTGTTATTTTCACTGATATTATTTTCTATGCTTATGTTTTTATCATTTTCTTGTAATGAGATGTTTTGGATTGGTAAAACGCTCTCTGTTTTATTTGTTTCTTGTGCTTTATTGTTGTCTATAACAACAACATTATTTCCACCTAAAGATTTTAAATTTTCTTGTGCTTGTCCTATGATATCTATAACTGTTGTACTAGTATTATTTTGTTCATCTTTGAAAAAAGTTTTAAGTGTATCAAAATAGTAAATTCCACTTCCTATGATCACTAAAACAATAAGAACAATCAAAGAAGGCCAAGCATTAGAGGATTTTTGACTATAAGCATCTAGTTTTGGGGTTATCATTTTTGATTTTGTTTGTGGAGTAGGATTGTTTTCGCTAAGATAAGCTTCATACTCTTCGTTAAAATCACTAAAGTCGAGTTCGTATTCTCTGCTTAAAATTTTAACAAAACCTTTAACATTAAAACGACTTAAAACAGCAAAATTCTTTTCTGCTAAAGCTTCAAGAAAATCAAGTTCAATTTGTGTTTTTGCTGCAACTTCTTTTAAATTTAATTCTTGTATTTTTTTCCAATTAAGCATTTAACATCCTATCACAAAGTATTGCAAAAGCAGCGCTGACATTAAGACTATCAAAATTATTTTTCATCGCAATGCCCACACATTCATCGCATTTTTTTACAATTTTAGAGCTTAAACCAAAACCCTCACTCCCCAAAACTAAAACTTTTTTACCATTGCTTATTTTTACACTGTGAATTTCTTTTCCCGAGCCATCGCTCGCATAAAAATAAAAACCCACTTGTTTTAGTTCATTTATTACACTTAAAGCATCGTTGCTTATCACAATAGGTAAATCAAGAGCCGCTCCGCTGCTTGTGCGAATTACTCCTTCCATGGCTAATTTTTCACCAATAAAAATTAAAGCTCCAACCCCTAAAGCATAAGCTGTACGCGTGATAGCCCCTATATTTCCTACATCACTAATTCCATAAAGCATAACAATAAAATCATTTTTTTTGACCTCATTTAAATTCGCAAAAAAACTTTCTTTAATATCTAGCAAAAAACCTTGATGGTTTCCACCTTTCGCATAAGCTTGAGCAGTTTTAAAATCAAGTTTTTTGATTTTAAAACCTGATTTTGCGATTTTGGAAAAAGTAGTTTTATCACATTCTTTTGCTAAATAAAGCTCATTGATACGATCTTTATGATATTCTAAAATATAAAAAAATATTTGCTTTCCATAAACTATCATCTTAAGATTTTACCTAATCTTGACTTAAAAGCAGTTTTTGATAAATTTCTTTTGCATTTTTTCCATTGATTTTTGATAATAATTTTGCTTTTGCTTTTAAAGGCAGCTCTAAATCCATAATATCTTTTTCACAAAGAGTATTTTGCAAAAAATTTTGTTCTTTTGATTGCAGTACTACAACCCATTCACCGTTTAAATTAGATTTTTTTAAAATTTCAAAAAGCTGTTTAGCATTGCCTTTAAATTTTTTTTCAAATTTTTTACTGATTTCTTTAATTAAAAAAATTTCTCTTTGACTATCTAGAATCATAATTTGTTCTATCAAAGATAAAATACGCTTGGGGGATTCGTAAATAATACTTGGATAAGGAAGGTTTAAAATTTTTTCTATATCTTTTTGTCTTTCTTTGCCTTTATTTGCTAAAAAACCGATAAAGATAAATTCTTTTTGACAAAATGCCGAGCTTACAAGAGCAACTAAGGCTGCATTTGCACCTGGTAAAATTTCATAGGCGATATTATTTTCTTGTGCAAATTCTACCAAAGCCTTGCCAGGGTCACTAATCCCTGGCATTCCTGCATCGCTTAAATAAGCTACATTTTTTTCAAATATTTTTAAATCAATACTTGCTAAAATCTCTTTTTCATTATGGGAGTGTAAGGCTATAAATTTAGAAATATGTATATCAGTGTGAAATTTTGCATTTAATAATGAAATCAAAGACTTACTTACTCTCGTATCTTCGCAAAACACAAGATTGCAAGTCTTTAAAAGTTCTAAGGCTCTAAAAGAAATATCGCTTAAATTTCCTATGGGAGTAGGAATAAAATAAAGCATAATTATTGCATTGCGTATTTTTTCTTAAATTTCTCTACACGACCTGCAGCATCTACAATTTTTTCACTACCTGTAAAAAAAGGATGGCAATTTGAACAAATATCTACTTTTAATTCTGCTTTGTTTGACTTTGTTGTAAAAGTATTTCCACAAGCACAACTTACTTTGCATTCTACGTATTCTGGGTGAATTTCTTTTTTCATTAGTTTTCCTTAAAAATTAAAACAATAAGCCGTGATTATAAATTATTTAACATAAAAAAGAGATTAATTTAAGAAAAGTTAAAGCAAAATTTTTGAAGCTATAGCTATAATAGCTGTTTGACTTTTTAGAATATTAGAGCTTTTAAGAGAGACTTTCCGGTTAAACAATAATCTCTCATCATTGTTAAATCCACCTTCGGGACCTATAAAATATAATTCTTTTTCATCGAAATGACTTTGTTGTTCTCCTTGAAAATCAACCATAATTGCATTTGGAAATTTTTGAACAAATTCTTGAGTGCTTTGGTGGATAATTAAATCCATTTTAGTATTTCTACCGCATTGTTCACAAGAAGAAATAATGATTTTTTCAAATCTTTCTAAATCGATTTTAAAATTTCTTTGTGAAAAATTTGTAAAAACCAAATGTAATTTTTTTACTCCAAGTTCATTTAAGAAAGGTAGAGTTTTTTCTAAAATTTTAATATCTATAATGGCTAAGGCTAAGTTTAATTCACTTTGTTTTATATTTTGTGATTTTTTGTTTAAAAATTTTAAAGTGCAAGAATTTCTTGTTAAATTTGTGATTGTATAGTTGTAAAGAAAATTATCTTGTAAATTTCTAAGATTTAGCTCCGAATTTTCCTTTACTCTTCTTACTTTTAAATGATTAAAATTTTCTCCTTGAAGTTGTATAAACTCTTCTCCAGCTTGCTTGTTATACAAAAATTGCATTTTATAGATATCTTTCTATTAAAAAAGGCAAAAACAATAAAAAAATTTCAAAAGGTAAAATCAAACAACTAATCCATCTAAAAGTGGCATATTTTCTAAATCTTCTTGCTTTTTTGAAACAAACAAAGTGAAAAATTGCTAAGGCAAAAATTAAGATCCAAGAAAAAATCATTACCCAGATATTGACATTCATTTGAAATTGTTTCATTGCTGATAACAAACAACCTGTAAAAATAATCAAAGCTAAAAATAAATAATAAATTGGTAAAAATAATCGTATTCTGCGAATAAAAATGAATTCGGTTTTAAAATTTCCTTGTGTTAGTATAAGATAAAAAAGCATTAAAAAACCGCTCGCATAAAGACTATAAAGATGTAAAGCTAAAAAGAATTCGTAACTTTGATCCATTATTTTCCTTTGTTTATAAAATCAGCTAAATTTTGAATTTGTTCATCACTTAAAAAACTATGGTTTTTATCTTTTATCGTTTTTATTTTTTGTATAAAAATTTTATTACCCAAGGTTTTAATGGCCGTGCTGTTTTTAGGTTTTAATTCCCCTCTTTCTCCATGACAAGTGGCGCATTTTTGTTTATATAAAGAGTTGATAATAGTAGGATTGGCTTCATGTTCATCATCTGAACTTTGTGCTTCATCATCTACAGGTAAAGGCAGGTTGGAGTCGCTTAATTCTGTTTTTTCATCGTTTTGTTCTATTTGAACTACTTCTTGATCTGTATTTTGAGTCTTGGAAATATTTTTTTCATCATTAGAACAGGCAGATAAAACTAATAAAAAAAAACTTAAGGCAATTAAAATTTTAGCTTTTTGCATTAAATCTCCTTTGGATTTATAAAAATTTCTTTATTTTTTAATTTGTTATAAAAATTTATATCATTCCATTCTGCTTTAATACCATTGGAAAATTCTATGTCTTGAAGTGAAATTTTTGGCATTAGCTCACTATAGGCATCTTCTCTAAAACCTTGTGCATAGCCTGTTCTTGTTTCATGAACAATGATGCTTTGTAAAGTCACTCCTTGTTCCCCATTTATCATTTTTGTTTGTTTTAATAAAGCATCTATAAGTATGAAAAATACACGACAAAAATTTTCAGCACTTACATTAACAGGCAGGCAAATCCAACGACTTGAATATTTTTTCATTTCTTCTAAATATTTTGCGTCATCATATTTAAAAAGAGTGATAGCATGATCAAAACTATCAATAATTTGGCGTATATAGGTTTTTAAAAGTCCAAAATCATAGACCATTCCAGCATTATCTAAATATTTGCTTTCAAGTAAAACTTCAACTTTGTAAGAATGTCCATGAATGCTACTTTTGCAACGCTTAGAAGAACAAAACCTAACAATGTGTGCGTTTTCAAATTCAAATAATTTTCTTATAATCATACACCCTCTTTATTGTTCCAAAGACGAATATGAATTCTATCAGAATAATTATAACCATTCTTAATACAAAATTCAGCAATTTTTTGAGCATTTTTTTTAAGATTTTGCTCATTTTCACCCATAGGCATACAAAAAATTTGATTTGGAGCTTCTTTTAGAATTTCATTGATTTCTAAAAATGAATTATCAAGGGTATTGGCATCTAAAACAAATTTATAAAAACTATCTTTTGCGTAATTTTTAAATGCTTTTAAAGCTTTAAAATTTAATCGTTTATCTTTTTTTATCCCGCTATTTTGGAGTTTAACGCTTAAAGCAAAAATACATTCTTTGTAAAAAGGATATCTATCAAAATCAATTTCTATGCTTCCATTGCTTTCAAAGTGTATTTCGAATTTATTTTTTAATAACATTTGGATAAATTCTATAAATTCAGGATTTTCATAATGGATTAATGGCTCTCCACCTGTGATAACAACTATAGGATTAAAGCCTTGTTTTAATTTTATCACTCTTTTTAAAAGTTCATTAGCATTTAAAGTTTCATAACTTTCTTTAAAATCTTTTGTGAAAACAGCTCTTATCGTGTCACATCCGATGAGAGTTTTATTGTTTTTTGATATTTTTACATTAAAACCTAAACAGTTGAAATTACAGCCAGCAAAACGCATAAAAATAGCTAATTTTCCATTATATTTACCTTCTCCTTGAATACTTAAGAAACTTTCAACAAGTTGCAAAATTAACCTCCAGTTTGATAAAAAGCACGAGATGAGGTTTTATTATCAACAACACTCCATTTATTTTTTTCTGGTTTATTTCTTAATACTTCTTGTAATATTTCTACAGCGGCTTTAATATCACCTTTTCGAACCGCTTCTTTTATACTTAATGCTTCATCAAAATAAAGGCAAGGTATTAACAAGCCTTCAGCGCTTAAGCGTATGCGATTGCAAGAATCGCAAAATTCATGGCTATGAGGATCTATAATTCCAAATTCATAATCATCTGCCTTGTAAATACTCACAGGTGCTTTTTCATCTTTTTTTATAAGTTGAATTTGATATTTTTGACTCAAAATTTGTATAATTTCATCTCTTTTTAATCCTTGTAATTTACCATAAGCATGAGTATTTTCCATAAATTCTATAAAGCGAATTTGAGCTTTTTTTGATTTTGCAAATTCCAAAAGAGATATCAGTTCATCATCGTTTAAATTTTTAAGAGCTACAGTATTAAGTTTTACTTTCAAATCTAGATTTAAAGCTTCATCAATTCCAGATAAAACACTATCTAATACATCTTTTTGTGCAAGAGTTTTTGCTTTTTTGTGATCTAGGGTATCAAGTGAAATATTAAGTCGTTTAAGTCCAGCATTTTTTAGGTCTTTAGCAAAGTCTTTTAGTAAAAATCCATTTGTAGTTATAGCAAGGTCAATATCGCTTTTATAATCGCTAATCATTTTTATAAAAATACTTAAATCTTTTCTTAATAAAGGTTCTCCACCTGTTATACGGATTTTTTCAATTCCTTCGTCTATAGCTGCTTTAACAAATAAAAAAAGTTCTTCGAAGCTTAATAAATTTTCTTTTGGCTGATAATCGAAAGGAATTTTTGGCATACAATAAAGGCAGCGAAAGTTACATCTTTGTGTAACTGAAATTCTAAGATAATTTATCTTTCTACCGAATTGATCTATAAGCATTTATTTTCCATTCTATTTTATTAATTTCTTAAATTTTAAGACAAGTTCTACATTTCCAGTGCCAATGCGTAAATCTTTAGCGATTTGTTCTATGCTTTTTCCTTCTTTGAAAAGATTTTCTATTTTTTGTTCTTCTGTATCGTAATTTGGTGTAAGTTTAGCCATGCTTTGTGCTTTTTGTTCCAAATTTAAAAGACGATTTTGTTGTTCATTTTGAAAATCTTCTATGATATGTTCCATAGTTTTTAGTGTTCTTAAAACAGGAGTGATTTTTGAACTGATTTGTTTATCAAGTTCAATCATAATTTCTTCTTTTAAAAGAGAGATTTTATAGTCTTCATCCTCTTCACTATCATCTTTAACCCCTAATTCTTTACGAAAATAATGAAGTTCTTTGGTAATATCTTCTATCACATTTTGAAGTTTTGCTATTTTTGCATTATTTTCTCTTTCTTTGATATTCATATAGGCTAGCATTGCAATTAAAAGCACAATTATAAAAACTAAATAAAGTACATCATCACTCATTCTTGGCCTTTCTTATTTCTTATCATATTTCTTTGAATTTCAACAACAAAAGCATCAAAAGCCATTTTGTCTTCAGGCTTAATTTTGATAATTTTTGCCAATGTTTGATTTTGAGCTTTGATAAAAATAGCTATTTTTTGATTATTTAAATCAAATCTTAAATAATATTCTTTATCTTCTTCTAAAATAGTATCCAAAAAATTTAGATATTCAAAATTTAACGATTCTATTACCCCTTTTTGCTTAAGCGGTATAAGTTCTTTATTTTTATCTAAAGAATTTTCAAGCCTTAAAATATCTTCTTTTAGACTTAAAAGAAGATCAAAAATAATTTTTTCACCCTCGTCAAAATCAATGCGTAAAGCAAGTTTTTTCCATTTTAAAATTTGAGAAATTGCTCCAAGTTTTAGGTATTCTCCAAGAAAACGGTTATTTTCTATTTCACAACATTCTAAATGAGCTTCAAATCCTGCTTTAAAAAGTGTTAATTCCATAATAAATCAATCCAAATAAAAATAAAAAAGATAATACTTAAATAACCATTGAGAGTAAAAAATGCTCTATCAATATGAGCAAAATTCTTGTGAACAATTTTATGTTCCAAGGCTAAAATAATACCGCTTATAATTACCCCAGTAAGTGCTATTTTTCCAAGTGCTACACCCCAAACTTCCCACACAAAAAGAAGCCAAAATAATACCGCTAAAATATGGCAAAAAGCTGATATAAATAAAGTAGCCTTTGAGCCAAATTTAGCAGGGATAGAATGAAGTCCTATTTTTTTATCATACTCCATATCTTGTAAAGAATAAAGCAGATCAAATCCAGCTGTCCAAAAAGTTACACCTAAACATAAAATAACGCTATAAATGTGAATTTCACCCATAATTATAACGCTTCCTGCAATAGGCGCAAGTCCTAAACAAAATCCTAAAACTAAATGCGCTAAAGAACTAAAGCGTTTAAAAGCTGAATAAATAGCCAATACAAAAAGCACAGGAAAAGACAAATAAAAAGCCAAGGTATTAATAAAATAAGAACATAGTATAAAAATAAGTGCATTAATAATAATAAAAATCCATACACTTTTTCTGCCTATTTTTCCACTGACATTAGGGCGATTTGCACAACGAGGATTATCCTTATCTATATCTTCATCCATTAAACGATTTGTAGCCATGGCAAAATTTCTTGCACTTACCGCACAAATAATGCCTAAAATCAATGCCTTAAAACCAAACCAAGCAGTGTCATTTGCAAGTTTTGATGCTACAATCATAGAGGAAAATAAAAAAGGCAAAGCAAAAATAGAATGCTTAAATACTACAAGTTCTAAAATATCTTTAAATTTTATCCAGAATGTGTTCATTTTTCTACTTTAAAATATTTTTTGCTATGATTTTACTAAAATTTTTATAAATTTTAGGATAAATATTAAAATGTTTTTTGAAATAGCATTAATAGGAACAACCGCGAGTGGAAAAACATACATAGCTAATACTTTAGCAAGAGAATTTGATGCTGTTGTTTTAAGTCTTGATAGTCTTTGTGTTTATAAAGAAATTAATATAGCAAGTGCCAAGCCTTCACAAGATGATCTTGCGAGTATAAAATACTTTGGGGTAAATTTATTGAGTGTGAATGAACATTTTAATGTTGAGTTATTCATAAGAGAATATCAAAAAGCAAAAGAATTTGCTTTAGCTAGAAATTTACCTCTAATTATAGTAGGTGGAACTGGATTTTATTTAAAAACTATGATAGATGGTTTAAGTGAAAAAACCTTAGAGTCAAAGAGTTCTTTAAATAACGATGAAATTTATGCTCTTTTATTAAATATTGATCCAAACTATAAAATAGAAAAAAATGATACTTATAGATTAAAAAAATGGCTGGGTATTTATGAACAAACAAGAGAAATTCCTAGTGAATTTTTAAAAAGAACACAAAAAACTGGGGTGCTTAAAGATATAGAAATTTATGAGCTTGCGTGGGATAAGGAAATTTTAAAAAAACGTATTAAAACTAGAACAAAAGAAATGCTTGATAATGGACTTTTAGATGAAGCAAAAATTCTTTTTTCTAAATTTGATCATAAACTTAAAGCATTAAATTCTATAGGTTTGAAAGAGTGTAAAGAATATTTAGATGGGGAAATTTCCTTTAAAGAGCTTGAAAATTTAATCACGATACATACTACACAACTTGCCAAAAGACAAAGAACTTTTAATAAAAAATTTCAAAGTAAAGCCTTGGAATTTGATAAAGCTTTAGCTACTTTAAGAATGAAATTTTCAATCGAAAAATAAATGTTCTATTAGAATTTTTACTCCTAATATAATTAAAACCAATCCGCCTAAAAGTTCAGCTTTATTTTTAAGATAAATTCCAAATTTATTTCCTATTTTTAGAGCAATGATGCATAAAATGAAGGTGATAATACCTATTAAAAATATAGCTAATAATAAATTTACATTTAAAAATGCAAAACTTACGCCAACTGCTAGCGCATCGATACTCGTAGCAATTGCTAAAGCTAGCATGGTTTTAAAGCCAAATTGATTGGCATTACTATCGCAATTTTCATTTTCCAATGACTCTTTGATCATTTTTAATCCTATTAAAGAAAGTAAAATAAAAGCTATCCAATGATCAATACTCGCAATAAAAGATGCAAAAGTTATACCTATAAAATAACCAATAGTTGGCATCAAGGCTTGAAATCCGCCAAAATAAATTCCAACAATAAGATAATGTTTTAAATGTAGTTTTTTAACACTAAAACCTTTGCATAGTGATACAGCAAAAGCATCCATTCCTAAAGCACAGGATAAAAAAATAAGACTATAAAAATCCATAATAAATCCTAAAATTTTATAAAAAATTGAAGATGAAATTATAATCAAACAAAGATAAAAATCACATAATTTTGATATATTTAATTAAATTTTAAGAAATAAATATATATAATTCAATTTCATTTTTATTTTTTACTCCTTAAAAGTGGCCCATTCGTCTAGCGGTTAGGACATCGCCCTTTCACGGCGGTAACACGAGTTCGAGTCTCGTATGGGTCACCACTTTTTAATTTTTCTTTTAAAATAATGATTTTTTCATTTTTTCTATTAAAATTTAATAAATATTAATAATTTATTTTGTAGAATACGAATAGCTTTTGATATAAGTCTATTATAGGCTTATATCAAGGCTGGGCATTATTGAGCTGGTGTTTGCTCTTTTGTTTTTTTGTGAGTTTTAGCTTCATGTTTTTTATCAGCTTTAGCTTTTGAATGATGAGCTTTTGTATGTGTTTGATTCACATCGCTTGGAGTATTAGCTGCAAAAACATTAGCTGCGAAAGCACCTAGTAATGCTGAGATTAGTACAACTTTTTTCATATTTTCCTCCTTATGAATAATTTTTAGTTGCAAATTAATTGTAATTATTAAAAATCAACAAATAGATATTTTTTGTAAAAATATTTCAAAAAAATATAATTTTTTTATATATATTTAAATTATTATTAAAATATATTATAAATGTATCTTATTTTATTTTTAGGTTAAATAAATAGAAATTTTACCCACTAAGCTTTTAAGATATTTTTACTCTTTTTAATATTATTATGGTAATATTTTCAATATCAAACTAAAAATAAAGGAGAAATTATGTTTGAATTAAGAAAATTACCTTATGATACCAATGCTTTTGGTGATTTTTTGAGTGCTGAAACTTTTAGCTATCATCATGGAAAACATCACAATACTTATGTTACAAATCTAAATAATCTTATTAAAGATACTGAATTTGCAGGTAAAGATCTTGTAAGTATTATCAAAACTTCAAATGGGGGCGTATTTAATAACGCAGCTCAAGTTTATAATCATGATTTTTATTTTGATTGCATTAAGCCAAGTACAGGCTGTGGCTGTGGCGGTTCATGCCAAAGTATAGATGCTAATTTACAAGTGGCACTAGAAAAAGAATTTGGATCTTTGGAAAATTTCAAAGCTGAATTTATCAAAGGTGCTACAGGAGTTTTTGGTTCAGGATGGTTTTGGTTAGTTTATAATACTAAAAATCAAAAACTAGAATTTGTAGGTACTTCAAACGCAGCTACACCAATTACTGAAGATAAAGTTCCTTTACTTGTTGTAGATGTTTGGGAGCATGCTTATTATGTAGATCATCGTAATGCACGTCCTGCTTATTTAGAGAAATTCTATGCTCATATTAATTGGGAATTTGTTGCAAAAGCTTATGAATGGGCTTTAAAAGAAGGCATGGGATCAGTTAGCTTTTATGCAAATGAACTTCACCCTATAAAATAATTTTAATCCTTTTTGTGTTAGAGTGAATTTTGGCTTAATGTCAAATTTCTATACAAAAAGGAGCAAAAATGGATAATTCTTTATCTGCATATACTCAAAAATATGACAAAGAAGGTTATGGACTCCAATATCCTGATGGTCATGTTATAAGATTTTACGAGAGAATCTTAAAATACAAACTAAGCAAAACAAGTGGAAAATTACTTGATTTTGGTTGCGGAAATGGAGTGCATTCTAAGTATTTTAAAAATATAACCGGGGGGGGGGTATAGAGCCTTATGGCATTGATATAGTTCCTAGTTTAAAAAAAGTTTGGGAAAAAGATCCTTGCTTAGATTCTAAAAATTTTCACATCATATCTCCTAATTCTAGCTTTAAAAAACTCTTCAATACAAAAATGGATTTTATATTTGCAAATCAAAGCTTATATTATCTTACAAAGCAAGCTTTTAAAGAAGCTGTGCAAGAATTTTATGAATTATGCAATGAAGGAGCTATTATATTTGCAACTATGATGAGTGATAAAGGCTATAGTATGTATGAAAGAGGAGAACTTATGGATAATGGATTACGTGAAGTAAAAGGATGTCCAAGTGGTAGATTGAGCGGTTCTTCATATATACGCTTTACTAAAGACATAGAAGAATTAAAAGAAGATTTTAAGCCTTTTAAACCTTTATTTTGGGGAGATTATGAATTAATTAATCTATATAATTTTGAAGGCAGTGTGGAGCACTTTATTTCTATAGGACAAAAGTAAGTACTAAAGCACTTACTCTCCTAAGCTTGGAGTCATTTCGATAATCTTCCAAGGAAGTCCTTGAGAATTCAGCTCTTCCATAAAAGGCTTAGCGTCAAATTCTTCCATATTAAATACGCCTTTTCCTTGCCAAATTCCTTTAGCGATTAATTTCGTGCCTATCATAGCAGGAACACCTGTAGTATAGCTCACAGCTTGTGCCCCAGTTTCTTTATAGCATTCTTCGTGATTGCAAACATTATAAATATAAACTTGTTTGTCTTTTCCATCTTTTTTACCACGAATCACACAACCTATATTGGTATAACCTTTAGTGCGTGGTCCTAAACTTGCAGGATCAGGAAGCAAGGTTTTTAAAAATTCTATAGGAATGATTTCTTTTCCTTGGTGTATCACAGGTTTAATCCCTAGCATTCCAACATTTTCAAGGCATTTCATGTGAGTTAAATAACTTTGTCCAAAGGTCATAAAAAAGCGTATTCTTTTTAAACCTTTGATATTTTTTACCAAGCTTTCAAGTTCTTCATGATAAAGCAAATAGCTATCTTTCACACCTACTTCTGGATAATCCCACTCCATTTTTATTTCCATAGGCTGCGTTTCTATCCACTTGCCATTTTCCCAATAACGCCCTTTAGCAGAAACCTCACGTAGATTGATTTCAGGGTTGAAATTGGTCGCAAAAGCATAGCCATGATCACCTGCATTGCAATCTAAAATATCTATATAAGAAATTTCGTCAAATAAATTTTGCTGTGCATAAGCACAAAAAACATTAGTTACACCAGGATCAAATCCACTTCCTAAAAGTCCTAAAATTCCTGCTTGTTTAAACTCATCATTTCTCGCCCATTGCTCTTTGTATTCAAATTTAGCTAAATCAGGATGTTCATAATTTGCCGTATCTACATAATCAATCCCTGCTTTTATACAAGCATCCATTAAACTCAAATCTTGATAAGGCAAAGCAACATTGAGTAAAATTTGCGCTCCTGTTTTCTTGATAAGTTCTACAACCGCATTGCTATCATCAGCATCAATTTGCGCCGTTTCAATTTGAACCCCTAAACGCTCTTTGATAAAAGCAGCGATCTCATCACATTTGCTTTTTGTTCTACTAGCTAAAGTGATTTTGCTAAAAGTATCAGAATTCATTGCGCATTTTACAGTAGCCACACGACTTACCCCACCTGCGCCTATGATTAAAAGATTTTTCATGAAATTTGTCCTTAAAAGATTTTTAGGAATTTTAGCTAAAAATTGATAATATCAAAATTTATTTTTTCTTCTAAGTTATAATTTGAACTTAATAACATAAAAAATTCTATATTTTTATATCTTAACTTAAGTCTATAAAAAGCCCCTAAAAATTCTTTTTGTAAAATTTTAGCCTCAAAGCGATTTCCTATTTTAAGCTCTGCATAACCAAAAATATAATTTTTTGAAGCTATCCAAGCAAAAAATTCATCTTCTAAATCAAGTTTTTCTTCTATGATATTTAAATCAGGTAAAATTTGCGCACTTTTAAAATCAGGCTTAAAATAAAGCTCTTTAGGATTTGCATGAGATAAGATTTTTCCTTTTTCTAAAAAAGCGATTTGATCAGACATGCAATAAGCATCTTCAATATCATGAGTTACCATAATAGCCGTAATGCCTTGATTTTCTATCATTTTTTTCAATTCTCTTCTTAAATCCTGTTTTAAATTTTGATCCAAATTAGAAAAAGGTTCATCTAAAAGCAAAAGCTTACATCCTCTTGCTATAGCTCTAGCAAAAGCCACTCTTTGCGCTTGCCCTCCTGAAATTTCATCGATTTTTTTATATCTTAAATCTTCAATTTCAAAAGTTTTAAGCAAATGATTTAAAATTTGATTTTTATCTTTTTTATCGTAAAGTGCAAAAAGTATGTTTTTCTCAACATTTAAATGAGGAAATAAAGCATAATTTTGAAACATCAAAGCCACTTCACCTTTGCAAGAAAACAAATCATAAGAACTAGCTTGTTCAAGCTTAGCAATAATCCTTAAAAGCGTGCTTTTTCCGCTTCCACTACCTCCTAAAATGCTTAAAAATTCTCCTTCTTTGACATGAAGATTGATATTTTCTAAAGCTTGTATTTTTCCAAAATTTTTAGATAAATTTTTAATTTCTAACATCATCTTTCCTTGTGATTTTATCCATCCAAACAACAACCATTAAAGAAAGAAAAACGATAAACAAGGAAGGCAAAGCTGCATCATAAATTCTTTCATCACTTGCAAACCAGAAAGCTTTAACACTTAAAGTTTCAAAGCCAAAAGGTGCTAAAATTCTACTTAAAGGAAGTTCTTTAATCGTATCAATAAAAACAATAATAAAAGCTAAAAATAAAAAATGTTTCATTAAAGGTGTGTGAATTTTAAAAAATAAAATAAAATAACTCGCTTTTAAAATTAAACTTGCCTCATCAATATTTAGATGAATTTTATTATATCCTCCTTCTAAAGAATAAATTGCACTCGCTAAAAAACGAATTATATAAGCAAAAACAAGAACAAATAAAGAATTTCCCAATAAACTCATGTGAAAAATTTTATCCAAAAATACAAAAAGCACTATAATGCTAATCCCTAAAGCAGCAGCAGGTATAGAATAACCCAAAGAACTTATTTTTAAAATAAATAAATTAAAAAAATGATTTTTAACTATCCTAGAACTAAACATCAAAAAATAAGCTAAAAAAGTGGTAATTAAAGCAGTGATTAAAGCTAAGATTATAGTTTGAAAACTGATAATATAAAATTGTGATTCAAAAAGCTTATGATCTTTTAGCCCCCAATAAACTAGCCAAATAAAAGGTAAAATAAAACCTACCAAAGCAATCATAAAACAATAAATACAGGATAGAATTTGTTTAATAGGATTTAATTTCCTTTTTTTGATAAAAAGAGTTAAATTTTGATTAAAACTATAATGATGTTTATTTTTATAATAATAATCCACATACATAATCAAAAATACAAAAAGCATTAAAATGCCCGATAAAACACTAGAAGAATAAGAATCATTCAAATCATACCAGAGTTTAAAAATTCCAGCCGAAAAAGTATCCACTCCCAAATAAGCACTTGCACCATAATCACTTAAAGTTTCCATTAAAACCAATAAAGCTCCAGAAAAAATGGCAGGTCTTGCACTCAAAAGTGCCACGCGTGTAAAAATTCTAAATTCAGAATATTTCATAATTTTAGCTACTTCATAAGCCTCTTTAGCTTCACTCTTAAAAGCTGTTTTAGCAAATAAATAAATATAAGGATATAAAGAAATAGCCAAAACAAAAATAACACCATAATGATTGAAAAAATCTATCCTAAAGCCAAAATTTTCATGAAAAAATCCTTGAAAATCCATAATTCCCACATAAACAAAGGCTAAAATATAAGCAGGTATGGCCAAGGGTAAAATGAGTAATTTTTCTAAAATTTTACAGAAATAAAAATCATAATTTGCGATCAAATAAGCAGAACTCACACCCAAAATCAAGCTTAAACACAATACTCCCACGCTAATTATAAAAGTATCTTTGATGAATTTTAAAAATAAATAATCAAAAAAATGACTCAAATTTTCTTTAATAGATGAAAATTGGGTTAAATTACTTGTATTAAAATTTTGAAATAAAATATAAAAAAGTTCAGCAAAAATACCAAAAATAGGTAAAGCAAGAAAAAGGGCAAGTAAAATTGCCCCGAGTTTATAGTATTTTAGGGTTTTATACATTATCTAAAACCGACTTCATCGTAAATTTTAACAGCTTCTTTAATATTTTCTGCTATCTTACTCACAGGAATTTGATCTTCTTTGAAAGTTCCAAAATCTTTTACAGTTTGGCTTAATTCTATATCATTTCTTATAGGAAATTCATAATTACTATCAGTAAGAATTTTTTGAATTTCAGGACTTAACATAAATTCCATAAATTTTTTAGCCGCATCTTGATTTTTACTTGATTTTGTCATAGCAATACCGCTAATGTTAATATGCGTTCCTCTATTGTCTTGATTAGGAAAAATAATACCCAAAGAATTCCCCACTTCTATATCTTTTGGATTTTTAGAATTCTTTAAAAGCCCTATATAATAAGTATTCATAACTGCAAATTTAGCTTCGCCTGCAAATACTTGTCTGGCTTGATCTCTATCCCCACCCTTTGGGTTTGTCGCAAGATTCTCAAGTACACCTTTAGCCCATGCTTTAGCCTCTTTACTTCCATCATTAGCTATAATAGATGCTAAAAGAGTTTTGCTATAAGGAGCTGTAGCACTTCTCATGACAATTTCTCCTTTAAATTCAGCTTTTGCTAAATCTTCATAATTTTTCATTTTGCTAATGTCGATATTTGCGTTTTTATTGTAAGCAATAATTCTTGCTCTTTTTGTAATCGCAAACCATTCTTTATCCTTATCTCTTAAATGAGCAGGTATAAATTCTTCTAAATATTTTGATGAAACAGGGGATAAAAGTCCTAAATTTTTAGCTTCTGTAAGATTTGAAATATCAGCTGTGATGAAAATATCAGCAGGAGAGTTATTTCCTTCAAGAGAAAGCCTTTTAATAAGTTCTGAAGCTTTAGCTTGAGTATGATTGACCTTAATGCCTGTTTTTTCTTCGAATTTTTTTATGATTTCAAAATCAGCATCATAATGTCTTGCTGAGTAAATATTAAGCTCGCTAGCACCTAAAAATGAAAAAGCCGTTAAAAACATAAAGAAGATTTTTTTCATATTTTATCCTTTATTGAGAATTATACTTGGTTTTATTAAGATCTTTAAAATCAGTATGAGAATGTTCAGAGCAAGCAAAAGCAAAGCCAACGCATAGTAAAAATAAAATTATTTTTTTCATAGACATTAATTCCTTTTTAAATATTTTGATAAGAAATATTAATATTAAAAAGTAAATATAAAATAATTTAATAATTTTATAACTGATAAATATTTTCATTTAATTATAATAAATTTTGATAATAATTATAATTAATTAAATTTTAATATAAATATTTAAGAGTATTTTTATATATAAAATATTAATATTCAATATCAAAAATATTTGCTAAGAAGGTAACAATGATAATGAAATTTTATATTATACTAGGCACGCTATTTATAGGTTTTATCTTTAATGCTTGTACCGTTTTGCAAAAATCATCTCCACTTCAAGAAAATAAAGATTTTTATATACTTGATATGCATACTCAAAAAAAGATTTCTTTTGAAGATATGATTTTAGAATTGCTAAAAGCAGATGTGATACTGCTTGGCGAAAAACACGATGAAGCAAAGCACAAGATAAGTCAAGTTATGATTTTTAATGCTTTAGAAGGAAATTTAAGTTCTCAAAATATCAGCTTTGATGTAGCTTTAGAAATGCTAGCAAGCACGGAACAAAATCACTTGGATAAAGCCTTAAAAAATAAAAAAAACATTAAGGCTAACGAACTTGCTAATGCGCTAAACTGGGATAAAAGCTGGAAATGGAAAGATTATGAGCAATTTGTCAATGTGGTTTTTTATTCAAGGTCAAAAATATTAGGTGCAAATCTTTCACGCTCAGAAATTACAAGTATTTATAATGGGGCTCAGCCCTTAAAGGGTTATGTTTCAACCACAAATGAAGTAAAAAAACAACTTTTTGACATTATATCCTTAAGCCATGAGTTAAATCCTGAAGAAAATAAAAAATTGGTAGATAAATTAGTAGAAATTCAGCAATTTAAAGACAGGCGTATGGCGGATGTATTGGTTCATCATCCAAATAAAGTTTTATTGCTAGCTGGAAGCTATCATACAAGTAAAAAAATAGGAATTCCTTTACATATACAAGATTTTAAAAGCAGCAAAAAAATAGTTGTAGTGAATTTAAACTATGGAGGAATGGATTTAAAAGACAGTGATTATACTTTTATTTATTATTAAGGAAAAATTAATGAAAAAATTAAGTTTATTTTGTGTTATGGGTTTATGTTTTGCTAATTATACTTTTTCCGAAGAATTAGAATTTGATAGTCTTGAAATTTCAGGCTCAAAAATCAAAAACGATGAAAAGCCCTTTGTAACTCCTGGAGCAACAAGCACAAGAGATAATTTAAATTCAAGCACTCAAAGTATAGATTCTATAGTACGTAGTGTTCCTGGTGCTTATACTCAAGTAGATCAAGCACAGGGGGGAATTTCAGTAAATATTCGCGGTATGACAGGACTTGGAAGAGTAAATACACAAATTGATGGCGTAACTCAAACTTTTTTTGGTTCTGCAAGTGATGATAGCTTTCATGGGCAAATTGGAACTTCAAGTTTTACAGCTCCAATAGATAAAAATTTTTTAGTCGCCTTAGATGTTAATCGTGGAACTTTTAATGGAGCAAATGGGGTTAATGCTTTAATGGGTTCGGCTAATTTTAGAACTATAGGTGTAGATGATATAGTACAAGAAGGAAGAGTTTTTGGTTTTTTGGGAAAATACTCTTATGGTAGCAATGCTATAGGGCCTGATTTTATGGGTGCTATAGCAGGAAAAACTATGTTAGAAAATAATGCTAATTTAGGCATTTTATTTGCTTATAGTGGACAAAATGTTTCTCAAAATTATAAAATCGGAGGTGGAGGCTATATAGGCGATCAAAAACCCCCAATTGACACTAATGATGATGGCATTCCAGATGATAATTTAGCAGCACCTATAAATCCAAACAATCTTTATAATCAGCCTAGAAGTCAACTCTTTAAAGTAGAATACAAATCTGATATCAATGAGGCGATTTTAAACTATAGAGCTTATAAGAACAATCTTGCAGGTAGAAAGATTGCAAATGATACTTATCAAATTGACTATCGTTTAAATCCTGATTCTAATCTTTTGGATTTAAAATTTTTATTTGCTTATAATGACGGAAAGCAAAAGTATAATCAAGG
The DNA here is from genome assembly GCF_004379015.1 of Campylobacter sp. US50a. Classification (NCBI taxonomy): domain Bacteria; kingdom Pseudomonadati; phylum Campylobacterota; class Epsilonproteobacteria; order Campylobacterales; family Campylobacteraceae; genus Campylobacter; species Campylobacter sp. US50a. The sequence goes on along the minus strand of NZ_RYYJ01000009.1, from coordinate 60,998 downwards.
CAGCACTTGGGGTTATCACGATATGAGTGGAGTTAAGACTAAAAATCGAGCGGTAACTTTTGATCTTAGCAATACCATGAATAAAGAATTTTCACAAGATTCAAATTTGTATTTTACTTATGGGATTAATATTTTAAATAATCATTATAGCAATGATTTTCCAAAAGATAGAGTGCTTTTGCCTTATATTTTGACTAGTTTTTATCCTAAAGGAAAACAAGATATTAAAACCCTTTATTTGGATACGAGTTTTACAAAGGGAATTTTCACCCTAAATTCTAATGTCAATTGGATCAATGCACAATTAAGTGGATATAAGGGAGTTTGTAGCATGGCTAATCCTTATTGTCAGCCAAAAAATGCGACAAATTTAGAAAAGGATTACAATAATTTTAATTATTCTTTAATGCTTTCAGCAGATATCCATCCACTTTTCAATCCTTTTATTTCTTATTCTAAAAGCCATAGAATCCCAAATGTTCAAGAGTATTTTTTTACTCATGATGCAAGTTTAGAGCATAATATGAATACATTTTTAAAGGCTGAAAGTGCAGATACTTATCAAATTGGTTTCAATTCTTTTGCACATGAAATTTTAAACAATAATGATACTTTAGGTTTTAAAGTGCTTTATTATGATACTAAGGTGAAAAATTATATTTATAATAGAAGATATTGGCAAAAAGCTGACAATACTATCTTTCTTATGCAATTAAATGATGATGAAAAAGCTAAATTCCACGGAGTTGAGCTTGAGTTTAAATACGATACGGGGTTTTTTTATTCTATACTATCTTATACTTATCAAAAATCCAAGCATAAATTTTCAGATACAGAATCTTTAGAAACAGGTGGAGCACAATCAGGCCAAAGTCAATTTGCTCAACTTCCAGAGCATTATGCTAATCTTGATATGGGTGTAAGATTATTTGAAGAAAAACTAATCCTAGGAGCTCTTGCTAAATATACAGGAAAAGCAAAGAGAGTAGCTCCTGTAGGCAGTTTGGATGATGATCCAAGTAATCCTGATGCTATGGCTCCGCTTAAAACTACAGATGAATTACCAAAAATACCAACTATCGTTGATCTTTATGTAAATTATAAAATTTTGAAAAACTTTACAATCAAAGCAGAGATACAAAATTTATTTGACAAAAACTATATGGATGCGCTTTATACTTATAATACTGGTGATAGTCAAAATGCTGGAGGGTTATTTGATCCTATTTATATTTATAATAACTCTGCTCGCGGCCGTACTTTTATAGTAAGTTTTGAATATAAATATTAAGGAATATACAAATGTTAAAAAAAATGTTTTTATTTTGTTTTTTATTGTTAAATTTAAATGCAGAAGTAAATGTAACAGATATAAATTTATCGTTTGATTCTCCCAAGATAGAAATCGAAGCACCTAAAATAGAGCTTTCTCTTTCTAGTCTTTATCAGAATGCCGATAAAGTGGTAAAAGGCGTTATTTATATGTTGGTTTTATTTTCCATTTTAGCATGGGCAGTTTTTATTTCCAAGCTTATGCAATTTTATTTTATGAAGAAAAATCTAGACTTGTCTATCCACAAGATAAAAGAATTAAAAAATCTCAATGAATTAGATCAGACAAAGGATTTTGCAGGTGTTTTATCTTTAGAAATTCAAGATGAGCTTGAAAAAAGTGAATATAAAAATGATCACATAAAAGAGCGTATAGAATTGCGTTTACAAAATACCGTCTCAAAACAAATCACAACAAGCAAAAATGGTTTGAGTTTACTTGCGAGTATAGGTGCTAGCGCACCTTTTATAGGGCTTTTTGGAACAGTTTGGGGAATTATGAATGCATTTATAGGTATAGCAAATCTTGGCAATGCTTCTTTGGCAGTCGTTGCACCTGGTATAGCTGAAGCCTTATTTGCTACAGCTTTTGGCTTGATAGCTGCTATCCCTGCAGTGCTTTTTTATAATTATCTTACAAGAAAAAATTTAAGACTTATGCACCATTTAGATGAGCTTGCAAATTTTGTCTATATACTTTTTCATAGGAGTTATTTTAATGATAAAAACTGAAATGGCTCATAAAGAAGAGGAGTTAAGCGAGATCAATATAACTCCTTTTATAGATATTATGCTTGTATTATTAATTGTTTTTATGACTGTTACTCCTCTTATCACAAGTTCTATTAAGATAGAACTACCTAAGAGTTCGCAGCAAGCAGAGGATAAGCTTAAAAATCCCATCATACTTTATTTAAATACTGATAATACTTTGGCTATTAATGATGATAAATTAAGCCTAGAAAATCTTTCAAGTGCTTTAGATATAAAAACCAAAGGCAATAAAGAAGAAATTATTTATTTTCATATCGATAAAAGTGTAAAGTATGAAGATATTATGCAAGTAATGCAAAAATTAAAAGAGAATGGCTATGGAAAAATAGCTCTTTCAAGTAAAAAGGTGGATTAGTATGAAGTCTAGTGTGATTTTTGGGTTTGTGTTAAGTTTGATATTGCATACTTTGGTATTAATGTTTTTCCTTTTTTCTTTTTATACTCAAGAAAAATCAAGTGGTGTTGATTTTAAACAAGGAGCGGAATTTACTTCCATTATGATGGTATCAGAGCTTCCTATCGGGGAATTAAAAGAAGTTTCGATCGATCAAAAAAAGAGTAATTCTCAAGATAAAAACAAGAAACAAGACGAAAGAATAAGTCTTAATTCTCAAGATAAAAATGCTGTATTAAAAGTTCAAAAAAAGATTGAAAAGCAAGATGAAAACCAAGCTCAAAAAGAAATAGCTAATGCAAGTGAAAATTCAAAATTTAAAAATGAATCGCTCAGTGCTCCGCTACAAAGTAATGAAGATAAAACACAAACTATAGTAAGTGGCAATGCCAAAGAACAAGTTAAAAGCTATCAAGCTTTGCTTATGGCTCATTTGACTAAATTTAAAAAATATCCTCAAGAAGCGATAATGAAAAAACAAGAAGGCGTTGTAAGAATTCGCGTAAGCATTGATGAAAGCGGAAATGTCTTAAGCAAAGAGCTTAAAAAATCTTGCCCTTATGCAGCGCTCAATGATGAAGTTTTAAGTTTATTTAAAAGAGCTTCTCCATTGCCAAAACCGCCTAAAGAAATGTTAAAAAATGGTGATAAAATCAGTTTTGTTATGCCTATTGATTACAATATTAAAGACTATTTAGGTAAAAAATAAACTCTTGATTAAATAAAGTTGATTAAAATTTTTATTTTAAAAGGTGGTAGCATGTTTTCTTCATTTTTTGCAAGTAAAAAATGGGCTTTATGGGCTTATTTAGGACTTTTTTTACTCTTGTTTTTTCTTTTTATTCAAACAAGTCTTAATGTTGCTATAAATTCATGGTATAGTGATTTTTATAATGTCTTGCAAAAACCTAAAATAGAAATTTTAGATTCAAATTCAACACAAAAAATAGAAGAAAATCTTGAAAATAATGCCACTTTAATCCAAGAGGCTAATCAAAGAGCTGAACAAAATTTCCAAAAAGCTAATTTTATCAATAAAGGTGCATTGTATTATTATCAAAATTTATTAGAATATTTTTTCAACTCTAGGGCTATGATTGAAAAGCCGAATTATTCAGCAAATGATTTTTATGCTTTGATTTTAGTTTTTTTAGCTATTGCTATTCCTTATGTTTTAATCGCTACGATTAATATTTATTTTGCTAGTGTATATGCTTTTAAGTGGCGTGAGGCTATGACTTTTTCTTATTTAAAATTTTGGAAAAATAAAGATGATAATATAGAAGGAAGTTCACAAAGAATTCAAGAAGATACTTATAATTTTTCTAAAATCGTAGAGAGTTTAGGACTTAGTTTTATAAAAGCTTTGATGACCCTTGTAGCATTTATTCCGATTTTATGGAGTTTAAGTGATGTTGTGAGTAAAGCTTTATTTGCAAATTTAAGTGAAAATTCTTCTTTTTATTTTTTAAAAAACATTGATGGTTTGCTTGTTTATATTGCACTTTTGATTTCTTTAGGAGGCTTGGTTGTGTCATGGTTTGTAGGTATTAAGCTTCCTGGACTTGAATACAATAATCAAAAAGCTGAAGCAGCTTTTAGAAAAGAGCTTGTTTATGCTGAGGATAATCGCAAAGAATACGCTAAAAATGAGACTATGATAGAGCTTTTTACAGGACTTAAATTTAACTATAAAAGACTTTTTTTACATTATGGATATTTTAATATTTGGCTCATTTTATTTGAGCAAATGATAGTTATAGTGCCATTTTTAATCATGGCACCAGGGCTTTTTGCTGGAGCTATAGGACTTGGTATTGTAATGCAGATTAACAATGCTTTTGATCAAGTGCGAAGCTCTTTTAGTGTTTTTATCACAAACTGGACAACTATCACTCAACTTAGAAGTATACATAAGCGTTTAAAAGAATTTGAGAAAAACATAGCTTATAAAAAACATTAGTGCCTATAAAAATATCTAAATTTAATAAAAACAAGTAAAGCAATAAAAAGCAAAGAGGCTGTGAATATACACAAAAATTCCCAGCCAAAACTTTCATAATAAAAACTTGGCAATACAGAACCTATAGCACCCCCACTGTAATAAAATGCTAAGTATAGCCCATTTGCCAATCCTTTTTTATTGGTAGATGAATTTAAAAGTCCTGAAAATATACAATGACTAATAAACATTCCGCTACAAAACACAAACATGGCAAAAAATGTGAAGTAAAAATTATTTATTAACATACAAAAACAACCTGTAATAAAAACAACAAAACCAAAAATGGCTGTGCGAATTTTTGAACCAAAAAAAGCTATAGTTTTTCCTATAAGTAGGGAGCTAATAACTCCTGTTAAAAAGCCCAAATAAACAAGTCCAATTTGTGTTTGTGTGATATTGGCTACACTTTCTTTTAAATGGAAGGGTAAAAAACTTACTATGCTTTGAAAGGAAAAAAAGATGATAAAAACACAGGATAAAATCACTATAAATTTAACCTCTTTGATAAAAGGTAAAAAATCTTTTAGTGAAATTTGCGTATTTAAATTGGTGCAGTGTTCTTTAAAAAATAAAAACAAAAAACCAGAACAAAGCATTAAAATAGCAAAAAAATTTAAAGCAAAATGCCAAGAAAAAAGATCACTTAAAAAGCTCCCAAACACTCTACCGACAAAACCTCCAAAAGTTGTAGCACCTACATAAATTGCTATATTTTTTTGTATATTTTCATTTTCTAAACGACTAAGTAAGGTAAGAAGTGCTGTAAGTATAGCAGGTATGCAAAGAGCTTGTAAAAATCTAAAGAAAAGAAAAAAATAAAAATTATTGCTTAAATTTCCGATGATTCCAAAAAATGCACACATAAACAAAGAAAAAATAAGAATTTTTTTTAAAGAAAAAATTTCAAGCAAATATCCATAAATTAAAGGAGCTACAGCCAAAGGAATGAGTGTGATACTAATCACCCAAGAAATTTGATGCAAACTCACATTAAAATAACTAGAAAGTAAAGGAGTTATAGGTTGTGGAGCATAAACGATAGCTAAGGTTAATAGGGCACAAAAAATAATTAAAATTTTTAGTATTTTCATAATTTTAATTAAACTATAACAAAAATTAAAGTTTAATTAAAAGAGTCTTTAAGCAAAAATTTTACTTTTAATTGTGTATAATAAGGTTTAATAATATTTTATTTCTTAAGGAGCTTCATTGGACCCCAGTCAGGTTTTGGATTTAAACCAAACTTCTACAGCATCTTTTGATGCAGGATATTCTATACTTATGGTTGTTGTTGCACTTGCTCTAGTGTTTTTAAATGGTTTTTTTGTTTTGTCTGAATTTAGTATTGTTAAAGTACGTCGTTCCAAGCTTGAAGAGATGGTAAAAGAAAAAAAAGCTGGTGCTAAGAAAGCTTTGGAGGTTACTTCAAGACTTGATACTTATCTTAGTGCTTGTCAATTAGGAATCACTTTAAGTTCTCTAGCTCTTGGTTGGATAGGTGAACCCGCTATTGCAAAAATGCTAGAAATTCCGCTTATTAATCTTGGTTTTAGCACTGTTATTATCCATACTATAGCTTTTATTATTGCTTTTAGCATTATTACTCTTTTACATGTGGTTTTAGGAGAACTTGTGCCAAAAAGTATAGCTATTGCAGTTGCGGATAAAGCGGTTTTATTTATAGCTAGACCGCTTCATTGGTTTTGGATACTCTTTTTGCCTTGTATTAAAATTTTCGATTTTTTAGCAGCTATAAGTTTGAAACTTTTTGGAATAAAACCTGCTAAAGAAAGCGAACTAACTCATAGCGAAGAAGAAATTAAAATCATAGCAAGTGAGAGTCAAAAAGGTGGAGTTTTAGATGAATTTGAAACAGAGATCATACGCAATGCTGTTGATTTTTCAGATACTGTTGCTAAAGAGATTATGACTCCTAGAAAAGATATGATTTGTCTAAATAAACAAAAAAGTTACGAAGAAAATATGCAAATCATTTGTGAACATAAACATACTCGCTTTCCTTATATTGACGGTTCTAAAGATACTATTTTAGGGATGATACACATACGAGATATAATACAAAATGAATTAAGCCATAAAAGTCAAAATTTAGATACTTTTGTTAAACCTTTGATTTTGGTTCCTGAAAATATCAGCATTTCAAAAGTACTTGTAATGATGAATAAAGAACGCTCTCATACTGCATTAGTAGTTGATGAGTATGGTGGAACTGCTGGAATTTTAACCATGGAAGATATCATGGAAGAAATTATTGGCGAAATTAAAAGCGAGCATGAAGAAGACAGCTATAAAAAACTTGCTGAAAATATTTATGAATTTCAAGGACGATGCGATATAGAAACTGTTGAAGAAATGCTTGTAATAAACTATGATGAGGATTTAGAACAGGTTACTATAGGTGGATATGTATTTAATCTTTTAGGACGCTTGCCTATAGTAGGAGATCGCATTGAAGATGAACTTTGTTACTATGAAGTTAAAAAAATGGATGGGAATTCTATAGAGCGTGTTAAGGTAGTTAAAAAAACAAATAAAGATGAAGAATAAGCCTCTTTAGGCTTATTTCTTTTTGTAAATTTGGTTTTTAATTTCAATACACTCAAAACCTTTTTTATCTAGTGTAACTACGCGTAAATATCCACCATCATCTATTTTACCCTCGCATAAAAATACTCTTTTGGCTATTTTCATAGGAAGTTTTTCTTTATTTCTGTGTCCAAAGATTTGATAAAGATTGTCCGAGGTGAAATTACAAAATTGATTTGCCACTTTTTGACTGTCTTCATATCCACCTACACCATAAATAAAATCATGGCTTGGTATAAAACTTATTTTTTCAGGTTTGGAGGGTATAAAATTTACTCCTCCATGTGAACAAAATATGAATTTATTTTGGAATTTGTAGTATAAACATTCTTTTAGATGAGGATAGAGTTTTCTAGCATCTCTTGGAGTAAGTTTTTCTTTTCTAAAATCCTTTAAAGTATTTTCATTAAATTCTTTGGAATTTGACAATTCTCCATTAGCCCATTTTATAAGATGTCTTTCGTGATTTCCTTCTAATAAGCATACATTTTCTTTTTCGCAAATTTTTAAAAGAAATTTTATTACTTTGCCATTTTCTATACCTCTGTTGATATAATCTCCCAAAAATATATAAAATTCATCTTCTTTGATTGTTTTAATGTATTCTTTTAAAACACTATAACAACCTTGTAAATCTCCTATATGATGAATTTTTTTATATTTACTTAAATTTGGCATTTGGTAAAGACATTTTTTCCAATCGCTCGAGTCTAAAATTGGGTATTTTTTTGGATTTTTTTTGAGCAAATCTTGAGTTTTTTCCAAAAGAGCATAAGGGATGATATATCCATTTTTTTTAGCTTCTAAAAGATTTTTTTCTTGACATTGTTTTAAAGAGCTATCAAAAACAATAACATACATTTTATAGCGATATTGTTTAGCTAAGTCTTTGTAAATTTTTAATGTTTCATTGTAAGCGTTTATGATGCAAAACTCACCTTTTTGCATACGCATTTCTAGAAGTTTAAGTAAAATTTTACTCAAATCTTCATCATTTTTAACATTTAAAATTTTATATTCACTGACTATATTTTTAACGCTTCCTGATAAAAGACGCAAAGCATTTAAATCAAGTGTATAATTTTGAAGTTTATTATTTTTGATAAATTCTTCTTGTCCTGCGTAATAATTCCCTCTTAAAACAAGTAAGATTCGCACATTTTTTGCCTAGATTTTCTTTAAAAATTCAGTTTTTAAAACAATAACGCCAAATTTATCTACTCTAGCTTCAATTTCATTTTCTTTAGAAGTGAGCTTAATATTTTTTATAGTAGTTCCACGTTTTAAAGTTGTACTTGCACCTTTAACCTTAAGATCTTTTATTACACTCACGCTATCACCTGCGTTAAGTTCTGTTCCATTAGCGTCTTTAGCCATTTTTTTCCTTTCTTTGATCTAAAATATTTAAAATTTGCACCACTAAAGCAAAAGCCATAGCAGTATAAATATATGCCTTATCAATATGAATATCAAAACTTTCAGCAACTAAAACTACGCCTATTAGCACCAAAAAAGCTAAGGCTAAAATTTTAATGCTTGGATATTTTTCAACAAAATCTGCTATAGGTTTAGAAGCAAAAAGCATCACAGCTACTGCGATAATAACAGCGATAATCATGATGGTTACATCTTGAGCAATTCCTACCGCGGTAATAACACTATCAAGTGAAAATACTATATCAATCACAGCAATTTCAGCTACAACTATCCAAAGTTTATTGCTTGCTTTAAAATGACTTTGGCTTTCTTCTTGATGAGAAATTTGCTCTTTAATTTCTTTAATAGACTTTACAATCAAGAAAAGCCCACCTAGTAAAAGAACTAGATCTCTACCTGAAATTTCATTGCCCAATACACTAAACAAAGGTGTTACAAGTTTCATCACCCAAAAAAGAGACAAAAGAAGTAAAATTCTTGTAATCATTGCAAAAGCTAAACCTAAGATACGTCCTTTATCACGATGTTCAGGGGGTAGTTTACTTACTAAAATAGCTAAAAAAATGATATTATCTATCCCTAGTACAATTTCAAGAGCACTTAAAGTAGCTAAAGTAATCCAAGCATCAATACTAAATATCCATTCAAACATAAATTTCCTTGAAAATTTTAAAATTTTTTTAAAGCGATATTTTATAGTTTTAAAGCAAATACCTTTAATTCTTTAAGAAAAAATTTCAATCACACTTAAGGGTAAAATTTCATGTTCTAGGCTATGAATTTTTTCTTCAAATTCTTCAAAACTCAAATTTCTTTTTTCAAAAGCTTTTTGAGCTATAATCATTCCACCATCAAGTTCTTCATTGACCCAATGCACACTCACGCCAGCCACTTTCATATCACTTTCATAGCTTTCTTTAATCGCATGTGCTCCTTTAAAAAGTGGCAATAAAGAAGGATGAAGGTTGATCGCTTTAATATTTTTTGTAAAAACAGGACTTAAAATTCTCATAAAACCTGCTAATACAGTAAGATTTGCTCCACTTTCTTTGATTTTTTGTACTAAAATCGTATCAAATTCTTCACGAGTATTATAAGCCTTATGATCAACAATCACAGTATCAAGACCAAATTTTTTTGCCCTTTGTATACCAAAAGCATCTTTTTTATTGCAAAGGCAAAGTACTACTTCATAGGTATTTTCTCCTATAGTTTTTTTATGAAGTTTTTCTAAAATATTTTCTAAATTACTTCCATTTCCACTAAAAAGTACAGCTAATTTTACAAGCATTTTAATCCTTTGATAAGTTTTAAAGCATCAAAGCTATTTTTATTAAATTTATATTTCTTTGCAACAAGTCCATGGGCTAAAGTAGCATTTTTTGCTGCTTCTAAAGCACTAAAACCAAAACCTAAATGCGCAGCAATCATTCCACTTAAAACATCTCCACTCCCACCTTTAGCTAAGGCTTGATTTCCTAAATTTACAACAAATAATTTTTCTTTTTGTGCAATAATAGGATTTGCTCCTTTTAAAACAAGAACACAATCATAATTTTGTGAAAATTTTCTAGCGTAGAAAAAGCGATTTTTTTGCAATGTTTCTATATTTAAATCCTCATCAAAGCATATTTTATAAAGTCTTATAAATTCTTTTGGATGAGGGGTTATAACGACATCTTTTCTGTTTAAATACCAAAGCAAAGCTTCACTTAAAAAGCAGTTTGCATCCAAGATCAAAGGAGTGTTTTGCAAAATTTCATCTTTTAGAAAATCCAAATTTTCAAGCCCCATACCTAAAGCAATAGCACTTGCATTATTTTCAATTTTTTCTTTTAATATCAAAAGGGGCGAGAAGCTTTTTTGTGCTACTAAAGAAACAAGACCTGCTCCAAAATTTAAGGCTCCAAGTCCTGCTAAAGTTCCAGCGCTTGCATTGGCAACTATATAAATATGGCCAAAATTTCCTTTATTAGCGTTGATTTTTCTATCTATAGTTTTTAAATCTTTTTTTTCAAGCAAAAAAACTTGAGAATTAGGGTAAAATTTCTTAGAGCTAATGCCTAAATTGGCTATTTTAATCCTTCCTACAAATTCCTTAGCAAAATCTTCAAGTAAAATTTCCTTTAAGGCTCCCATGCAAAGTGTAATATTAGCTTTAAAACAAGGATAAAATCCCAAATTTGTAGGCATATCACAAGCTATTTTTAAAGCCTTGCTTTGATTAACTTTTTGAATTATTAAACTTGTTTTTTCATCTAAGCAACGATTTAAGCCTGTGCCTAAAATACAATCAATGATAATATGAAATTTTTTAAAATCAGGTTCTTTTTTACAAAATTTAAAAGCATAATTTTGTAAAATTTGCTCTTGTTTTTTAAAAAGCGTATTTTCTTTAAAGCCTACTTTATAAGCTTTAGCGTGTTTTAAATTTCTTAAAGCCACCAAGCCATCTGAAGCGTTGTTACCCCCACCTAATAAAAAAAGTATTTTTACTTTTTTAATCTTGCGTTGAATGCAGATTTTTTTAGCTTCTTTTTTAATTAGTTTGGCTAAATTTAATCCCGCATTTTCCATTAAAATAAGCTCATCTAAGCCTTTATTTATAGCATTTTGTTCTAAAATGTTTATATTATCAATAATAGCTTTCATAATCTTTTTTCACCAAAAAATATATATTTTTTTCTCTTTCTTCTTCAAATTTTTTCATTTTAGGTAAAAATTTCTGGATCAAAGCACGAAAATTCTTAAAACCATAATTTTGCGGATGAAAATCCGAGTATTTGCGGTTCATATTAGTGCGTATTAGTGCGTATTCGGCACGCCCCTTTTCATCGATGAGCTGTTCGGTGATATTGATTAAAGCTCTTAAATAATCCTTACTTAAAATATCTTCTTTTTTACTCTCATCTTTATCTAAATAAAAAAATTCACTAAAGGCATTTACATAGGATTTTATAGATTTTTCAAGCCCCATTCCTATAACCTGTTTTTTATTTTCTCTTAATTTTTGAATGAGTGAAGTATAATCGCTATCGCTTGAAACAATAACAAAAATATCTATGTTTTTTTCATAAAATATGGACATGATTTCAGTGATTAAATACATATCGCTTGAGTTTTTGTTGGCTGCAAAATTAAATTGTTGCATAGCAATTAAAGAATATTCAGCAATTTGCTCTCTCCAACCTTGTATATTTTTTTGAGTCCAATCTCCATAAATGCGTTTAATGATAACCTCTCCATAATCTGAAGCGATATCAAAAATACTTTTAGCGTATTTTGCAGGGATATTTTCTGCATCTATAAAGATAGCTATACTTTTATTTTCCATTTTAATTCCTTGCTCTAAAGCTTAAAGCTTCTAAAATATGGGTTTTGTTAATATTAAGACTTTGTTCTAAATCCGCTATACTTCTTGAAACTTTTAAAATTTTATTGAGTGATCGCAAAGAAAGATTATAACGTGAAATTGCTAAATCTAGTGTATCTTTGGCATCTTTTTCCAATACACAAAAACGACTTAAATCTTCATCTTTTAATTTCCCATTAAATTCTTTTTGCCCCCGTTTTTTACCAAAAATAAAAGCTTGTAAAATTTTTTCACTCATTTCTTTAGAACTTATACTCGTTTTATCATCCTTGCTGATCTCATCCATAGCTACATAAAGATCAATCCTATCCATAATAGGAGCTGAAATGTGATTTTTGTATTTTTTAATCTCATTTTCACTACAAACACAAGAAAGATTTTTAGAAAATAAATTTCCGCAAGGACAAGGATTTTGGGCAGCTATAAAGCTAAATTTTGTTTCATAAGTGATTTTAGAATTTACTCTTGAAATATGAATTTTATGATCCTCTAAAGGCTCTCTTAAACTCTCTATGATTTGCTTGTTAAAATGTGGAAATTCATCAAAAAACAATACTCCACCATTTGCAAGTGCGACTTCTCCAATTCTAGCATTTTTTGTTCCTCCGCCAAAAATACTTGCTCTTGTAGAAGTATGATGAGGATGACGAAAAGCACGAATTTTAGTAAATTCACAATCTTTTGAATCTAAAGACATATAAGCATTTTGCATTAAAATTTCACTTAAACTTTGAGGAGGCATGATATAAACAAGGCGTTTAGCACACATACTTTTACCACTTCCTGGACTTCCTTCAAATAAGATATTGTGCATACCTAAAGCAGCTATCATACAAGCTCTTTTAGCTTTTTCCTGCCCTTTGATGTCTTTAAAATCAAGTTTAAAATCCATATTTTGTAAAAAAATTTCATTTTCTATTTGCAAAGGGTTTGTAAATAAAGGATGATTGTGCGAGAAGTGAAAATTTTCATAATTTTTTTCTTTAAAAAACTCTATTGCTTCATTTAAATTTTCAAGTCCATAAACCTCCAAATTTGGTATCATGGAAGCTTTTTGAGCTATGCTTTTTGGAACAACGATTTTAGCTTTTTTAATTTTAGCAGAGAGAAACAAAAGCAAAGAAAAAAGCTCGTTAGTGCTTTTAATACTTCCATCAAGTCCTAATTCTCCTACTACAAAAAAGTCATCTAATTCTTCATTTTGCAAAAGGATTAATAAAGCAATGGCCAAATCAAAATGAGATCCCTTTTTTGGGATGCCTGAAGGACTAAGATTGATAGTAATTTTTTTAGCAGGAAAAGCAAAATCACAACTTAAAAGCGTGGCTTTGATGCGTTCGATACTTTCCTTAATCGCTACACTTGCAAGTCCTACTATGCTTAAATTTGGCAAACCTCTTGTAAAAGTGGATTCTACCTCTATAATGTCTAAGCCTTCATGAAAGCTTATGCACTTTAGTTTTTTCATTTCTCTTTTTTATGATTTTTCTTCTTTTTCTTAAATTCTTTATCGAATTTTTGACGCTTAGCAAAAGAAATTTTTTCTATAAATAAATGTCCATTTAAATGATCATTTTCGTGTTGAATGGCCACAGCTAAAAAACCTTTTGCTTCAAGTTCTTTAAATTCTCCAAAGCGATCTTGATATTTAAGTAAGATATGATTATAGCGTTTTACTTCTTCGAAAAAATCTGGCACACTCAAACACCCTTCTGTGCAAGTGATCATTTCTTCATCTAAAGGAATAATTTCAGGATTAATAATCTCTAGCAAATCTTCTTTTTTTTGTTCATCATTTTCATCAAAAATATTCACAAGTAAAGCACGCAAAGGAATATCCACTTGAATAGCTGCTAAACCTACTCCATTACTTGCTATCATAGTTTCATACATATCATCAAGCAAGGTGTGAAGTTCTGCATCAAATTTATTTACAATTTCAGAGTTTAAAAAAAGTCTAGGATTAGGATAAGTGATAATTTTTCTAACCATTAAAAAACCTTTGTTTTAAATGATCTCCAAAGAAATCATTTAAAACTTTTTTCCAAAACCTTATCAATCAGTCCATATTCTTTAGCTTCTTGTGCTGACATGAAAAAATCTCTTTCTGTATCTTTTGCTATTTTTGTAACTTTTTGCTTAGTATTTTTTGCCAAAATATCATTAAGTATAGTTTTAAGTCTTAAAATTTCTTTAGCTTGAATTTCAATATCTGTGGCTTGACCTCTAGCTCCACCTAAAGGTTGATGAATCATAATGCGTGAATTAGGCAAAGCAAAACGCTTTCCTTCTGCGCCACAACTAAGCAAAAATGCTCCCATAGAAGCAGCTTGTCCTATGCAAATCGTACAAACATCAGGTTTGATATAGTTCATAGTATCATAAATACTAAAACCACTTGTAATGACACCACCTGGAGAATTAATATAAAGATAAATATCTTTTGTAGGATCTTCAGCTTCTAAAAAAAGAAGTTGTGCTACGATAGAAGCAGCAAGTTCATCATGAATTTCGCCACTTAGCATAATAATTCTATCTTTTAAAAGGCGTGAATAAATGTCATAACTTCTTTCACCACGACTGGATTTTTCAATAACATAAGGAATAAACATTATTTATCTTCTTTCTCTTTTTTGCTCGCTTTTTCCGATTTTTCTGTTTTTGGCATAAAAATATCATTAAAAAGTTTTTCTTCAATTAAAGCCATTTTCACAGCAGGTAAAGCTCCTTGTTTTTTATAGTTTTCTAAATGCTCTTTTGGATTCATACCATAGCGATATGCTTCAAAATAAATCGCTTGAATCAATTCTTGATCATTTACTTCAATCTTACGCAATTTTGCAAGCTCATCAATAATAAAAGTAAGTTTTACACTTTTTTGCGCTTCTTCTTTAAAAGAATCACGTTTTTCTTGGTATTTTTCTTTACTTGCTTTAAGCTCTTCGATTTCTTTTTCACTAAAAGTATTAAAAGCTGCACGCATTTGCATATCAGTTTCTTGTTCTACTATGCCTTTAGGTAAATCAAAATTATATTTTTCAATCAAAGTATCTGCAAATTTACCTTTTAATTCGTCATTTACAAGTTTAAAAAGCTTTTCATTTTTGATTTGCTCTTTTAATTTTTCATCTAAAACTTCAACACTAGCTTTTTCTTCTCCTGGTAAAAGTTTTTTAAGCATTTCTTCATCAAGTTCTGGAATTTTAAGCTCTTGAATTTCATGTAGTTTTACTTTAAATACGGCATCTTTACCCGCTAAATGCGCTGCACCGTATTCTTTAGGGAAAGTTACTTTGATATCTTTTTCTTCACCTATTTTCATTCCTACCATACCATCTTCAAAACCTGGAATAAATTGCTTAGAACCAATTTCTAAAACATAATTTTCAGCTTTACCACCTTCAAAAGCTTTATCATCTACAAAACCTTCAAAATCAAATTTTGCAAAATCACCTTCTTTTAAAGCTCTTTTTGTTTTTATAGCTTCAGGAGTAGCAAAACGCTTTAAAAGTTCATCTTTTTTCTCATCAATTTCTTTTTTACCTACTTTTGGAGTTTGGTATTCAGGAATGAGTTTTTCATAACCCTCAAGTTTGATTTCAGGTTTAAAAGAAAGTATTAACTCAGCAATAATTTCTCCATCTTTACGATCAAATTTTTCAAAATATGGCTCACCTACAAGCTCTTTACTTTCTTTTTTAAGTTCTTGTAAAGCACTATTTACAGCAGATTTAAAAAGATTTTGTTCCGCGTCTTGAGTGAGTTCTCTTTCATATCTTTTAAGTACAGCACTTACAGGAACTTTTCCTGGTCTAAACCCATCCATTTTTACACTTTTAGAAGCTTTTTTTGCTAAATTTTCTACTTCACTTTTGATCATTCCTGAAGGAATTTTTACACTAGCAGTCGCATTAACAGAATCTAGTTGCTTTGCCTTTACTTCCATAGTTTTTTTCCTTATAAAATAAAATTTGCTTTCAATGATAGCAAATTTTTCCTTATTGCTTGCATAAAATTTTAAAGTAATTTATGATAAAATTGCAATATTACATTATTATTAAAATATAAAAATATTTTTGGAGAAAAATTTGCAAAAAAAATTTGAAGATTGTGTTAAAACTATGCTTGAAATTATAGGAGAAAATCCAAATCGTGAAGGACTGATTAAAACACCAAATCGTGTTTTTAAAGCTTATGAATTTCTTACTAGTGGTTATACGCAAAATGTCAAAGAAATTTTAAATGACGCTTTATTTGAAAGCTCTAATAATGAAATGGTTTTAGTGCGTGATATAGAATTTTATAGTCTTTGCGAACATCATCTTTTACCTTTTTTTGGGCGTGCTCATGTAGCCTATATCCCTAATAAAAAAGTAGTAGGTTTAAGCAAAATTCCACGCCTTGTAGAGGTGTTTGCAAGAAGACTTCAAATTCAAGAACAACTTACCGAACAAATCGCACAAGCTTTAATGGAAAATGTCGATGCAAAAGGTGTGGGTGTAGTCATAGAAGCAAGACATATGTGTGTTGAAATGCGTGGAGTGCAAAAAGCTAATTCCACCACTACAACTTCAGCTTTGCGTGGAATTTTCTTGAAAAATGAAAAAACCAGAGAGGAATTTTTTTCTCTCATAAACTCTGCTAAACAGGTAAGATTTTAATGAATCTTGAAAAACTACGCTCCAAACTTGGTAAAGAAAATTTAAGTGCTATCTTTGGAGAGATTACAAAAATTTCTGCTACGAGTATAGAAATTCGTGGGCTTAAAACAGGGGTTGGAGATATAGTAAAGCTAGTTTCTAATGAAAATGAAAATTTAAACACTCTAGCTATGGTCGTAGAAATCAAAGAACAATTTAGCTATTTAAGCCCTTTTTCTTTTATAGAAGGTTTTAAAATAGGCGATCGTGCTTTCATAAGTGATGCAGGTATGCAAATAGGCGTTAGCGATGAACTTTTAGGCAGAGTAGTAGATCCTTTTATGCGTCCAAAAGATGGTAAAGGAGCTATAGAAGTAAGTAAATATATGCCTATAATGCGTGCACCTATTGATGCGATGAAAAGAGGGCTTATAGAAGAAGTTTTTCCCGTGGGTGTTAAAACCATAGACGCACTTTTAACTTGTGGTGTAGGGCAAAAACTTGGTATTTTTGCAGGAAGCGGGGTAGGAAAATCCACTCTTATGGGAATGATAGTTAAAAATTCCAAAGCTCCTATAAAGGTAGTGGCGCTCATAGGAGAAAGGGGGCGTGAAATTCCTGAATTTATACAAAAAAATTTAGGCGGAAAGCTCGATGATACAGTGATTATTGTTGCTACAAGTGATGATAGTGCTTTGATGCGTAAATACGGTGCTTTTTGCGCAATGAGTGTGGCAGAATACTTTAAAGAACAGGGCAAAGATGTACTTTTTATCATGGATAGTGTAACGCGTTTTGCTATGGCACAAAGAGAAATTGGACTAGCTCTTGGAGAGCCTCCTACAACCAAAGGTTATCCGCCAAGTGTTTTAAGTCTTTTGCCTCAACTCATGGAAAGAACGGGTAAAGAAGAAGGTAAAGGCACTATAACAGCCTTTTTTACCGTTTTAGTGGATGGTGATGATATGAGCGATCCAATCGCCGATCAAAGTCGTTCTATCTTAGATGGACACATTGTTTTAAGCCGTGAATTAACAGACTTTGGAATTTATCCTCCTATTAATATACAAAACTCTGCTTCAAGGGTGATGAGTGACATTATAAGTCCTGAACATAAACTTTGGGCAAGAAAATTTAAGCGTTTAAACTCGCTTTTAAAAGAAAATGAAGTATTGCTTCGCATCGGTGCTTATCAGAAAGGAAGTGATAAAGAACTTGATGAAGCTATTTCTAAAAAAGAATTTATGCAAAAATTCTTAGGACAAAATCCTGAAGAAAGCTTCGAATTTAATCAAACTTTAGAGCTTTTAAGTCAAATTGATACACCAAATACTCCTTTGCCACCAACTCAAAATATAAATGTAGGAAGTGCAAGTGCAACCTTGCCTAATCCTAATTTAAAATAAAATTATTTAATAAAATAATCTCCATCAAAACTGATTAAAGAATATTTCCTTTCATCGCCTATGCTTTGGGTTAATTCTTCTATGCTTAAAAAACTTAGCGTATCAGCTTCTACATATTCACGCACTTCTTCAGCATTTTTATTTGCACTGATAAGTTCTTCAAAAGTTGGAGTATCTATGCCATAAGTATCAGGAAATTTGATCTCAGGACAAGCTATAGCAAGATGGATTTTGCTCGCTCCTGCAGCACGCAGTAAAGAAATTATTTTTTTAGAAGTAGTGCCACGCACCAAGCTATCATCAATGACTACAATTTCTTTGCCTTCTAAAACTTTACGCATAGGGTTAAGCTTTAGTTTTACTTTTAAATTTCTAAGCTCTTGAGTTGGCTCTATAAAGGTTCTTCCTACATAATGATTTCTTACTATTGCCATTTCAAGAGGGATTTGTAAATATTGCGCAAAACCTATAGCTGCACTTACTCCACTATCTGGCACAGGCACGACAAAGTCTGCTTTATAAACAAATTTTTTAGCTAAAGCTTCGCCCATTTTTTTACGCACTTCATACACGCTTTTACCTTCTACTATGCTATCAGGTCTAGCAAAATAAATGTATTCAAAAGCACAAATTCTAGGAGTTTGAGAAAAAAGTTCTATACTTTCAAATTTATCATTTCCCTGAGTAAAAATAAGCATTTCCCCTGGTTTAACATCACGAATAAATTCAGCCTCTATAAGATCAAAAGCACAAGTTTCACTAGCAACTATATAGCCTCCATCTTTTAAACGTCCTAAAGATAAAGGACGTACTCCATGAGGATCTCTTACAACATAAAGTTTATCTTTGCTTGCTAAAACAAAACAATAAGCCCCTATACATTCTTTTAAACTCTCAATAAATCTATCTTTTAAGCTTTCTTGCTTACTTCTTGCGATAAGATGGACAACATTTTCTGTATCCATATTGGTTTGAAAAATAGCCCCATCTTGAATAAGTCTTGATCTTACTTCTTCTTTATTAACTAAATTTCCATTATGCGCTAAAGCAATATCACCTAAAACCGAAGTAGCTGCTATGGGCTGAGCATCATTTAAACTTGAATTTCCTGCTGTAGAATAGCGATTATGCCCTATAGCGATTTCACCTTCTAAAGTTTTTAGATTATCAGGATTAAAAATTTGACTCACTTCACCTTTAGCTTTAATAGTCTTAATATTTTTACCATTGCTTACACTAATACCACTTGCTTCTTGCCCACGGTGTTGCATAGCAAAAAGCGCATAATACGCATAAGTGCTAGCATTTTTTGAATTGATAACTCCTACAACTGCACACATTTTAAATTCCTAAAAAATCATTGATTGAATACATTTTTGCTTCTTGCTTACTAAGCCAAATAGCGATTTTAATCGCACCTTTAGCAAAAGTCGCCCTTGAAGTAGCGGTATGATTAAGTTCTAAAAATTCCCCATCTTCATAAAAACCTACTGTATGGCGTCCTACTATATCGCCACCCCTTAAACTCATCACAGAAATTTCATCTTTGCTTCTTTCACCTATAATGCCATCTCTTCCACTTACTCTTACTTTTTCAAGTTCTAAATTTCTAGCTTTTGCTACACTTTGGGCTAAAGTCATAGCTGTACCACTTGGTGCATCTTTTTTATGGCGATGATGCATTTCTAAAATTTCTATATCAAAATTTCTTAGCATTTGACTGGCTTTACTAGCAAGATAGTTTAAAACCGCAACACCTAAAGACATATTGGTCGCATAAAAAATCGGCATCACTTCACTAGCACTTTGCATCAAATGTAAAATTTTCTCATCAAGTCCTGTTGTACCTATTACCAAAGGTTTAGGCATAGTTCTTGCATAATTTAAAAGCTCATGAGTTCCACTTGGGGAAGAAAAATCAATAATCACATCGCTTTTTTCAAAAAGCTCTTCTAAATTTCCACCCTTATCATAAAGTATCGAAATTTGTGCTTGCGTTTCGCTTTTTAAACATTCTTCAATTTGTTTTCCCATGCGTCCTTTAGCGCCATAAATTCCTATTTTAATCATCTTTTTCCTTGAAAATAAAATATTGATTTTAGCATTTATTTTGTAAATTTTAAATAATAAAATTAAGCTTTATAATTTTTTAATTTATATAAATTATCTAACAATTTTGCTTCTTCTCCTAAGCCCTTGCTATGATAAAATTTTAAATTTTTACTAAGATATTTTTGCTCTACCCAGCCACCAAAATCATGTGGATAAAGATAGTCTTGTTTTTCTTGATGATTGTTGTTAAGATAATTAGGTATTTCTAAAGCTTCATTATTTTTTACATAGTTTAAAGCTTCATTGATAGCTTTGTAGCTTGCATTGGATTTGATTGTGCTTGCTAAATAAACTACGCATTGGGCTAGGATAATTCTTGCTTCAGGATAACCTATATTTTTAACAGCTTCCAGAGTCGAAACTGCTAAATTTAAAGCATTTGGATCGGCATTTCCGACATCTTCACTTGAAAAAATCACCAAACGCCTAGCGATAAAATCCGCACTTTCTCCTGCATCAATAAGTCTTGCAAGATAATAAATAGCTGCATCAACGTCACTTCCACGTAAACTTTTTATCATTGCACTTGCTAAGATATAATGTGTATCTTTTGAGCTAACACCCTCACTATTTATGGTGTTGCGAAGTTTTTTAAGATTTTCAAGACTGATATGTTTTTCATCTAAAACCAAGACAAATTCAAGCAAATTTAGCATAGCTCTTGCATCAGCACTTTTAAGTAGAAAATCTTTAGCTTCTTTATCAATATTAAATTTCATTTTTTCTTGTACACGCAAGAGTAAAGTTTCAAGTTCCTTTGCCCCTAAAGATTTAAATTCAAAAAGCATGGAACGGCTTCTTATACCAGAACTTAAAACAAAATAGGGATTTTCAGTGCTTGCGCCGATTAAAATTAAACGGTAATTTTCCATAGGAATTAAAAGCATTTCTTGTTGGGTTTTGCTAAGGCGGTGAATTTCATCAATAAAAATTAAAGGTTTATAAAGACTATTTTTATAATTATCTAAAATTTTTCTTAGTTCTTCGAGTTTAAAATTTCCTCCATCAAATTCATAAAAATCTAAGCCAAATTCTTTGGCTACAACTCTAGCAAAAGTTGTTTTTCCAGAACCTGCCGTTCCAAAAAAAATACTATGAGGAAGTTTTTGTAAAGCAGTAAATTTTTTGAAAATTTCTATAAGCTCATATTGTCCTAAAATATCATCAAAATTTTCAGGGCGAAAGGTCAAAGCTAGGCTCATTAATTTAAATCCATATTTGAAAATTCACTACCATTAATTTTTAGTTGAGGATTGGCTAAGCTATCATAAGATAAATTTAGAAAAAAGTTATTATTTTCTTTTAAAAAATATTGATTTAAACCTCCATAATCTTTTGTCCAAGGAAAAATTTCATCAGGCTCATCTGAACTGATAACTTGTAATTTTGCTTGATAAGAGTTGTTAATATTTAAATTGCCTTGTAGACTGATATTTTGTTTATTTTTTTCAAGAATTAAATTTTGTATTTCTAGATCAAGATTTTTTTGAATAAAATGAGAGATATTGAAATTTGAGTTAAGAAATTTATTTATGGTTATATTAAATTTTGTTTTGTCAAAATTCAAATTCTGACCCAATAAAGATTTAAGATCAATATCAATTTCATTGGATTTTCCTTGTATGTTTAAGTTTATTGCTGAATTTTCTTCATTAAAATTTACTTGGTTTTTACTATAAAAAGAATTGATTTTATTGTTGTCTAGCACAAGATAATCAAAGTTGATCTCTTGTTGGCTATCGCTAAATAAATTTAACTCATAAAATTGTACAGGATTGTTAAAAAATTGTTCGTAATTTAAATTTTGCAATATAAATTTAGTATAAAATTGAGAAAAATCAATCATATCAAAATGTATTTTAATGTTTTTAATTTCTAAATTTTTATTCATTAAAGCTTCAATATATCCGCCGTTTATTATGGTATCTCCGCCTTCATTGCTTAAATTTATATCTTTAATATTTAGAAATATTTTAGAGTTGTTATCGTGTAATTTGAGAGTAAAAGTTCCTAATTTATTGTTTTTTAACACTTCATCTAAAAAATCAAAAGGATTTGTAAAATTTCCTTTTATAATTTTATCTAAGAAAAAATAATTATTAAATTTAAGGTTGATTTTGATTGAAAGCTGTGTATGAGAGTGATTTAAAGTAAAGCTTCCTTTAGAGGTTAAAAAACCTTTTTTGAAGTAAATATCTGTAATTGTATAATCAGGATTGCTGTTTTTAATAAATTTATTAAATAAAAGTTCGTTAGTGTATCCTATATAAAATATATGAATAATAAAACCTAATATAAAACAAAAAACAATAAAAATCCATTTTTTCATTATTTGCCTTAGATGAAAATATAAGTGTTATTTTATAAATTGCTTGTTAAAAAAGAGTTTAAATTTTTATTTAAGGGTGATGAAGTAGTTTAGTAAAGAATGATTTTTATAAATCCCTTGTTAAGGGATTTATATTAATAAGCTTTTTTATAACATTGAATTTCAATTTTTCTAGCTACTGGAATAGCCTGAGTATTTGGCGTAGCAGGTGTTCCATAAGAAATTTTACTTTCTAAAAAATTTCCAACCTTTAAATCTTTAAAAGTTCCATCTTTATCTGTTCCAAAAATACCACAATCATCCATTTCTATTTCGGTATTTGGTAGAACTTTTATAGCCATTTGTCCGCCATAAATAGAGTCAATAAGCAAGGTTTTATTGTTATCATAAATTTGTGCAATAGTACCTTCAAGTTTTAGACTATCTGCAAAAAGCATTGAGCTAGCTAAAAGTGCTGATGCGAATAAAATACTTTTTTTCATAATTATTTCTCCTTCAATGTAAAGTGATAACATTATAAACTTTTTAAGTGAAGTGAATGTGAAGTTAAAATTTTGACTTTTTAGTTTTGATAATATTATGCAACTTATTATATTTTGACTATCGTTACTTCTAGTTGTAAATTTAAAAGAGTGAATACTTTATCAAAAATAATTAAAAATTATTTTTTTATTCTTGTTTAAAATGGTTACATTAAAAAATATATTTTTTCCAAAAAGCTATAAATTTAAACACATATAAGTTGGACTTAAAATATCCTATTTTATTATCGAATAAAAATGATACAAAAGGATAGGATATGGAAATTTTTTTAGCTTTATTGGGTTTTTTCTCATTAGGATTGATAGTTTGGCTTTTGCTAAAAGATTATACTACTCCGGCATTAGCTTTTATAAGTGTAAGTATTAGTGTAGCTTGTATTTTACTTATTCTTGAACAGCTTGGTTTTGGCGTGGGTGCAGCTTTAGGGGTTAAAGGAGGTGTTTTTGATATTAAAACATTGGTTGCTTTTATTAAAGATGGAGTCAAAAGCGTAACGGATACGGCAGCTTTGTTTGTTTTTTCTATACTCTTTTTTAGTGTTTTAAATGCAAGTGGTTTTTTTACTAAAATTTTAAATGCATTTTTATCAAAAATGAAAGCTAATGTATATCAAGTTTGCATTCTTACTGTTTTTATTGCTGCTACTGTACATTTAGATGGTTCAGGTGCTTCTACTTTTCTTATTGTAATACCTGCATTATTACCTATTTATGAGCGTTTAGGTATAAGAAAGACTTCAATGTTATTGATTATTACTTCGGCTATGGGGGTTATGAATGTTATTCCTTGGGGTGGTCCTACTTTAAGAGCGGCTACTAATATAGGAATGGATGCAAATTTGCTTTGGCACCATATTATACCTATTCAGATTGTAGGTTTGGTATTATCCCTTCTTTTGGCAATTTGGATTGCTAAGATAGAAATAAAAAGAGGTGCAGGCGCAGGTAACTTGTCGGGAATAAATTTAAATATAGAAAAAAGCGAACACCATAATGAAAAATGGTTTTGGTTAAATTTACTTGTAGCTATTGGGGTTATTGGGCTTTTAATTAGTGGTATTTTTCCTAGTTATATTTGCTTTATGATAGGACTTGCAATAATTTTACCGCTTAATTATCCTAATTTAAAAATAGCTAAAAAAGTTTTAGATCGTGCAAGTGCTGGTGCAATGCTTATGTATATTACTTTAATTGGTGCTGGGATATTAATAGGCGTATTTGATAAAAGTGGTATTATGGAGAAAATGGGTGTTTTGATTTTAAATTTTGTTCCAGATTATTTAGGTGCTTATATTCCTTTGATGGTAGGGGTATTGGCTGTTCCAATGGCAATTATTTTTTGTACAGATTCTTATTTTTATGGAGTGATGCCTATAGTTTTGAGTGTAACTAAGGCTTTTGGCGCTGAACCTTTGACTATAGCTATTATCATGGTGATAGCAAGAAATTGTGCGACATTTATTTCTCCTGTTGTGCCTGCAACTTTGCTAGGTTGTGGTTTAGCAGAGGTTAATATTAAAGATCATATCAAAAGAAGCTTTTTTTATATATGGGGTATAAGTATTATTTGCTTGATTTTTGCTGAGGTAGCTGGGATAATATAATTAAAATAAAAGAACTTTTGATTTTTCAATGATTGGTTCATTGTTTTATGATATTTTTGAGTCAAAAATTTATAAAAATATAAGCGTTTTTTTGTATTATTTTATTTTGCTTTAGAGAAAAATTATAAATTTAAACTTATAAGAATATTTTTTAAGTTGAAAGTAAATTTTAAAACGGAGAAATGATGTACAAAAAACAAAATTTACCAGAACTTACCTTAAGGGGTTTGATTTTGGGAAGCATTTTAACTATTATTTTTACAGCTTCAAATGTATATTTGGGGTTAAAAGTGGGACTTACTTTTTCATCATCAATTCCAGCTGTGGTCATCTCCATGGCGGTTTTGAGTCTTTTTAAGACTTCAAATATTTTAGAAAATAATATGGTTCAAACTCAAGCTTCAGCAGCAGGAACTTTATCATCAGTTATTTTTGTTATCCCAGGGCTTTTTATGTGTGGGTATTGGAGTGAATTTCCACTTTGGCAAACTTTTATGATATGTCTTTGTGGTGGCGGACTTGGAGTGCTTTTTACTATACCATTAAGAAGGGCTATGGTGGTTGAAAGCAAACTTGCTTATCCTGAGGGTAGAGCCGCAGCTGAAATTTTAAAAGTAGCCAATAAAGATCAGAGCAATAAAAAAGGAAAACAAGGTATTAAAGAAATAGCATTAGGCTCTTTTATAGCTGCTATTTTTAGTTTATTAAGCAATGGTTTTAAACTCGCTGCAAGTGAGAGTAATTTTGCTTTTATTTGGAATAAAATGGTTTTTGGTTTTTCTATGGGATATTCTTTGGCACTTTTAGGAGCGGGTTATTTAGTTGGTTTAGCAGGTGCTATAGCTCTTTTTGTAGGTATGTTTTTAGCTTGGGGTATTTTTACTCCTTATCTTTCAAATTTTGAATTCGATAGTGCAAAAAATGTCGTAGATTTAGCTTCTAGTGTATGGAGTTCTAAAGTAAGGCTTATAGGAACAGGAGCTATTGCTATAGCAGCGCTTTGGACTTTAATAGAACTTTTAAAACCCGTTATTGAAGGTATTAAAGAAATTGTTAAAAATGTTAAAATTACTAATCAAGAAAAAAATGAAAGAACAAATATAGACCTTTCTTTAAAAAGTATTTTTATACTTTTTGTTTTAATGGTTGTGGGTTTATTTATTACTTTTTATAGTTTTGTTGAAGATGCTAACTTAAGTATTTATTATCAAATGCTATTTTCATTTGTTGGAACTTTAGTTTCTGTTTTAATAGGTTTTTTTGTTGCAGCAGCTTGCGGATATATGGCAGGACTTGTAGGATCTTCTTCTAGTCCTATTTCTGGAATCGGACTTATTGGTGTTATTATTTCTTCTATTGTTTTTTTGGTTTTAGGTGTGGAACTTTTTCAAGATCCTATGCTTTCTAAATTTGCAGTAGCATTAGCTATTTTTACTACTAGTGTTATTTTGGCTACAGCTGCTATTTCGAATGATAATTTACAAGATTTAAAGACAGGGCATTTAGTCGGAGCTACTCCTTGGAAGCAACAAGTTGCTTTACTTGTAGGCTGTATTTTTGGTGCTTTGGCTATAGTTCCTGTTTTAAATTTGCTTTATCAAGCCTATGGTTTTGTTGGAGCAATGCCAAGAGAAGGTATGGATGCTTCATCGGCTTTAGCAGCACCGCAAGCGAATTTAATGAGTACTATCGCTCAAGGAATTTTTCATCACAATATAGAGTGGAGTTATATGGCTTTTGGTGTATTTGTAGGAATTTTAATGATTATTATAGATAAAATTTTAAGAAGAACACAGAAGATGTCTTTGCCACCTTTAGCCGTTGGAATAGGTATTTACCTTCCACCTGCTGTAAATATACCTTTAGTTATAGGCGGAATTTTAAAATATATTGTAATGCAATACTTAACTAAAAAATATGCAAAAAATTCTCATAAAGAAGAAAAACTTGCAAGTTGTGAGCAAAGAGGCACGCTTTTTGCTTCAGGGCTTATAGTGGGTGAAAGTATTTTTGGGGTAATTATCGCAGGAATTACTGTATTTTCAGTAAGCATGGGTGGTAGTGAAAATCCTTTAGCTTTAAATTTAACAAATTTTCATGATAGCGAGCTTTTAGCACTTATCTTTTTTGTGGGAGTTGTATTATATTTCATTAAGCGTATTGTTAAAAAAGATGCTTAATTTTTGGGGTTAAAACCCCATTTAATCCATTCTGATATAATTTTTCTTTTGCAATTATCATTCAAGGATTAAAATGGAAAATTTATATGCTTTAATACTTGGAATTATAGAAGGTCTGACTGAGTTTTTACCTGTTTCTTCAACAGGACATATGATTTTAGGTACGACTATTTTAGGTATTGATATAGATGAGTTTTGGAAAAGTTTTTTGATTATTATCCAGCTTGGTTCTATTTTGGCGGTAATTTTTGTATTTTGGCGTAAATTATTTCAAGGGCTTGATATTTGGTTAAAACTTGCAGCGGGATTTTTTCCTACTGGAGTTATAGGGCTTTTTGTGGCAAAATACTTAAATGCTTTATTTAATGGTTGGGTTGTGGTTGGAATGCTCATTTTTGGTGGTGTTGTGCTTATTCTTATAGAACTTGCGCACAAAAATAAACAATATCGTATCAATTCTTTAGAAGAAATAAGCTTTAAACAAGCTTTTTGTATAGGTATTTTTCAATCTTTAGCCATAATTCCTGGAACTTCAAGAAGTGGAGCAAGTATTATTGGTGGACTTTTGCTAGGATTTAATAGAAAAGTTGCGGCTGAGTTTAGTTTTTTGCTTGCCATTCCAACGATGATTATCGCTACAGCTTATAGTATTTATAAAGAGCCTGAATTACTGAGTAACGCAAATTCTTTAATTCCTTTAGGCATAGGTTTTATCACTGCTTTTATTGTTGCAGTTTTAGTTATAAAATTTTTCTTAAAATTTATTTCTAAATTCGACTTTATCCCTTTTGGAATTTATCGTATTATTTTAGGATTTGTTTTCTTTTATTTGTATTATAGTGGGATTTTAAATGCTGGAAGTGAATTTAAGCTATAAATAAATATTAAATTTATTCTAAGATTTTTTTAAAAATAAGCTGAATTTCAAAAATAATTAAGTCTTAGAAAGTTAAAATTAGAACTTTATAAACACTCACAGGGTAAGTGAGCGACAAAGGGTTAAAAATATGGAAAAAGAAGTTATTGCGTATTTGGACAATGAGACAATAATTGACTCTCAAAGTGTGAAAGATACAAATTTAAAAGAAATTTATTTTGATAATTCTAAAGAAAGTTTAGAAGTAATCCGCCATTCTTGTGCACACTTAATGGCGCAGGCGATTAAGAGCTTGTATCCTGAAGCTAAATTTTTCGTTGGTCCTGTTATAGAAGATGGATTTTATTATGATTTTCGTGTAGAAAGTAAGATCGGCGAAGAAGATTTAGTAAAAATTGAAAAAAAGATGAAAGAACTTGCTGAAGCAAAGATTGAAATTTCAAAATATGAAATCACAAAAAGCGAAGCTTTGGCTAAATTTCAAAATGATGATTTAAAACAAGAAGTTTTATTGCGTATTCCTGATGGAGCTGTAAGTATTTATAAACAAGGTGAATTTGAAGATTTGTGTCGTGGTCCTCATGTGCCAAATACGAAATTTTTACGCTTTTTTAAACTCACTCGTGTTGCAGGAGCGTATTTGGGTGGTGATGAAAAAAGAGAAATGCTTACTCGAATTTATGGGACTGCTTTTGCAGATAAGGAAAGTTTAAAAGAGTATTTAACCATTATCGAAGAAGCTAAAAAACGCGATCATAGAAAGCTTGGAACAGAGCTTAAGCTTTTTACTTTTGATGATGAGATCGGAGGAGGTCTTCCTATTTGGTTAAGTAATGGTGCAAGACTTAGATCTAAACTTGAACATATGCTTTATAAGATCCATCGTTTGCGTGGTTATGAGCCTGTGCGTGGGCCTGAGCTTTTAAAAGCAGATGCATGGAAAATCAGTGGACATTATGCAAACTATAAAGAAAATATGTATTTTACACAAATTGATGAACAAGAATATGGCATTAAGCCTATGAACTGTGTGGGGCATATTAAAATTTATCAAAGTGATGTAAGAAGTTATCGTGATTTGCCTTTGAAATTTTTTGAATATGGCGTGGTGCATCGTCATGAAAAAAGTGGGGTTTTGCACGGACTTTTTAGAGTGAGAGAATTCACTCAAGATGATGCACATATTTTTTGTATGCCAAGTCAGATTAAAGAGCAGGTTTTAGAAATTTTAGCTTTTGTGGATAATTTGATGAAATTATTTGATTTTAGCTATGAGATGGAAATTTCAACTAAGCCTGAAAAAGCCATAGGTAATGATGAAATTTGGGAAGTAGCAACTAAGGCTTTAAAAGAAGCTTTAGATGAACAAGGTTTAAAATACGGTATTGACGAAGGTGGTGGGGCTTTTTATGGTCCAAAGATCGATATTAAAATCACCGATGCTTTAAAAAGAAAGTGGCAATGCGGAACCATACAAGTAGATTTTAACCTGCCAAGTCGTTTTAAACTTGAATACACTGATAGTGATAATGAAAAAAAACAACCTGTAATGTTGCATCGTGCGATTTTAGGTTCTTTTGAAAGATTTATAGGAATTTTAACCGAGCATTGTGCGGGTGAGTTTCCATTTTTTATCGCACCAACTGCGGTGGGTATAGTGCCAATAGGCGAAGCACATATTGCTTACGCAAAAGAAATTCAAAAAGAATTATTAGAGCTTAATATTGATAGCGAGGTGTATGAAAAAAATGAGAGTTTAAGTAAGAAAATTCGTATCGCTGAAAAACAAAAATTACCTATGATTTTAGTTTTAGGCGATGATGAGGTGGCAAAGCGTAGCGTTGCTTTAAGAGATAGAAGAGCTAAAGAACAAAAAAATCTTAGCTTGGATGAATTTATTAAATTAGTTAAGGAGAAAATGAGTGAGGTACACTTTTGAGTAAAGAAAAAGAAGTATTGCTCAATGAAGAAATAAGAGCGGATGAAATCAGATGTGTTGGCGATGATGGCAAGGTTTATGGTATTATTAGTAGTGATGAAGCTTTAGAAATTGCAAATCGTTTAGGACTTGATCTTGTAATGATAGCTGCAGATGCTAAGCCACCTGTTTGCAAGATCATGGACTATGGTAAATTCCGTTATCAACAAGAGAAAAAACAAAAAGAAGCAAAGAAAAAACAAAAAGTGATTGATATAAAAGAAATCAAACTTTCTGTAAAAATTGCTCAAAATGATATTAACTACAAGGTAAAACATGCTTTAGAATTTTTAGAACAAGGTAAGCATGTGAGATTTCGTGTGTTCTTAAAAGGACGTGAAATGGCAACTCCTGAAGCAGGTGTAGCTTTGCTTGAAAAAATTTGGACTATGATAGAAAATGAAGCTAATCGTGACAAAGAGCCAAATTTTGAAGGTCGTTATGTAAATATGCTTGTAACTCCAAAAAAAGCTTAATCCATTTTTGTGGATAAAGCTTTTAAAGGTTTTAAATTTTGAAAGAAAATCCTTCTTTTTTAAAAGAGCAAATTATAACTTATCTTGGAAATAAAAGAGCACTTTTAAGTTTTTTAAATAAGGGCTTTAAGGTGGCTAAAAAAGAACTTGGTAAAGATAAATTTAGTTTTTGTGATATATTTAGTGGCTCAGGTGTTGTAAGTCGTTTTGCAAAAGCACACTCAAATTATATTTTAGCCAATGATTTAGAAGATTATTCAAAACTCATCAATGAGTGTTATCTTGCTAATAAAGACAAAGATTTGCTTCAAAATATAAAAAAGTATTATAAAAATTTAATCCAAAATTTAGGTTTTCAAAAAGGTTTTATCAGTGAGCTTTATGCTCCAAAAGATGATGATGATATTAAAAAAAATGAAAGGGTTTTTTATACTTTTAAAAATGCTTTATATCTTGATACTATGAGACAAAGAATTGAAAATGAAATTCCAAAAGAATTGAGACATTTCTTTATAGCCCCTTTAATTTATGAAGCTAGTGTGCATTCAAATACTAGTGGAGTTTTTAAAGGTTTTTATAAGGGTAAGGATGGTATCGGAAAATTTGGTGGCGAAGGACAAAATGCACTTAAACGCATTAAAGGAGAAATAGAGCTTAAAATGCCTATTTTTTCAAATTTTTCTTGTGAATTTGAAGTGATGCAAAAGGATGCAAGCATGCTTGCAAAAGAACTTGATTTTTTTGATGTGGTTTATCTTGATCCTCCTTATAATCAACATCCTTATAGTTCTAATTATTTTATGTTAAATTTAATCGCAAATTATAAAAAACCTGAAGAAATTTCTAAAATCAGTGGCATTCCAAAAGATTGGAATCGTAGTACTTTTAATAAGTCAAAATTTGCCCAAGACGCTTTACTTGAACTCATTAATGATTTAAAAGCAAGAGTGATTTTACTTTCTTATAATTGTGAAGGTTTTGTAAAAAAAGAAATTTTTTTAAAGCGTTTAAGTACTCTTGGAAAATGTCGGATTTTAGAACAAAAATATAATACTTTTAGAGCTTCTCGCAATCTTAAAAATCGTAATATCCATCTTCATGAACAACTTTATATTTTAGTTAAAAATTAAATTCTTGTTGCTAAAATTATTTTTTATTTTGGATGATTAAATTAATTTTATTTTTTCAGATGTTTTGATTTTCGAGCAATAAAGATAAGGTTGAAGAGAATAATAGTTAAAATTTTTAACTTTTTTTGTTTATAATACTTCCTTTTACATTTAAAGGATAAAGATGAAAATAAAAGTTGGGATTTTAGGAGCGAGTGGTTATGCAGGTAATGAGCTTGTACGCATTTTGCTTAATCATCCCAAAGTTGAAATTTCTTATTTAGGTTCGAGTTCTAGCGTGGGACAAAATTATCAAGATCTTTATCCTAATACCCCTTTAAATTTATGTTTTGAAAATAAAAATTTAGATGAACTTGAACTTGATCTTTTGTTTTTGGCTACTCCGCATGAATTTAGCGCTAAGCTTTTAAATGAGAATTTGTTAAAAAAGATGAAAATCATTGATTTAAGTGCAGATTTTCGTCTTAAAAATCCTAAAGATTATGAGCTTTGGTATAAATTCACTCATCCTAATCAAGAGCTTTTGCAAAATGCAGTTTATGGACTTTGCGAGCTTTATAAAGAAGAGATAAAAAAAGCAAGTTTAGTGGCAAATCCAGGTTGTTATACCACTTGTTCGATCTTAAGTCTTTATCCGCTTTTTAAAGAAAGAATTATCGATTTTAACTCAGTTATTATTGATGCAAAAAGTGGAGTAAGTGGAGCAGGAAGAAGTGCAAAGGTGGAAAATCTTTTTTGTGAAGTTAATGAAAATATCAAAGCTTATGGTTTGGCTTCACACCGTCATACTCCTGAAATTGAAGAACATTTAAGCTATGCAGCCAAAGAGAAAATCACTTTACAATTTACCCCTCATCTTGTACCTATGCAAAGAGGAATTTTAATCAGTGCTTATGCAAATTTAAAAGAGAATTTGCAAGAACAAGATATACGCGATATTTATACAAAATACTATCAAAATAATAAATTTATAAGGCTTTTACCGCCGCAGTCGTTTCCGCAGACTCGGTGGGTTAAATCAAGCAATTTTGCGGATATCAATGTTAGTATAGATCAACGCACAAGGCGTGTTATTGTGCTTGGTGCTATTGATAATTTAATCAAAGGTGCAGCAGGACAAGCTGTTCAAAATATGAATTTAATGTTTGATTTTGATGAAGATGAAGGACTTAAATTCTTTGCAAATTTGTAAAGGATAAAAATGTTAATACGAGCTATGCAAAAAAGCGATTATGAAGTCGTTTATAAGCTTTGGTGCGAGATAAAAGGCTTTGGGATAAGAAGTATTGATGATAGCAAAGAAAATATAGAAAATTTTTTAGATAGAAACCCAAATCTTAGCGTTGTAGCAGTGATTGATGAAGAAATTGTAGGAAGTATACTTTGCGGGCATGATGGACGTACAGGGGGATTTTATCATGTATGTGTACATAAAGATCATAGAAAAAAGGGTATAGCACACGAGATGACGAAATTTTGTCTTGAGGCTTTAAAAGCTCAAAAGATCAATAAAATCGCCTTAATCGCTTTTAAAAAGAATGATTTGGGCAATGAGTTTTGGAAACATTATGGTTTTACTTTAAGAGAAGATGCGAATTATTACGATCTTTCTTTAAATGAGTATAATCAAACTAGCTTTAATGCTTAAGGAATGATCATGCAAAAATATTTAGAAAAAGCTAATGTCTTAATCGAAGCTTTGCCTTATATACGCAAGTTTAATTCCAAGATTATACTTATAAAATACGGTGGATCAGCTATGGAAAATGAAGAGCTAAAGCATTGCGTGATGCAAGATATAGCTCTTTTAAAACTCGTGGGTTTAAAGCCTATCATCGTACATGGTGGAGGAAAAGATATTTCTGCTATGTGTGAAAAATTAGGCGTAAAGAGTGAGTTTAAAAACGGTCTTAGGGTTAGTGATAAAGCCACTACTGAAGTAGCCAGTATGGTTTTAAATCATATCAATAAAAATTTAGTCCATAGTTTACAAAATTTAGGAGTTAAAGCCATAGGGCTTTGTGGTAAAGATGGTGCACTTTTAGAATGTGTGAAAAAAGATGTAAATTTAGCTTTTGTTGGCACGATACAAAAGGTAAATTCGAAAATTTTAGAAGAGCTTTTGGAAAAAGATTTTTTACCTATCATTGCTCCTATTGGTATGGATGAGGATTTTAATACTTATAATATCAACGCTGATGACGCAGCTTGTGCGATTGCTAAAGCTTTAAGGGCTGAAAAACTTGCTTTTTTAACGGATACTGCAGGGCTTTATGAGGATTTTAATGATAAAAATTCTTTAATTTCTAAAATCAGTCTTGAACAGGCTAAAATTTTAGCTCCTAAAATAGAAGGTGGTATGCATGTAAAATTAAAATCTTGCATTGATGCTTGTGAAAATGGAGTTAAAAAGGTGCATATTTTAGATGGACGCGTGAAGCATTCTTTGTTGCTTGAGTTTTTTACCGATGAAGGTATAGGCACTTTGGTGGGTTAAAGGATGAAAATGGATTATAAAGAACAAAGTCATATTATCCCTACTTATAAGCGTTTTGATATAGTTTTAGAAAAAGGGCAAGGGGTTTATCTTTTTGATGATAAGGCTAAAAAATATCTTGATTTTTCAAGTGGTATAGGCGTTTGTGCTTTAGGATATAATCATGCTAAATTTAATGCTAAAATCAAAGCTCAAGTGGATAAACTTTTACATACTAGCAATTTATATTATAATGAAAACATAGCCGCTGCAGCTAAAAATTTAGCCAAAGCTAGTGCTTTAGAGCGTGTTTTTTTTACAAATTCTGGTACAGAAAGTATAGAAGGAGCGATGAAAACAGCTAGAAAATACGCCTTTAACAAAGGTATTAAGGGTGGACAATTTATCGCTTTTAAGCATTCTTTTCATGGGCGTACTTTAGGGGCTTTATCGCTTACTGCTAATGAAAAATATCAAAAGCCTTTTAAACCTTTAATTTCAGGGGTTAAATTTGCAAAATATAATGATATTTCAAGCGTTGAAAAACTGGTAAATGAAAAAACTTGTGCCATTATCTTAGAAAGCGTACAAGGAGAAGGTGGGATAAATCCTGCAAATAAAGATTTTTACAAAGCCTTAAGAAAGCTTTGCGATGAAAAAGATATATTATTAATCGCTGATGAAATTCAATGTGGTATGGGTAGAAGTGGAAAATTTTTTGCCTATGAGCACGCACAAATTTTGCCTGATATCATGACTTCAGCTAAGGCTTTAGGTTGTGGGCTTAGTGTGGGTGCTTTTGTAATAAATCAAAAAGTAGCAAACAATTCTTTAGAAGCAGGCGATCATGGTAGCACTTATGGGGGAAATCCTTTGGTTTGTGCAGGAGTGGATGCGGTTTTTGAAATTTTTAAAGAAGAAAAAATTTTAGAAAATGTCAATAAACTCACGCCTTATTTAGAGCAAAGTTTAGATGAGTTGATCAAAGAATTTGATTTTTGTAAAAAACGCAAAGGCTTAGGGTTTATGCAAGGGCTGAGTCTTGATAAAAGTGTAAAAGTGTCCAAGGTCATTCAAAAATGCCAAGAAAATGCACTTTTGCTGATAAGTTGCGGGGAGAATGATTTGAGATTTTTACCTCCTTTGATTTTGCAAAAAGAACATATTGATGAAATGAGTGAAAAGTTAAGAAAGGCTCTAAAGAGTTTTTAATAAATTTTGTAAAAAAAGTTTATTCTTTTCCATCTACTATAGGCACAAATAAACATTCTTCTAAAATTTCTTTTTGTAAATTTGTGCCATTTTTTCTAAGGCGTGTGATGAATTGTTTGCCATTGTGTAAAATAGGAGCGACTAAAATCCCGCCATCGCTTAATTGATCGAGTAAAATTTCAGGAATTTGTGTCGCATAAGCAGAAAATAAAATTCTATCATAAGGAGCATAATTTTTCCAGCCATTTTGTCCATCATCAAATTTTACATTGATATTAAAAAGTTCTAATTCTCTGAAAGTTTGAGCGGCTTTTTTGGCTAAATTTTCTATGCGTTCTATGGTAAAAACACGCCTTATGACTTTGCTTAAAATCGCAGCTTGATAGCCGCTTCCACAACCTATCTCTAAAATACTATCAGCATTTTTAAAATCTAAAGCCATAGTCATTTTAGCTACAGTTAAAGGTGAACTAATCCATTGAGAATTTGCCAAAGGCAAAGCATCAAGGCGATAAGCATGGGCTTTTAAAGGAGAAAAAATTTCACGCGGAATTTGACAAAAAGCATTAAAAAGCTCTTCATTGATAAAAACTTTTTGTGCAATTTCTTCAGCCATATTTTGACATCTTTTTTGTTCAAATGCGTTCATTACTTCTCCTATAAATTTAAATAAAAATTGTAACTAAAAAAGTTGAAATAGAGTTAAACTTAGCTATACTTAAATAAAAAGGAAAAAAATGCTTATAAAATTTAAAAATCATAGTCCCAAACTAGGTCAAAATGTTTTTGTTGCAGAGGGCGCTAAAATCATAGGAGAAATAGAAATAGGAGATGAAAGTAGCATTTGGTTTAATTGTGTTTTAAGAGCTGATGTTAATTTTATAAAAATTGGCAAAAGAACCAATATTCAAGATCTTAGCACGGTGCATGTTTGGCATAGGGAATTTGATGAAAAAGGAAAGTTAAAAGATGCTGGTTTTCCTACAATAATAGGAGATGATGTAACCATAGGACATAATTGCGTTATCCATGCTTGTGTGATAAAAAATCGTGTTTTAATCGGAATGAATGCTGTTGTCATGGATAATGCTTTGATAGAAGAAGATAGCATAGTGGGTGCTGGAAGCGTTGTAACAAAGGGTAAAAAATTTCCGCCACGCTCTTTGATACTTGGAAATCCTGCAAAATTTGTGCGTGAATTAAACGATGAAGAAATAAGCTTTCTAAAACAATCCGCTTTAAATTATGTGGATTTTAAAAACGAGTTTTTAAAAGATCTTCAGTGATATTTTGAAGTTTAGGCGAGAGTTTTACTTCAAATTTCACAAAACGATCAAGATCTAAAAAACTCTCATCGAGTTTTGAGATTTGCTCTTTTGTATAATCTTGAATAGTATTTAAAGATGACTTTTTAAGAAGTCTTTTTTCTTTGTAGACTAATTCTAAAAGTTCTTTGCGTTCTAAATTTTCATCTTGATTTGGGTTTTCGTCAAAAACATAAAGCTCATCAAAAAGGATTTTTTGCGTGTTTTTATCATAAACTCTAAAAAGTTTTTTAAAATGAGGTAGGGTTGATTTTTCGTTATTTTCACTGATTTTTATTTTAGGTTTTATACCTTGATCTTCTAAGGCTACGAGTTTATAAACACAACTAAAAATAGGATCGCTTGAAGCAGTGATCAATCTTTCGCCTACACCAAAGATATCAATAGGTGCGTTTTGTTCTTTGAGTTTTTTAATGCTCCATTCATCAAGGGCGTTAGAAACTATGATTTTACATTTTTGAAGTCCTGCTTGATCAAGTTCTTGTCTGATTTTCAAACTCAACTCAAGTAAATTTCCAGAATCTATTCTCACACCGCCTTCTTGGATACCAAATTCTTTAAAAACTTTAATTGCATTTTTAAGTCCGCTATTTAGACAATCATAAGTATCAATCAAAAAAACAGGATTTTTTGGATAAATTTTCACATAAGCTTTAAAAGCTTCAAGTTCATTTTCAAACATTTGCACCCAAGAATGTGCCATAGTTCCATTGATAGGGATATTATAAATTTTTCCTGCTAAAGTACAAGCACTTCCTATGCAACCTCCTATAAAAGCTGCTCTTGCCCCTTTTAAGGCCGCTTCACTTCCTTGTGCTCTGCGTGAGCCAAATTCTAAAATTTTACTGTTTTTAGCTGCACGCACGATACGATTGGTTTTGGTAGCAATAAGGCTTTGGTGGTTTAAACTTAAAAGTAAAAAAGTTTCTAAAAGCTGTGCTTCTATGGTTGTAGCTTTAATACATAGCAAAGGTTCGTTTGGAAAAATCACTTCTCCTTCACGCATAGCATAAATTTCACCTTTAAATTTAAAGTTAGCTAAAAAATCTAAAAATTCTGTATCAAAAATACCTTGTTTTCTTAAAAATTCTATATCTTCTGCATCAAAACTCAAATTTTCAACAAAGTCTAAAATATCTTCAAGACCTGCAAAAATAGCAAAAGATCCTGAATCTGGAATTTTTCTAAAAAATATATCAAAATAACAAATTTGATCTTTTTTATTGTTTTTGAAATAGCCTTGAGACATTGTAAATTCATAAAAATCACAAAGTAAGGCTAAAGAAGTTTTAGAAGTCATCAAAGCTTATACTACCCTTAGAATAATTCGTTACTTTACTTTCAAAGAAATTGCTCTTTTGATCGTTAAATTTTGAAAAATCATCTACCCATTTAATAGGATGTTTTGCATTGTATAGCTTGTCTAAATTGATTGCGCTTAATCTTTGATCTACAAGATAATGGATATATTCTTCTATGATATCATCAGTAAAGCCCATGATTTGATTTTGAGTGATGTATTTACCCCATTTGATCTCAAGATCTCCAGCTTTTTTAAACATATCATAAATTTTATTGATATTTTCATCATGGAACAAATCAGGTCTTTCTTTGCGTACTGAATTGATCATATTTTGAAATAATAAAAGATGTGTGATTTCATCTCTTTGGATAAAGCGGATCATTTGTGCTGAACCTAGCATTTTTCCTGCACGTGCAAGTGCGTAAATAGCAGTAAAACCACTATAAAAATATACTCCTTCTAAAATTTGATTTGCCACCATAGCCAAAAGAAGTTTATTATCATCTACATCGCCTGCTAATTCTTCATAAATGCTTGAAATAAAGTCATTTTTTTCACGCAAAGTTTCATCATGCTTTTCCATTTCATAAATCAAATCTGTATTATCGCAAATCGCTTCTACCATAACAGCGTAAGATTTTGAATGGTTTGCCTCTTCATAAGCTTGGCGTGCTAAAACCGCATTGATTTCAGGAGCTGTGATATAAGGGTTGATATTATCTGCTAAATTATTGGTTTGAAAACTATCCATAGAAATAAGCTGACTCCAAACCAAATCATACATTCTTTTTTCACCTGCAGTTAAATTACAGCGATAATCAAGTGCATCTTTAGTTGTATCCACTTCTTTTGGAAACCAAGTATTTGCTTCCATTAAATCCCAAAGTTTTAAAGCCCAAGTATATTTTGCCTTAGTGAAATTTAAAATTCCATGTGGGTTACCATCAAAAACTTTACGATCTCCTAGGGTTTCGTTTGAACTTGGATTGTAAATTCTTTTTCTTTGCATTTTTAACCTTTCTTTATGCTTTAGTAGCTATACAACTTTGAGTTAAAATATCGTGTAAATTTAAACGATCTTTTCTTACAA
This sequence comes from Campylobacter sp. US50a, assembly GCF_004379015.1. NCBI lineage: Bacteria > Pseudomonadati > Campylobacterota > Epsilonproteobacteria > Campylobacterales > Campylobacteraceae > Campylobacter > Campylobacter sp. US50a. Next base: position 22,396 of record NZ_RYYJ01000009.1, on the reverse strand, counting down.
AACTGACAAATAAACCAAAGAGTAAGCCAAAACTTATAATAAATATCACATATCTTAGTAAAATTCTAAGAAAACTTAGTTTCTTTCCCGTTTTTATATCAATAAGATATAAATCATATGCTTTAAGACCTGGGCTTTGTGCCTTTTTTGTTAAAAAAATAGCTTGAATCAAACCAAATAAAAAAGTACATAAAGTTGTGATAAAATGGTTGTTTAAAAAAGCTTCTTTAGAGCCTAATAGAAAATAAAATAAATACAAAATAGGAACATAAATAAGAAAAATATCTATAAGCAAAGCTCTAAATCTTAGCCATCTAGAGCTAATTTTTGCTTTAGTTTTCATTTAATTTCCACGACTTCCTGGTTTTATAGCTTTACTCCCTTTTTTACAAAGTGGACAATTTGTTTCATCATAAATTTCAAATTCAAAATTTCCTAGAGTAAAGAGTGGTAAATTTTCAGGTAATTTCGCATTATCTTTTCTTGGAGATTTTAAATTTTCTACTGCACAAAAACCACGATTTGCCAATGCTGCAAAACCTACGACAATGCCACCTAAACTTTCAATGATTTTTGCACTCTCTAAAGCACTACCACCTGTAGTAATGATATCTTCACAAATTATAAATTTTTCACCCTTTTTTACTTCAAAACCACGTCTTAAAGTCATTTCTTTATTTACTCTTTCAGTGAAGATAAAACGTTTGCTACAAGCTCTTGCAAGCTCATAACCTGCTAAAATTCCACCTAAAGCAGGAGAACAAATGCTGTCAAATTCTATCTTATAGCTTGCAATAATCTTTGCAAGTTCATCACAAAGTTTTGCTGCTAATTTTGGATCCTCTAAAACTTTTGCACTTTGAAGATAAAATTGCGAATGTTTACCTGAACTTAGTAAAAAATGCCCTTCTAAATAAGCACCACAATCTTTATAAATTTGTTCTAAATTCATTGTTAAACCTTTAAAAGTTCACTTTCTTTGCTTTTTACACTCTCATCAATTTTTGTTGTATAGGTGTCGGTAAGTTTTTGCACTTCATCATAAGCTTTTTTTGCTTCATCTTCGCTTATTGCCTTATCTTTTTCTAGTTTTTTAACTGCATCGTTGGCATCTTTGCGTATATTTCTTATAGAAACTTTTGCCTTTTCACCCATAGCTTTAGCTTGTTTTACATTTTCTTCTCTTTGCTCTCTAGTCATCGGAGGGAAAAATAATTTTACACTTTCGCCGTCATTGTTTGGATTTACACCGATATTTGCAGCTGCAATAGCGCTTTCTATGGTTTTTAGTAAAGGTTTTTCCCAAGGAGTAATACTAATAGTTGAAGCATCACTTGCTAAAACAGTTGCTACTTGATTTAAAGGAGTTTGAGTTCCATAATAATCCACTGTAATATGATCTAAAATATGGGTATTAACTTTTCCAGTTCTTAAAGTGGTGAAGTCTTTTTTTAAGGCTTCTAAAGATTTTTCACTTTGGGTTTTTTGTTTGTTAAAAATTTCACTTAGCATTATCATTTCCTTTAATTATTTACTTGAATTAACATCGCTTGGAAGTTGTGGTGCACTTGGAGCGATAGAATTTGTGTTTGGGGTAGCAGGCACAATAGGAGCACTTGGAATAGTAGTATTGTTGTTTTCTACTTTAATTTTCTCTGCTAGAGAGTCTTTGCTAGCTTTATTGTATAAATAACCAAGACCAATAGTATTTGCAATAAGTAAAATTCCCATAACAAAGGTAAATTTTGCCAAAAATCCAGCTGGTCCTTTGGCGCCAAATAAACTTTCATTGCTTCCACTATAAGCTCCAAGTCCTATACTTGAACTTTTTTGAAGTAAAACTGCTATACAAATAACTACAACGATGATAAATTGTAAAATGATTAAAAGAGTGATCATTGAAAATTCCTAAAAGTTAATTTTTAAATGATTATTTTAGCTAAATAAAACTTGAAAAGTTTTGAAACTTGAAAAGTTTTTGTGAGAAAAATCCCACAAAAATTTATCTGCTATTGAAGCTTCTTAAGATATTAAGTAAAGATACGAAAAGATTAACAAAATCAAGATAAAGTGCTACTGCACCTTCGATTGGAGTTTCATAATTTCCGCGGATAATATTTTGCGTATCATAAAGAATGTAAAATGAAAATAATATTGCAGCTACTGCTGAAATAGCTAGATTAACTATACTGCTTTGGAAGAAAAGGTTTAGTAAAGATGCTGCTACAATAACGATTAATACTATAAATAAAGCTTTGCCCATAACAGTAAAATCTTTTTTTGTATTCATAGCAAATACACTAAGTCCTGCAAAAGCAACCGTTGTTAAAGCAAAAGCTTGAGCGATGATAATTCCTCCAGCTGGTAGAGCTAAAACTGAAATAAGCAAAGGTGTAAGAGTTAAACCTGAGCAGAAAGTAAAACCAAAAAGTAAAACAAGATTTAATGGAGCCTCTCTTTTTTTCCATTGCAAAGCAAATAAAAGTCCGATTTCAACAGCAAAAAGGATCCAAAAAGTTACTTGTGATTGTATAAAAAATGATGCTAAAGCAAAAATTCCTACATACGCACCTACTGTTGCAGCTAATAATGAAGCAGCAAAAAGTTGATAAGTTTGTTTAATAAAAATACTTAATTCGCTTGAGCGTGTATTTTCAAATTCTTTTGATCTTGAGTAGTCTCTATCATAAAGACTCATAAAATTCTCCTTGCAAAATTGTTAGATTTTTTAAAATCTTGAGTGAAATCTAACATATTAGACTAAATAAAAAGTTAATTTATATAATATCTATATGATTAAATGAAATCTTTGCTGAAATTTTGTTATAATTTCAAGATTTTAGTTTCAGGTTGGTTTTATGGAAAATCTTATTAGCGGTGCGATTAAGTTTATGCAAGAAGACTTTAAGGAGCATGAAGAACTTTTTGAAAGTCTAAAAAATAAGCAAAATCCCCATACTCTTTTTATAGGTTGTTCTGATTCTAGAGTAATTCCAAATTTGATCACCAATACGGGTCCAGGTGAGCTTTTTGTAATACGAAATATTGCAAATATAGTTCCACCTTATCGCATTGGGGAAGATTACTTAGCGACAACTTCAGCAATAGAGTATGCTTTAAATTCATTGCATATTAAAAATATCGTCGTTTGTGGCCATAGCAATTGTGGAGGTTGCAATGCTCTTTATTATTCTGATGAAGAGTTAAATAAAATTCCTAACGTGAAAAAATGGCTTACTATGTTAGATCCGATAAAAAAAGATGTAATGATTTTTGCAAGAGACGATTTGGCTATGCGTTCATGGCTTACAGAAAAATTAAATTTAGTAAATTCTTTGCAAAATATACTTACTTATCCAGGCGTGCAAGAAGCTTTAGATGAAGGAAAAATAGAAGTACATGCTTGGTATTATATTATAGAGACAGGTGAAATTTATGAGTATGATTTTAAAGCAAAAATTTTTACTTTAATACAGGATAGGAAAGTTCAATGAAGAAAATTATTTTTAGTTTATGTTTTTTTATTTTATACCTTGGAGCACAAGAATTTAAATTTATTGATGCGAATATTAGTAAAGAAGATGAAGGAATTTATGCTTTAGTTGAAAAATATGTTGATCTTAACAATCAAATTAAAGAATTTAAGAAAAACAATGATGAAAATTCAAGCACTTTTAATGGTATTTTAAGTGAATTTGAAAAAGACAAAAAGACTATTTTAGCAAAAATACCCGATATGATAGTAGGACAAAAGATTAATGAAGAGGCAGTGACTAGATTTTTAAAAGCAAAAGAAAAATTACTAGATGTTCAAAAAAAGAATATTAATAAGCCTTACATTTATACAGATGCCACTCTTAATCTAGTTTATTTTAACATTGTGGAAAGTTTTTATTCTTCTTTGTTTGAAGTGGAAAAACTTTTTAAAAATACAGCAAGTAGTGAAGATTTAATTGCTACTGTTGATAAGGCAATGGAAAATTTACAAAATTCTTCTAGTGTAAATTTAGATAGTTTTAAAAGTAAAATTACAAATCCAGAAGAATTGGAAAAAATTACCCTAAAAGAAAGATATATTGGTAACGCTCTAGATTCTTATTCTGAAATTCTTAAGTATTTGCGATCGAATGCAGATTTGCTTGAAAGTAATTATATTTTTTCATTACTCGAGCTTCAAGTTTGGATAGATCGTATAAATGAGGCAATTGGGGTAGGTTTTATTAATATCGGAAAAATAGTAATTTCTGCTTTGGTTTTAGTATTTTTTATATCTTTAAGACGTTTTTTTGCAAATATAGTATATTTTTTCCTTGTTCGGCTTTTTTATAGAAATAAAAATGATGTAGATGATATTAAAGTTATTTTTATTGAGAATATTAAAAAACCAGTGAGTTTTTTTCTCATCGTTTATGCTATTTCGATTTGTCTTACTATAGCAACTTATCCTGCGCCTTTAAGCATTAATTTGAGTAATTTTTTCCACATAATTTATGCGGTTTTGATTGCATGGCTTATTTTAAAAATGCTTGATGGTTATGGAATGGTGCTAGTTTCTAAGCTTGCTCAAAAAAGTGGAAAAAAAGAAGTTGTAAATTTAATTATTAAAATTTTATATTTTGTTATTATTATCATAGCTTTATTATATATCCTTGCTCAGCTTGGTTTTAATATTTCAGCTATTATTGCATCTTTGGGAATTGGTGGTTTAGCTGTTGCTTTAGCAGCGAAAGATATAATTGCAAATTTCTTTGCTTCTATACTCTTACTTTTTGATAATAGTTTTAATCAAGGAGATTGGGTAGAGGTTTCAGGTATAGAAGGAACAGTAGTTGAAATAGGACTTAGAAAAACTACTATTAGAACTTTTGATAATTGTCTCGTATTTTTACCAAATTCAACTATTATGGGGGCTAATATCAAAAATTGGAGTAAAAGACGCATGGGTCGCCATGTTAGAATGTATTTGGGTGTTGGTTATGATGCTACTCCTGAAAAATTAGATCAATGTGTAAAAGATTTGAAAGAATTTTTGGATACAAGTAATTTGGTAGCTCACGATGAGGATAGTGCATTAAAATATGGTGATCATACGACAAAATATCGTCAAAATCTTGTATCTATTAACGATTTAGAAGGCTATAAAAATGCTTGTTATGTGGCTTTAAGCGAATTTGCAGATAGTAGTATTAATATAGAGCTTTATTTTTATACCAAAAAAATAGGCGCAAAAGATTTTAGGGAAGCTAGACAAAGCTTAATGCTTGAGTTTATGCGTATAATCGAAAAAAATGGTTTAACTTTTGCTTTCCCAAGTCGCAGTATTTATATAGAAAATTTACCACCTCTTGATTTGCAAGCAAAAGCTATAAAATAGCAAGATTTTATCTTGCTATTTTTTAAACCGGCATAACGCGTATATTTGGACTTAATTCTTCTTGTAAAATCGTTTCAATAGCATAAAGTGTCGCACCACTTCCACTAGAACAACCACTACAAGCACCAAGATAACGAATATAAACGTCAATTGCTGCACCTTCAGCCTTTTGTATATCAATCACTTCCAAATCTCCACCATCATTATGAAGCATAGGGCGAATTTCAGCATCTAAAACACTTTCAACTGCTTTTAATTGTCCTACTACGGTCATTTCATCAAAAGCCACATCACTTTTCATTGTATTTTTGAGTTTTTCTCTATCCATCTCGGCTCTGGTTTCAGCTAAAATATCTACAAGGTAATAATCTCTTTTTTCATGTCCGCCTGGTTTGATACAGGACTTGCAAAAAGCACCTGCTTTAGTATATTGTGTGATTTCTTCTACACTATGCAAATCATTAAGTTTAATCACTTCTTTAATGGTTCCAAGACTTACTCTAGCGCACTCACAAACTATAATTTGATCTTCAAAATCTTCAGGACTTATACCTTTATAATGAGCTGCTGCTTGTTTGATTACATCATAAGCCATAACCGAACAGTGCATTTTTTGAGGTGGAACAGCTGGAGTTTCTGGATTATCACGCATAGCAAATTCCACATCTAAATTTGTGATTTTTACTGCTTCATCTACAGTTTTTCCTATGCAAAGATCTACCATAGTATCACTACTTGCTATAGCTGTACCACAACCAAAACTTTTAAATTTTGCATCGATAATTTTATCAGTTTTTTCATCTACAAGCCAAAAAAGTCTTACTGCATCGCCGCAACTTTCTGCGCCAAAATCAGCTACGATCAATTTTGCATTGCGTGCTTTAGCATCTTCTTCGCTAAATTCTCCCATATGTTGAGGATTATTCATTCTATCTTGAACTTTTTGTGAATACTCATCCCAAATGGATCCACCAATTAAACTATTTTTTCCCATTTTTCATCCTTATTTGTAATTATTTGGATTATAAGCATAAGTACAAGAAATTGCTCTTAATCTCTGTGTTGCATTTTTAATTTGTTTTGCTGCATAATCAATTTCTTCTTCAGTGTTAAAACGTGACAAAGAAAGTCTTAAAGCTGTATGCGCTAAATCATGCTCCGCACCGATAGCTTCCATAATAGGATTGCTTTCTAAAGCTTCACTTGCACAGGCTGAGCCCGTACTTGCAGCTATACCATTTTTATTTAAATCCCAAAGCATTGCTTCGCCTTCAACACCTTTAATACTTGCTAAGATTGTATTAGGCACACGGTGTTCCCTTTTTCCAACCACTGTTGTATCAGGCAAGGCTAAAATTTGATCTTCTAGTTTATCTCTTAAACGGCGTATATGAGAATCTTCAAAATCAAGCATAGTATTTGCAATACGCAAAGCCTCGCCCATAGCCACTATATAAGGCACATTTAAAGTTCCACTTCTACGACCACCCATGTGTTCTCCACCGTGTAAAAGTGGAGTAAGTTTAAGTCCTTTTTTTATAAAAAGTCCACCCACACCCTTTGGTCCATGAAATTTATGAGCCGAAAATGAAGCAAAATCAACTCCTACTTGAGTTAAATTAACCTTTATTTTACCTACTGCTTGAGTAGCATCTGTATGAAAAAGAGCGCCAAATTCATGTGCAAGTTCCGCCATCGCTTTAATATCAAAAATCATACCTGTTTCATTATTTGCCCACATAACACTTACAAGTGCTGTTTTATCGCTAATCACTTTACGTAAATCTTCTACAGTAGAAACCCCTTCTTCATTTACAGGGAGTTCTATGACTTTTACTCCAAGATTTTTTAAAAAATAAGCAGCAGCAGTAACAGCAGGGTGTTCTACGCTAGAAATAATCACTTCGTTGCGTTCCTTATCTAAAATATGATCAAAATACACACCCTTAAGCACCCAGTTAATGCTTTCTGTTGCACAGGATGTTACAACTATATCATCTAAGTCATTTGCTCCAAGCCCTGCATAAAGTTTGTCCAAAGCTTCTCTTAAAGCAGGATGTGTTGTGCTTCCATATTGATGAAGGCTATTTGGATTTCCATACATATCCTTTAAAAAAGGTAGCATCAACTCATAAGCATTAGGATCAAGCATCGTCGTTGCATTGTTATCTAAATATACTTTCACTTTAAAATCCTTAATTTATCCTTAACTTTAATTAGGATATTTTTTATCTTTATTCGAAAACGGATAATAACAAAAATTTATAAAAATTAGGTTAAAAATTATAACAAAAATAAAATGTTAAAGTAAAATTTTAAAGTGAAATATTTTGGAATTTTATATAGTAAAAATGAGAAATACTATTTCTTAAATTTTTCTTCGTAATACTTTACTATTTTTGAATCTTCTTTGACTGTATGATTAAAGATAAAATCATGAACAACGAGATCTAGCTTTTCAATCATTATATTTACAAATTTAGCTTCACTGATGATAATTTCTTCAATTTCTAAGATAATTTTTCTGTGAATTCTTGTATGATGGTTGATATAAGGATATTCTATTTCTCTCATAAAGGCTTCTTCATCTGAAAAATGTCTATTAATCATTATCAACAACTCTCTTAAGACAATTTTTAATTCTTTTGTTTCAACATGACGTTGGCTCATTAAAGAGAGTTTTTTAGAAATTTCAAAAAGTTCTTTATGTTGATGATCTAAAAGATCATTATTCATTGAAATAATTTTTTCATTATAAATCATGGTTTTGAGTGCTTTTATATTTATATTTTTTCGGGAGCGAATTATAATGTTATTATACTTAAAATTTTATTAATTACTCATATAAAAATTATTATTATTGGAATATTTATAATTTGTATATTTTTTATAAAAATTATTTTAAATCATCACAGACATATAAGAGTTTAGAATTTTATTTATATTTGCTTGTTTTTGGCGACGATCTAGAAAATTTTCTATAGAGCTAGAACGTAGTTGATTTACTTCTTCTAATCTTTGTGTGTCTTGACCTTGGTTTTGATATTGTTTTTTAATAGTATCAAAATCATTGCGATTTTGATCGATATAAATTTGAAATATTGAGCTTGAATTTGCAAATTCTCTTAAATCCATATCTTTTTGGTAGTTAATATATTGTTGAAAAAATACAGATAGTTTGTCTTGAGTACTTGTTTTTTTATCTATACCATTAACATAAAGATAAAGATCAAAACTCATCTTTTTTTCATTTTCTTTTTTGATGTAATCTTCTATATCCATCTCGCCTTTAAGAATTTTTTGTAAATTTTGATGAGAGCTCAGTTCTAGAGTGATAGGTTTCATAAAAAAGTTAAATTCTTTTTCATTTTGGGTTTTTATATCATGGTATATAAAATTCATTAAAAGACCAGATTTTGATACTTCTGCGTTTTTAGTTAAATAAGGTTTTAAAATTTCATTAGAAGAAGTATTCTCTATGGCTTTATTAAAATGAAAATTAGTTATTTTGTTATCTAACATTAAGGTATTTAAATTTGTAATATTGCTTAATGCTAAATCAATTTCTTCTTGATTGTTATAAATTCTTGAAATTTGGCCCAAAAATTCTCCATTATCTGTTGAAAAACCTGATGATAGTTTTGAAATAAAATCGCGACTTAAATAAGCATTATCATCTTGTAAAAATTCTGAATTTATAGATTTTAATGAACTATAATAGCTATTTAAAAGATAAGGTAGATCAATTTTATTATAATTTAAAATTTCATCTTGTTTCGCGAGTTCTTTTGCTATGCTTCTAACGCTTTTAATATTGATATCATAAGATTCTGGTATATTGGCAATTTTATTTAAATCTTTATCAAAAAAACCTTCTTTATTGATTCTAAATCCAAATTCACTAGCATAAGTGGTATTATTAAAAATATAACTTAATTGTTCTAAGCTATTTTCATTTCCTTCTTGTTCTAAAGCTTTGCTATCTTTAATCAAATTTAAAGCAGAGCTATTCTGTAAAGGATTAGATAAGGTTAAATTTTGATACGGATTTGCCGAATTTATAGTCATTTTAAATCTTTCCAAAATATTGCTGATTTTTTTTATAAGCAAAAGGTGTGCCAAGTTTTTTAAAAATTAAATTCAGTCAAAAATTAGAAAAAATTTGATAGTATTTAGCTTTTCTTTTAATTTGAAAAATAAAAATTTATCTAAATAAGGAAAGCGTATGCCAAAGATGAAAAGCGTTAAAAGCGCAGTTAAACGCTTCAAAGTAGGTAAAAATAAAATCAAAAGAGGCTCAGCTTTTAGAAGTCATATTTTGACTAAAAAACCTGCAAAAAGAATGCGTGATCTTCGCACAGCTAAATATGTGCATAGCACAAATGTAAAAGCTGTTGAAAAAATGCTAGGAATTTAAGTTTTTGACTAAAAGTCATTCAAACTCCCCTTTGAAATAAAATTTCAAGGGCAAGCTCCAAATTTGGACGCCACTTTATGAAAGGAAATAAAAATGGCAAGAGTAAAAATAGGTGTTGTTAGACGCCGTAGACATAAAAAAGTTTTAAAATTAGCGCGTGGTTTTTATAGTGGACGCCGCAAACATTTTAGAAAAGCAAAAGAACAATTAGAAAGAAGTCTAGTCTATGCTTATCGTGATAGACGCCGCAAAAAAAGAGACTTCCGTCGTCTTTGGATTGTGCGTATCAATGCTGCTTGTAGGCTTAATGATTTAAGTTATTCAAGATTTATCAATGGTCTTAAAAAAGCAGGCATTGAACTTGATAGAAAAATTCTAGCAGATTTAGCTATGAATGATTCTGCTGCTTTTGCAAAAATTGCAGAGGCTGTAAAAAAAGCACTTTAATTTTTTTAGTGTAAGAATTTCAAGATTTTTGATTTCTTGAAATTCTTAATTTTTTAGTATTGATTTAATTTAGCTAGAACATCTTCATAACATTTGAGTTGATTTACATTTTTTTCAAAATCTTTGCCGACATTGCTTCTTTGTTTTAATTTATCTGAAATTTCTTTACCTGAATTTATAAGATTTGAAATGATTTTGGAAAATTCATTGGATTTATCCCTTATAAAATTCATTTCTTGAGTACTAGAATTGGAACTTTTTGCAATGGATTGTATGGTCTGAATAACTAATTTAATGGCTCCTTCCATTTCACCTAGACCCATTTGGGTATTTTCTGAAAGTTTTCTAACTTCATCAGCTACAACTGCAAATCCACGACCAAGTTTTCCAGCTCTAGCAGCTTCTATACCTGCATTTAAAGATAAAAGGCTAGTTTGTTCAGCAATCCCTGAAATAAGATCTAAAATACTATTTAATTGATCTATATTTTTCAAAGAAGATTGCACTTCTTTTTCTAAATTCATTTTTTCTTCACTTTGGTAAAGGTTGTATTCTAGGTAGTTAGTGAAATTGGTAAAACTTTCACTAATGGTTGTAAGACTTCTTCTTATATTTTCAAGTTCTTCAAAAATTTCTTTAAATATACTTGTATTTTTATCAATTTCTGATGTATTTTGTTTGAGTTGATTTAAAATTATTTTATTAATCTCATTTGTCATTTCTAGTTTTTGAGCTCTTATATTAAGATAATAGTATTTAAAATCGCTGTATTTTTGTATGAAAGTTTTTAAATATCTAGGTTTGAAATCATTAAAATTTTCAACTTCATAAAAAAATATTGCCACTAAACTTTTTGCAATTCCCACTCCATAAATTTCCCCAAAACTAGAAAAACCAACTATAGGAAAATCATTAAAATGGATTTGATTTAAATGTTCTTTGTTGTGAAGTCTTCTTAAGATACAATCATTAAAAATTGCTCCTAGTGGTTTTGGTTTATTAAAAGAAAATTTTTCGTAATCTTTTTTTATGGCTTCAATAAAATTTGTTTTTTTAAGCAAGCTTAATTCTTGAGCGCTTTCTATATCACAATAACTAAATAATGTTTTATCTGGGTTGATTTCCATGGGGGAAATAAGATAGTCTTCTCCAATTTTTAAAGCAAAAGTATATTCTTGCATTTTATTTTTAAGTTCTTCAAAAGTACAGTTAAAATAATTGCATAAAGCTTCAACCGCGTTGATGGATTGAAAGGTTTTTTTATCAATAAATTCACGTACCGTCCTATCATATAAGCTTGCGTCAAGTATGGTAAAGGTAATGTTGCTTTGAGGATTGAAATTTTGAGACTTCATTAAATCAAAACGATATTTAGATTTAAATTGGACATGTATGCTTAAAGCTTGATTTTTTAATATTTCTCCATTATAAAATATAAATGTTCCGCTAAAGTCCATATTTCCACTAGATCCACCTCCTACTAAAGCACAAGGATAGGGGTTGTGTTTGTATAAAAGTTCTAAAAGAGAACTTTCGCTTTGACTTAAACCATCATAAATTAAATAATGCAAAGTATTTGTGCAGTGTGCTTCAAAAGGTATATTTATAGATAAAACTTCTTTTTCTATCAGTTTTTTTCTTTCTGTATAATCTTTTATATTGCTAAAAAGCTTGATTTTATTTGTGCAGAGATTTTCTATCATATCTTCGCTAAAAAGCATCAAACTTATTCCTTGGATATTTTGTTTATAAGGGCTGTTTTCAATGTTTGAGTTAGAATCAAGATTGCATAATAAATCAGTAGCACTGCTTAAGATGATATCACATTGTTCATTTATAGAATTTTGAATCTTATTTCCTATGATTGCTAGGTTAAGTTGATACGACACAAAACCTATGATTAACTTTGGCTTGATATTTATTTTTTTTAATTTTTCTTCAAGTTCATTTTCTTGAAGAAATAGAGCTTCTAAAACTTTTTTACTCTCTTCTTTTTGCGCTGAGCTTTTATTTTTAAAATTAAAAAACATTGATTAAACTCCGTTAAAATTATTTTAATTTGTTAGTTAATTAAAAATAATATAAAATTTTAGTATTTATAATTTTTATTATATCTTAAAGTAACAAAAAATGTAATAAGTAAATTAAAATTTAGATATAATCATAAATTATAATAATACTAACTTCAAGGATAAATCAAATATGATTGGAGATATGAATGAGCTTTTATTAAAAAGCGTTGAAGTATTGCCACCTTTACCCGATACTGTAAGTAAGTTAAGAAAATATGTGAGCGAGGCTAATTCAAATATAGAAACCATGAAAGTTGCTGAAATCATTTCAACTGATCCATTGATGACGGCTAAGCTTTTGCAATTAGCAAATTCTCCTTATTATGGTTTTACAAGGGAAATTACAACCATAAATCAAGTGATTACTTTATTAGGCGTTGGTAATATCATCAATATAGTTACGGCTGATTCCATTAGAGATAGTTTTAAAATAGATGTTTCACCTTATGGTTTAAATACTCAAAATTTTTTAAAAACATGCAATGAAGAGGCAACTTTTATTACAAATTGGCTTAATGATGAAGATAAAAAACTTTCTCATCTTTTAGTTCCTTGTGCAATGCTTTTAAGGCTTGGAATTGTTATTTTTTCAAATTTTCTTATACAAAATCATAAGGATAAGGATTTTTTAGCTTTTTTAAATAAAAATGAAAATCTTGCTTTAGCGGAGAATGAATTTTTAGGCGTAGATCATATTTCTTTTTTGGGATTTTTATTACATCGTTGGAATTTTGATGATGTTTTGATTGAAAGCATATGTTTTGTTCGCACTCCTCATGCTGCTCGTGAAGAAGTGAAAAAATCCGCTTATGCTTTAGCAATAACAGATCATCTTTTTGCTCCGCATGATGGTTCTTCTCCATTTAACGTAAAAGCTGCAGTTGCTTTACTTGAAGAGGCAAAAACTCAAGGAATTAATTTTGATTTAAACAATCTTTTATCTAAGCTTCCTAGCAAAGCTAAGGAAAATTTAAACAAAGAAGATTAAAGAGCCTTTTTAAGGCTCTAAATTGTAGTGATGAAAAGTTTAATCTTGCCACCTAATGAATTTTTAGATCACTATATTTTAAACGCTGAATTTCATCGTTTTGCTGGAATTTCAAAAAATGCTTATAAATTTTGGAAAAATGTAGAAATAGGTAGATATCAAGGAACAAGAATTATATTTTTGCATAGAAATTGCATTTTAGAAAAACATCAGCAAGCTTTAAGGCAATGTAGTGGTTTAAATGGTTTTGTATTGGCAAGTGCTTTTTGTTCTTTTACTGGATTAGCCCCTTCTCATTTAGTGGAAAAAAATAATTCTTCTATTTATAAACTTTTAGAGCTTAAGGAGATTTGCGGGATTAAATTTGTTAATCTAAAAAAATTTTATGATTTTTTAGGGCTAAATTATCATCAGCATATTTATATAGAAAAATGCCATTTTTTTAGCCCAGCTCCTTTTGAAAAGCGTATTAAAATCACTGAGAGTATGTGCGTTGGGTATTATTAAGATAAGAAAAAATAAATGTACATAGCAAAGCTACAATAGCCAAAAAGAAAACATAAACTCCCAAAGAAAAACGCCAAAAATTACTTAAATTATTTAAGGCAAAACTATGCAAGAAAAAAGCAAGTTGCGGAGTTAAACCTCCAGCTATAGCATAAGCAATATTATATGAAAAAGAAAGTCCTGAAAATTTAATTTTTGCATCAAATACTTCACTCATTATTAAAGGGCAAAAATTCATCACTCCGCTAAAAAAACATACAAGTAAATATAAGCAAGCTACTAGGTTAAAATCAGCATTATGTCTATATAGAGTATTAAAATAAAGCAAGCTTGCAATTCCAAAAAAAACACTAAAAAATACACAAGATTTGATAATGCCTATTTTATCCGCTAAAATTCCACTTATAATACACCCTAGGCAAATAAGTAAAATTCCACCTATTTGAAGATAAGTTTGTATAGAAGTGTTAATTTGAAGTATTTTTGCCATATAGCTAGGCATAAGCAAAATCATTACAACAATGCAACCTGTCAAAACCCAAGTAATCATCATGGAAAGAATAATTCCCATTTTAGCTTTTTTAAACACTTCTTTTAAAGGAAATTTTTCTAAAGACTTGTCTTTTTTCATTTGTTCAAAAACAGGAGTTTCTCTTAAAAATTTTCTCAAATAAGCAGAAATAATCCCAAAAATTCCACCTAAAAAGAATGGAATTCTCCAAGCCCATTCATGAAGTTCTTCTTGGGTATAAATTTTATTCATAATTAAAAAAACTAAACTACCTAATAAAATTCCACCCACAACCGAAGCGGTTAAAATTCCCAAATAAGTTCTTTTTTGACCTTGTGGTGCGTGTTCGTATACAAAAACCCAAGCTCCAGGGAGTTCCCCGCCTATAGCTATACCTTGGCAAATGCGTATAAAAACTAAAAGCACAATACAAAGAAAACCTATGCTTTCATAATTTGGAATAAAAGCTAGAGTAAAAGTTGGAATAACCATTAACAAAATACTAATCATAAACATTCTTTTGCGTCCAAATTTATCTCCAAAATGTGCCAGTATCACACCCCCTAAAGGACGCGCTAAATATCCAGCTGCAAATACTCCATAAGTATTAAACATTTGCCAAAAACTACTTAAATCTTTTGGAAAAAAGTTTGTTGAAATATAATTTGCAAAAAATACAAAAATAATAAAATCATAAAATTCTAAAGTTCCACCTAATGATGAAAGTCCTAAAACTTTTATATCTTTTTGGCTAAGGGTTTTGCTCATTCTTAATCCATCTCATAAAAATCATCATCATTGTTATCATCATCGTATTCATAATCATCATCATCGTAATTATAATTTTTATGGTGATTTTGTGGATATTCTTCATCTTCGTTTTCATAATCATCATAATTTAAATCTTCTTCATCTTCATAAGCCATTGTTTTCTCCTTAAATAAAAATACAAAGCTTATTTTATCTTAAATTTGTTTGGTTTTGCTATAATTTTTATAATTTTTTTAAAGGTGAATTTATGAAATTAAGTCATTTAGATGAAAAAAATCATCCTAAAATGGTAGATGTAAGCGATAAAAATATTACTTTAAGAATAGCTACAGCTAGTGGTATGATATATATGAGTCAAGAAGCTTTTGATGTAATTAAAAACAATACTGCAAAAAAAGGTCCTGTTCTTCAAACAGCTATTGTTGCGGCTATAATGGGGGCTAAAAAAACAAGTGAAATTATTCCTATGTGCCATCCTTTGATGCTTTCTAAAGTTGAAACTGATATTGTGGAATTTGTTAAAGAATGTGCATTTAAGCTTATTGTAACAGTTAAGTGTGAAGGTAAAACAGGGGTTGAAATGGAAGCTTTAAGTGGGGTTAGTACAGGACTTTTAACTATATATGATATGATCAAGGCTGTAGATAAATCAATGAGGATTACGGATATAGTGCTTGAAAGCAAAGAAGGAGGCAAAAGTGGTAAATTTGTGCGATCTTAAAAAAGAACCTCAGATCAATTATCCTACTTTTTGGGACTATAAGGTGATTTTTGAGGTGCATGTTAAGGCAAGTGAAATTTTTCAAGAAATTTTAGGTCAAAGAGAATATAAATTTGAACATTCGAATTCAAGTGCGAGCGGAAAATATCAAAGTTATTTATTAAATGTTTATGTTGATAGCAAAAAAGATCGTTTGGATATATTTGATAGATTAAAAGCTAAAGCAAAATTTGTACTTTAAGAAAGAAGGAAAAATGAAAAATACTTTAATTATTTTTGAAAATTCTTTATCAAATCTCGGTAAAGATGAAGCAAGTGATTTACTTGAAGACTTGAGTTTTAATCTTGCATATAAGCAAATTTCACATAATCCTCATGAAACAAAAAAAGTTTTGAATTCTCTTTTGGTTGAATTTTTAACTATTTTAAAAAAACTTGATTTTTGTGACGATGAAAATGTTTCAAAGGTTATTAAGGCTCTCGTAAAAGCAAGTGTCGCAGATGCTCAAAATTCGCTTTATGAGTATATTAGTGAAGCTGAATTATTAAACAAACAGATTGAAAATCAAAAGAATTTGATTAAAAATCAAATCAGTGATAATTTTTTTGAATTCGAGAGTATTTTACAAGAATGTTCTTTTTGTAATGAATTTAGCGGTGGTTTAAATGATGCTATTTTATTTGATATAGAAATGCTTGGAATTTTAAAAGAAACCGCTGAAAGTGCTTTTTTAACTACATTAGAAAAGGCTGAAGATATAGAACTTACAAGTAGTGAAATAGCTAAAAATCTCGTATATAATGCTATTTGTGAAGCTCATTTTGAAAAAGAAAGAATTTTAAAAATTTCAAGTATTATTTTAAATACCGCTTTTGAAATAGCTAATGAATCTATGGCTTATGCAAAAGATCTTTGTTTAGGCGTGATTAAAGGCACAAGAGATGGTATTGTTTTAGCAATGGAAAAATTTAAAGCTTCATTAACTTATGCAAATTTTGAAGAAGATGTTAGTTTAAAAAGCAAAGAACTAATAGGTATAGAAGATGATTTTATTGCTCTTTTAAAAAAAGAGATTCAACTACAAAATGATCCTTGTAAGAGTATAGTTGAGAATTTGCTAGAACATGAGCTTGATAATCTTTTTGCTAAATTTAGACGTCTTGCAGGTGAAAGCAGAGAGCAATTAATATTAGTTTTAAATGATATTAAGAAAAATCCAAAGATTAATGATTTTAATAAACTTACTCAAAGAAAATTAAATCATTTTAAACAAGAAATTTTTGAATTAGAAAAAATTGCTAGTGAAAAATACAAAGATTTAAATTCTAAAAAAGCTAAAAAGCTCGGTGTAAGACTTTGGGAAAAAGCAAAAAAATTTGTTAAAAAATAATATCCCATTTTTGGGATATTAAATATCTATTTCTATACCTACAGGTGCGTGATCAGAGCCAAAAATATCATCTCTTATGAAAGCGTTTTTAAGTTTATCTTTTAAACCCTTTGAAATGAAAAAATAATCGATCCTCCAACCCACATTTCTTTCTCTTGCTTTCATTCTATAGCTCCACCACGAGTATTTTTCTTTGATTTCGCCATTAATTTCTCTAAAAGTATCTATAAAACCAAGTTTTAGCAAATCATCAATCCAAGCTCTTTCTATAGGTAAAAAACCTGAAGTATTGGCATTGGCTTTTGGATGGGTAAGATCGATTTCTTTATGAGCGGTATTAACATCACCACAAATGATAATTTCAAACCCATCTTTTAAAAGCTTATCTAAATACACTAAAAAATCTGCATAAAATTTCATCTTAAAATTTAAACGCTCTTCATCTTTTTGACCATTTGGAAAATAGATATTAAAAAGTGCGATATTTTTAAAGCGGTGTTCTAAAACCCTGCCTTCTTCATCATCAAAAAATTCACATTTTTTTACTTCGCTATCAAAATTACAAAGACTCATTACCCCAGAATATCCCGCTCTTTTGGCAGAATTAAAATACATGTGTTTAAAAGGATATTCATAAATTTTTTTAGGAAATTTATCTTCATGTGCTTTGATTTCTTGAAAACCTATAAAATCAATCTTTTCTTGTGCTATCCAATCAAGTGCATTTTTATCACAAATGGCTCTTAAGCCATTGACATTCCATGAAAGTAGTTTCATTATTTTCCTTAAAATTGTCATTAAAAGTGTAAATCATAACATAAAAAGATTTAAAACTACAATCCATTTAAAAAAATTCAATAAAATTAAAACCTTAAATTTGAAGGTGGGATTTATATGCTTAGATTAACTTGGTTTCAGTTTACTTTTTTTAATTCTTTGATGATTGTATTATTGAATTTTAATTTATTTGAGTTTGTGTATGAAAAAAACAATCAAAATTGGTTTATAACTTTTGTTTTTATTGTGGCCTATTTTGCCCTTGTTCACGTGGTTTGCTCTTTACTTTTTATAAAGTTTTTTACTAAATTTTTTTCTATACTGTTTATAATATCATCTTTTTTAAGTGTTTATTTCATTAGTTTTTATGGAGTGCTTATAGACTCTGATATGATACAAAATGTTGTTCAAACAGATATCAAAGAAGTAAAGGATTTGTTAAATTTAAAATTGATCTTATTTATTGTTTTGGCTTTGTTGTTGGCTTTTTATGTTGTTAAAGTAAAAATTGATTATGGTAGTTTTAAATCCCATATGAAAATTAAAATTATCAATATAATATCAGGTTTGATTGTGGTTAGTGTAGTTTTAATCCCTTTAAGTAAAACTTTCTTGCCTTTTTTTAGAAACTATAATGAAATAAGAATGTATAATACTCCTTTTTATCAATTTTATGCCGTATATCGCTATTATGTTCGTTTTGTAAAAGCTAAACCAGAATTTAAAACTATAGCTAATGATGCTTATAGAGAAAACAATCACACTAAAAAACTTTTAGTTTTGGTAGTGGGGGAAACTGCTAGAGCGGCAAATTATTCTTTGGGTGGATATACTAAAAATGATACCAATTTTTATACCAAAAAAGATAATGTAGTCTTTTTTGATAATTTTTCATCATGTGGAACAGCAACAGCGGTAAGTTTACCTTGTATGTTTTCTATATCCAAGCGTAGAGATTATTCGAGTTCAGAATTTCAAGAAAATGCCATGGATATACTTTATAAAACAGGTGTAGATGCTGCATGGTTTGATAATAATTCTGGTGGTTGTAAAGGGGTTTGTGATAGATTAGCTTATAAGCAAAAACTTTCTAGTGATTTGGATGAAAATTTACTCACTCCTTTTAAAGAAAAATTAAATCATTTAAGTGATCAAAATATAATAGTCCTTCATTTGCAAGGTTCTCATGGACCAACTTATTATAAACGCTATCCAAATGAATTTAAAAAATTTACTCCAACTTGTGATACTAATGAACTTTCAAAATGTGATAACAAGGCTTTAATCAACACTTATGACAATACTTTACTTTACACAGACTATCTTTTAAGTGAGATTATAAAACTGTTAAAAGAGCAAAAAGATTATGAAAGTTCTTTATTTTATCTTTCAG
Source organism: Campylobacter sp. US50a (assembly GCF_004379015.1). Lineage (NCBI taxonomy): Bacteria > Pseudomonadati > Campylobacterota > Epsilonproteobacteria > Campylobacterales > Campylobacteraceae > Campylobacter > Campylobacter sp. US50a. The sequence continues at coordinate 3,027 of NZ_RYYJ01000009.1, read as the reverse complement.
ATCATGGTGAAAGTTTGGGTGAAAACGGTATTTATCTTCATGGTATGCCTTATGCTATAGCGCCAAGTTATCAAACTCATATTCCTGCTATTTTTTGGAGCAATGATGAAAAATTAATGAATTTAGCTAAAGAGCATAAAGGTTTAAAACTTTCTCAAGATAATCTTTTTAGTACTCTTTTAGGATATTTTGATGTAAAAACAAGTGTTTATGAACCAGAATATGATTTATTAAATCCTAAACTTAAGGCAAATCCATGAAGCCTAAATATCATTTTTTAAATAACGCAAGATATGCTTTAGAAGGGGTTTTTGCTTTATTTAAAAATGAAATGGCGTTTAGAATTGAACTTTGCATTATTATCCCTGCGATAGTTTTTAGTTTTTTCTTAAAAGTTAGTTTTTTGGAGCATTTGTTATTGGTAAGTGTCTTAATGCTTATCTTAATTATAGAAGCTTTAAATTCGGCTATTGAAGCTTGTGTTGATTTAGTTACTAATGAATGGCATGAAAAGGCAAAAATCGCTAAAGATTGTGCGAGTGCGGCAGTGTTTTTTAGTGTGCTTTTAGCTCTTTTTGTTTGGGGCTTTATTTTATATAGCATTTACTTATGAAATTTGAAAATTTAATACGAGAAATTTTAGGAAAAAAACGTTTTGAATTGTTAAAATTTTTATGTGAAAATGCTGATGAAAATGGTTTTATTATGATTAAAATCAGTGAGCTTGAAGAAAAATTACATCAAAGCAAACCCACTATCATCGCTACTTTTAAGTTTTTAGAAGAAAAAAAGCTTTTTAAGCGCCTTAAGAATGGATTTTATCAGCTAAATATAGGAGGTAAAAATGATACTTAAAAATCCTTTAGATATGCATTTGCATTTAAGAGATAATCAAATGTTAGAACTTATTGCACCTTTGAGTGCAAGAGATTTTTGTGCAGCTGTGATTATGCCAAATTTAATCCCTCCACTTTGCAATTTAGAAGATCTAAAAGCTTATAAAATGCGTATCATTAAGGCTTGTAAAGATAAAAATTTCACTCCTTTAATGACACTTTTTTTTAAAAATTATGATGAGAAATTTCTTCAAAGCGCCAAAGATGAAATTTTTGGCATTAAGCTTTATCCAGCAGGAATTACAACAAATTCAAATGGCGGAGTTTCAAATTTCGATATAGAGTATTTAAAACCTACTTTAGAGGCTATGAGTGATTTAAATATTCCTTTGCTAGTGCATGGTGAAACAAATGATTTTGTAATGGATAGAGAAGCAAATTTTGCTAAAATCTATGAAAAATTAGCAAAAAACTTTCCAAAATTAAAAATTGTAATGGAGCATATTACCACTAAGGTTTTGTGTGATTTGCTAAAAGATTATGAAAATTTACACGCAACTATTACTTTGCATCATTTGATGATAACGCTTGATGATGTAATAGGAGGTAAGATGGATCCACATTTATTTTGCAAGCCTATTGCAAAACGCTATGAAGATAAAGACGCTTTATGTGAGCTTGCTTTTAGTGGTTATGAAAAAGTTATGTTTGGAAGCGATAGTGCACCTCATCCAAAAGATACTAAAGAGTGTTGCGGTTGTGCGGCTGGAGTTTTTAGCGCACCGGTGATTTTACCTGTATTAGCTGAATTATTTGAAAAACATTCAAATGAAACAAATTTACAAAAATTTATTTCAGATAATGCTTGTAAAATCCATAATCTTAAATTTGAAAATGACAAAATTATCACTTTAGAAAAACAAGAATGGCAAGTGCCAAATGTTTATGAAGATAAATACAATCAAGTCGTGCCTTATATGGCCGGAGAAATTTTAAAATTTCAATTAAAACATTGATTTCCACCTTTAAGGTGGAAAATTTAAGCTTTATTTACAAGAGTATCTCTGATATCTATAACAAGATAGATTACAAAAAAACTTAGAAATAAAGCAATAAAACTGACTATCAGCGACAATAAACCAGCTAGAAATCCAATACTAAACATCATAAAAAGAGAATAAAGCAAAGCTACAACAAAACTTATTGCTGCAATTGCATCAAGAATCAAGCGTCCAAATTTGATGATTAAATTTTTAACCATTAAAAACTCCTTTGAAATAATCGGTGAAATTGTAATAAATATAAGCTTAATGTTTTTATAAGTTATTTATAATTAAAAGTTTTATTTTAGATTCTATGGTTTCAATAATATCATTTTCAACAAAAGAACTTACAGTTTCTTTGGAAACTGTGATTTTGTTCATGCTTAAATGCCATAGAGCATTTTCTATAGCCTCTTCTTTCGTTCTTTGAACTTTGCGTGTTTCATCAAAAACAATCTTATGAAAAAATATATTTTTTTCTAGCAAATAACTTTCTAAATCTTTTTTATAAAAACCTTTGAATTCGGTATTAAAATATTTAAAAATCGGATCTAAAAAATCACTTTTTCTATAATCAGCCCAACCAAGATAAATTTTTATTTTAGCTAGATTTAAGAAATTTGCATAATCTTTTTCATTTTGCAAAGCAGGAGACATGCTTAAAAATGCAAGATCAAATTTAGCATTAGGATTGTTTTGCATCCAAGTTTCAAAGCTCAAATTTTCGCATTTTATATTGTTAAGATTTAGTTTTTTAGCATCTTCTTGTAAAATTTCAAGCATAGCATTTGCACTATCTAGAGCTAAAATTTCTTTAGCTTCTTTAGCTAAGTGTAAAGTCCAAACTCCAGTTCCACATCCTATATCTATAATGCTTTTATTTTGAAAAGAAATCTTTAAATTTTGGAAATATTCAAAAGTTTGCTTTTGTATGGTGTTTAAAGTGTTTTGATATCTTGTGTAAGTTTTGGCTTTTTTATCCCATAAATTCATATATTTCCCTTGATAAAATATATAAAATCATAGCATAAATTTTTAAAATTCAAGCCCTTTTTTGGGCTTGAATGACTAATTAAAACCTCTTCTTCTTAACATCTTCTAAGATATTATTAGCTATATCACTTACTGTACTAGAAATAATAGCTGAT
>NZ_RYYJ01000099.1:0-267 GCF_004379015.1 Campylobacter sp. US50a | reverse complement strand
GGATTAAACTGCACCTCATCACCCGTTTTTAATAAAACTTTAGAAAATTGCATTTTATTATAAGCACTTACTTCAAGCTTATGATCATTTCCATAACTTCTTAGTATCGCATTAGTTACTATAGGTTTGGCGCCTGCTACGCGGGCTAAATCAAATAAAGTTTTAATATCATTTACAAGCTCAAAGCGAAACGGTCTTTGCACATCTCCATTTACAAAAACATAACTTTGGACATTGCCCACCAAAACCACATCGCCACTTCTAAAA
>NZ_RYYJ01000098.1:0-268 GCF_004379015.1 Campylobacter sp. US50a | reverse complement strand
CTTGCGCCACAAGCTGCAAAAGTAGCGATAATGCTTAATAAAAAGGCTTGCAAAAAACTTACTTGTATGCCAACGCTATGTGCGGCGCTAAGACTTAGTATGGCTATGGTTACTGCTGCACCTGCCATGTTTATGGTTGCTCCAAGAGGGATGGAGATACTATAAAATTCTTTATTGATTCCAAGTTTAGCACAAAGTGCCATATTTACAGGAATATTTGCAGCTGAGCTTCTTGTAAAAAAAGCAAAAAAAGCGCTGTGTCTTAAGC
>NZ_RYYJ01000097.1:0-268 GCF_004379015.1 Campylobacter sp. US50a | reverse complement strand
AAACGATTGAAAAGTTAGGGCTTAAGCAGGTTAGCGATGATTCAGCTATCGAAGCAGTAATTGAGCAAATTTTAAATGCCAATGCTGATAAGGTTGCAGAGTATAAAAGCGGGAAGGATAAGCTCTTTGGTTTCTTTGTAGGGCAGACTATGAAAGAATGTAAGGGAGCCTTTAATCCTAACAAGGTCAATGAAATTTTAAAAGCAAAGTTGGGCTGATGAGCAAAATTGCAATCATCGGCGCAGGAAAATGGGGCAGTGCTTTATAT
>NZ_RYYJ01000096.1:0-269 GCF_004379015.1 Campylobacter sp. US50a | reverse complement strand
AAAGATAAAGAACAAATTTATTTAAAAGCCCAAAAGGATTATGATGAATTAGTCCAGCATAATTTCACTCAAAGAATCTTAAATGATAAAGATTCTATAGTAGATGGAATTTATAATGAAAGGATTAAAAAGATTCATACTCAAACCATAGACTTAGCTAAAAATGTCAATGTAGGAGGAGAATACTTAACTAATGTAGGCTTATCTAAAGATACCATAGTAGGATTAAGCAATACCTTAAATGTAGGAGTAGATAATAAAGTAAGAGT
>NZ_RYYJ01000095.1:0-270 GCF_004379015.1 Campylobacter sp. US50a | reverse complement strand
AGTTAAAGTGTAGTGAAAGTGTAATAAAGTTGAACTCAAATTGTAGTTAAGTTGAAAATAATTGTAATAAAGTTGAATTCAAGTTGTAATTATGTTGTAGTTAAGTTGTAGTTAAGTTGAAAATAAAATGCAGTTTATCAAGTAGCGTTTTTTTGCACTCAAGTTGTAGTTATGTTGTAGTAAAAGTGTAGTTAAGTTGAAATAAAAATTACATAAACATAAACTATACTTGAAGTAAAGTTGTATTAATGTGTATCACATATTGAAATA
>NZ_RYYJ01000094.1:0-277 GCF_004379015.1 Campylobacter sp. US50a | reverse complement strand
ACATTATATTAGAACACTTCATAAAATAACCTCTTTGTATACCAAACCCACAAAATTCACTGAAAGTGCCATGTTTATACCACCACATACGATGTACTTTGTACATAACACCACTTATTCATTAAACTATGGATCCTCACTTCAAGCACTAGCTGGTTCTATATTGATGCTAACTTGCAACTCTACAGTCCAGATCCCTGGTTACAGCTTCAACTCCAACGATTTTGTTTCGTGCACAGATATGAATGTTAATAATGTTTTTATACATCCCTCTCTA
>NZ_RYYJ01000093.1:0-279 GCF_004379015.1 Campylobacter sp. US50a | reverse complement strand
AGATGAAACAATAAATAAAAATAAAAACAAAGAAATAAATAAAAATTTAAATCAAGATGAAAATTCAAATCAAGAAAACAATACAAAACAAAGCAATACCATTATAGATGATATAAAAGAAGATTTTAAGATTGTATCTAATAATGCTATAATAAATAATACTAACTTTAAAGGTAAAAAAATTGCTTAAAATATCAAAAAAAATTTCTATTATAGTTTTTATTGTATTAGTTTTTATTGCAGTTGTTAGTAGTGTTTATGAGTTTATCCATGAAGCTC
>NZ_RYYJ01000092.1:0-283 GCF_004379015.1 Campylobacter sp. US50a | reverse complement strand
GAAATCCAAGATTTTGAAACACTAATCGATATTCTTTCAAAAAACGCCCAAAAATCAAAAAAATAACCCTAAAACGATAAAAACCATTAAAAAAATCATTTTAGCCTTTTAAAGGCTAATTCTGTCATTTTAAACCCTATATCCATTCAAGATACCCACTTGCAATCAAAAAAACACAAAAAAACCTACAAAAATCGCAACACAAAACAAAAACCACAGCCCATTTCAAAACTGCAAAGCATTTTTGAAAATTCGCTAGAACTTCTAAAATCAGCCCTAGCTC
>NZ_RYYJ01000091.1:0-287 GCF_004379015.1 Campylobacter sp. US50a | reverse complement strand
TCAAAAATGATTTCATTTTTGAATGTATCATAATCGCTTAAAGATTTAGGTATTTCTAAATCATCTAAAACTCTATCTCCATTAGAACAAAATTTTCTAAAAACATATCCTCCGTTTTCTTGAATTTCAAAGTATGCAAATATTGGAAAAACACCTGTACTATACAAACCTGTATTGAAACATGCCTTTGTTTTGTCTTTATTATAAGTAATAATATCAGGATAGCTTTTATTTTCGTAAATGAACTCAAAATATTTAAATAGATAAGAAAATAAAATATTATTTCC
>NZ_RYYJ01000090.1:0-294 GCF_004379015.1 Campylobacter sp. US50a | reverse complement strand
TTATACTTGGGGTTATGGCGATGTGATGAATGAAATCATGCAAGCTGTTAAAGGTATAACCACTGAAACAAGTTATATCGTTAATGCAGCCTTAGCTATTTCATTATTGCTTTTTAGTATCAAAAAAGCAATGGATGGACAAACAAATCCTGTGTTTGAATTTGGAAAAATGTTTATACTTTTTGCTGTAGTGTGGCAGATGTTTTTAAGGGCGCCAAATGACAATAGTCACCGCTTCATGATTCACGATGAAGTAACAAGTAAAGATTATGTCATTTCTCAAATTCCTATAGG
>NZ_RYYJ01000008.1:0-105759 GCF_004379015.1 Campylobacter sp. US50a | reverse complement strand
TTTGATTCTATAGTTCCTGTGTTGATAATGTTTTCTATGGAGCCACCATTTTCTAGTTTTATACCAGCATGATTACTATAATTACCATTAGATATTATAGTTCCTGAATTTTCAAGAGTTTGTATGATGCCACCAAGTACAAATATGCCAGAAGAGTTACCATTGATAGTTCCATTATTATTAAAACTATTTATAGTTCCGCTAGATAAGCTTACACCTTCACTTCCACTAATAAATCCATTATTGTTAAAGGTTTGTATATTAACTCCGCTAACTATGTTAACACCTTTACCATTATTACTTTTAATAGTTCCACTATTAGCAAAACTTGATATATTAATATTACTAAAATAAATACTTTCGCCAGCATCAGAGTGAATAGTTCCACTATTATTAAAATTATTAATAGTAGATTTATTATCAGAATTTCCCCAAACTGTTATACCAAATTTAGAAGAACCATTGCCTATGATACCTTGATTGTCAAAGGTTTCTATGGTAACACCGTTATTTTTATTTGCTCCTAGTTGAACGCTAGCAGCATTGCTTCCACCTATAAGAGTTCCTTGGTTTAAAAAGGTAGTTGTTGAAGAACTTTGAGTGAAATTGACCGCTTGTTTCCCACCATCAGAAATAGTAATAGTTCCACTATTTCCTATAACTAGAGTATTGCCGGTGCTACTTATGGTATGAGTATCATTTTGCAATGTATTTATACTTGTGCTAGTTCCACTTTGAGAACTATAAACACTTGCTGATCTAGTTTTAACATTTTTATTTATTTCATCATAAGTTTTTATTTCAGAATTTAATTTAGCATTAGCACAACTTGCCAAAAAAGAAATAGTAGCTAAAGATAAAACTATCTTTTTAGAATTTAAACAGGGTTCTTTGCCCTCTCCTATAGGTATTTTAGTTAATGTGATATTTTTCATAAGATTTTCCTCCCTTTATAATTTGTTCTATATATTATATTTTTTAAAAATAATATAAAATACAAAAATAAAATAGCGGAATAATAAAATATTTATACTTAAAATATTATTAAATACTTATTATTATAAAACTATATGGTTTGAATTTGTATTTTATTTTAAAGTTAGATTAAGAGTAAATTTTTTTAGACTTTTATTGTTTTGTGTGTTTAGATTATAATCACTTCATTTTCTAAGTTTGTGCCAAATTCTTCAAAGACTTTTTTTCTAGCCAATTCGATAAGAAAAAACGCATCTTCAAAACTTGCATTTTTTTTATTGATTAAAAAATTTGCGTGTTTATCGCTTAACATAGCATCTCCTTTGCTAAATCCTTTAAGTCCTACAGCTTCGATTAAACGTCCTGCAAAGTCGTTTTTCGGATTTTTAAAGATAGAGCCAAAGCTTGGTCCACTAGGTTGGTTGCTTCTTGCATTTTTTAAAGCTTCATCTTTAAGGGTATCAAAGCCAAAGTTTAGTTTAAATTCAGCCCAAAAAAAAGGCATATTTAAAGGACAAAAACGATAATCAAAATTTATATTTGCTCTTAGAATTTCACCTTCAGAAGTGGCAATTTTGATTAAATTTTGACTGATACACTCTCCTTTAAGTCCTGCATTCATTTTCAAAAGCCCGCCAAGTGTACCAGGAATTTTGCTTAAATACTCAAAACCCTTAAGATTGTTTTCTTTGGCAAAACGATACATTTTGCTTGATTTTGTTTTGCAGCCTATGCGAAGATGTATAAAATCTTTATTTTGATCTAAAATTTGTATAAAATCAAAACTATCTCCTAAAATTCCTATATTTTTAGGTTTTGGGCTGACTAAAAGGTTATTTGCGCCGCCTATTAAAAAACCATCAAAATCACAAATTTGATCCAAAACCAAAACTTCAAATTTATTTCCTATACGCACAGAAGAGTATTTTTTAAAATCAATGATCATTTGATAAAAGTTGGAATTTGATTTAGTATGTTTTCGGTAAAGTCAATCATAGTTGTAGTCATCCAAGGCATTAAAAAGATTAAAATAACTACAACCAGGATGATTTTAGGAACAAAAGAAAGTGTCATTTCGTTAATCTGTGTAGTTGCTTGAAAAATACTGATTACAAGCCCTGCAATAAGCCCTGCTAAAAGCATAGGCAAGGAAAGTAAAAGTGTGATTTTAAAGGTTTGCACTCCAAGAGCAACCAAGGTACTTTCATCCATTTTTATCCTTTTTAAGAATTTCTAGCTTCTTCGTATTCGCTAGGGATAAGATAATCATTTACATGTATGATTTTATCATAAAATTTATAATCATATCCTAGTTTAAAAAGCGTATCTACAGCTAAAAGTTGAGTTTGATTCATGCTAATGGAGTTTTTATTGGCATATAGATTAAGATAAGTATCCAGTTTTTCTTCATCAACACGGATAAGTTTTCTTTCTATAAGCATAGGGGTTAAAATTTTACGATTTGCATCGGCGATTTTTACAGCATTGGTTAAATCCTTTTCGATCTTAATCGCATCGCTTAAAGGCAAAGAGCGACGCAAAGCCATTCCACCTAAAGGCAAAGGTAAATTTTCTTTAGCAAATTCAAGCCATATATCCCAAAGTTCTGCTTCCACGCAAAGACTTTGATCAAATTCTAAAATGCTTTCATGGATCAAAACTCCTGCATCTACTTCACCACTTAAAATTGCATTTTCAATATCTAAAAAATTCTTATAAATAATTCTAGCTTCAGGGTATTTCATACGAAAAATCAAAGCATTGGTGGTATTTGCTCCACTCAAAGCGACTTTAAAATTTCTTTTTAAATGCGTGTCTTTTTTCTTGATGAGTTTTGGCCCATAACCTTCGCCAAAACTCACTGCTGTGCGTAAAAGCGCATACTCAGAAGCAATTAAAGGATAAAGCCCAAAAGAAATAGCCGTAGTATCAAATTCATTTTTCAAAGCAAATTCATTTAAAGTTTGTATATCTAAAGCTGTATTTTCATAAGCAAAATCATTCCCTATCCACCCAAATTTAATAGCCATATACATAAAAATATCATCAGCATCAGGAGAATGCGCAATAGTAATTTTTTTCATCTATGCTTCCTTTAAATCTTTGCTTTAATTCTAGCAAAATAAACCATTATTTAATTTTATTTTGTTAAAATTCTAACTAAAAATTTAGAAATTTCAAGGAAAGTTATGGATGATAATAAAAGAAAATCCCTAGATGCTGCCCTAAAAAGTTTAGATAAAACCTTTGGAAAAGGCACTATCTTAAGACTAGGGGATAAAGAAGTTGAGCAAATCGATAGCATAGGCACAGGTTCAGTTGGGCTTGATCTTGCTTTAGGTATAGGCGGTGTTCCAAAAGGAAGAATTATAGAAATTTATGGGCCTGAAAGTTCAGGTAAAACCACTCTAACTTTACACATTATCGCAGAATGCCAAAAAGCAGGTGGAGTTTGTGCTTTTATCGATGCAGAACATGCGCTTGATGTAAAATATGCTAAAAATTTAGGTGTAAATACAGATGATTTGTATGTTTCTCAGCCTGATTTTGGAGAGCAAGCCTTAGAAATTGTAGAAACTATAGCAAGAAGTGGTGCAGTAGATCTTATCGTAGTAGATAGTGTTGCAGCACTTACCCCAAAAGCAGAAATTGAAGGCGATATGGGCGATCAACATGTAGGACTTCAAGCAAGACTTATGTCTCAAGCTCTAAGAAAACTTACAGGTATAGTTCATAAAATGAATACCACAGTAATTTTCATCAACCAAATTCGTATGAAAATCGGTGCTATGGGTTATGGTACTCCTGAAACCACAACAGGTGGAAATGCGTTAAAATTTTATGCTTCTGTGCGTTTAGATGTTAGAAAAGTAGCAACCTTAAAACAAAACGAAGAACCTATAGGAAATCGTGTAAAAGTAAAAGTAGTTAAAAATAAAGTTGCTCCTCCATTCAGACAAGCTGAATTTGATGTGATGTTTGGAGAGGGTTTAAGCCGTGAAGGTGAGTTGATTGATTACGGTGTAAAACTTGATATCGTAGATAAAAGTGGCGCGTGGTTCTCTTATAAAGATAAAAAACTTGGACAAGGTAGAGAAAACTCAAAAGCTTTCTTAAAAGAAAACCCTGAAATTGCAGATGAAATCACAAAAGCGATTCAAAATTCTATGGGAATAGAAGGTATGTTCAGCGGTAGCGAAGATGACGAAGGAGAAGAATAATGTTAGTAATTGAAGATGTTAGAGCCTATGAAGTTCTTGATAGCAGAGGAAATCCAACTGTAAAAGCCGAAGTTACGTTAAGCGATGGAAGTGTAGGTGCGGCCATAGTTCCAAGTGGTGCAAGTACAGGTTCAAAAGAGGCTTTAGAATTGCGTGATAATGATGAAAGATTTGGCGGAAAAGGCGTTTTAAAAGCTGTTGCAAATGTCAATGAAACCATTGCAGATGAAATTTTAGGGCTAGATGCTTTTAATCAAACTCAACTTGATGATACTTTGCGTGAGCTTGATGGAACAAAGAACTATTCAAATTTAGGTGCAAATGCGACTTTAGGCGTATCTATGGCAACAGCTCGTGCGGCTGCGGCTGCTTTGGGAATGCCTTTGTATCGCTACTTAGGTGGTGCAAATGCGAGCATTTTACCTGTACCAATGTGTAATATCATAAATGGCGGTGCTCATGCAAACAACAATGTAGATTTTCAAGAATTTATGATCATGCCTTTTGGTTTTACTAGTTTTAAAGAAGCTTTGCGTTCAGTTTGTGAAATTTATGCGATATTAAAAAAAGAACTCGCAAATTCTGGACATTCTACAGCTTTAGGTGATGAAGGCGGTTTTGCTCCAAATTTAGCTAATAACACAGAACCTATCGATCTTTTAATGACTTGTATCAAAAAAGCAGGTTATGAAAATCGTGTAAAAATTGCTCTTGATGTAGCAAGTACAGAATTTTTCAAAGATGGTAAATACCACATGGAAGGCAAGGCTTTTTCAAGCGAGGATTTGATCGAACGCTATGTAGAACTTTGTGCAAAATATCCAATTTGCAGTATCGAAGATGGCTTAGCTGAAAATGACTTTGAAGGTTGGATTAAGCTTACTGAAAAATTGGGCAATAAAATTCAGCTTGTAGGCGATGATTTGTTTGTAACTAATGAAGATATTTTAAGAGAAGGCATCATCAAAAAAATGGCAAATGCTGTGCTTATTAAACCAAATCAAATCGGAACTATTACCCAAACTATGAGAACTGTGCGTTTAGCACAAAGAAATAACTATAAATGCGTGATGAGTCATAGAAGCGGCGAAAGTGAAGATGCTTTTATAGCAGATTTTGCCGTAGCTTTAAATACAGGACAAATCAAAACAGGAGCCCTAGCAAGAGGCGAAAGAACTGCAAAATACAATCGCTTGCTTGAAATTGAACTTGAAAGTGATGAATACTTAGGAGAAAAGCTCTGAGCGATTTACTTAAAGAATACGACGAAAGCACAAGAAAAAAAAGTTTTTATACCCATGTTATAAAAATGATTTTTTGGGCTTTTCTTGTTGTAATTGGAGCGATTTATTTTGGCAATATGTTTTTTGGACAGTATTCTTTAGATACTTTATTGAGCTTAGAAAATACCAAAGAAGAGCTTAATAAAAAGATTATTTTGCTCAAAGAACAAAATGCTAAAGCACAAAAAGATTATTTTGAATTAAAAGGATTATACCCAAATGAAAACTAGAATTTTAGCAATATTTTTTATTTTTACCTCTCTTTTATATGCTGATGAAAATCCTTTCAAGACAGATCAAAATATAACCTTGGTTGCTCCACCTGAATTTCAAAAAGAGGAAGTTAAATTTAATTCTAGTGCAAGAATTTTAAAAAGCATTACTTTTAATTATATCAATTTAGACGGAAGTGAAGATAAGATCGATTTAGATGTCAATAAAAGTATTGATTGGCACGATACTTATACTATATCAAGATTTAAAAGCCCTGATCCTTCAAAAGTACTTGATGTTTCAGTTACTATACCTGAAAAAAATAGTTCTAAACAAGAATCAAACTCAACAGCCAATGTTGAAATACCTTTACAGGTTGCAAAGATTTATGATTTTATTTCTTACGCGGTTTATAAAAACAAAATAAAACTTAACACTAGTGATGAAATGATCACAGATTTTTCAGTAGGAAATCCAAGCAAAATCGTTATAGATTTTAGATCTAAAATGATTAGCTCTACAAAAAACATACGCCTTAGCAATTCTATTTTTAAACGCATAGACTTTGGATCTCATAAAGGATATTATCGACTTGTAATATATCTTGATGGAACTTATAATTATAATATTCAAAAAGATGCAACTGGATATATGATTAATCTGCTTTGATGAGATTTATTTTTTTAATATGTTGTGCTTGTTTAGTTTTTGCTAATGAAATTTTACTTCTTAGCAAATTCGATAAGCAAGATTTTAACTCTAAAGATTTTAATGCTTATTTGATGAGCGAAAAACTTGATGGAGTGCGTGGAATTTGGGATGGAAAATATCTAAAAACTCGCCAAAATTACCAAATAAAAACTCCTGACTTTTTTACAAAAAATTTCCCTCCTTTTGCTATTGATGGTGAGCTTTGGATAGCAAGAAATAAATTTGATGAAATTTCAGCTTTAATTCGTAGCGGAGATAGCAATTTGACCTTATGGAAGGAAGTAACTTATAATATTTTTGATGTACCAAATGCTTGTGAAGAATTTCAAATTTCTACTTGCACTCTTAAAAATCGTTTGGCTGTTTTAGAAGAGTATTTGCAAAAATATCCTAGTGCCTATATAAAAATTATTCCTCAAATTCCAGTTGAAAATCAAAATAATTTAAATCAATTTTACGAAAGCATTATAAAAAATCAAGGTGAAGGTATTGTCATACGCAAAAATTTAAGTCCTTATGAAAAAGGCAGAAGTAAAAATGCTATGAAATTAAAACCCTATGATGATGCAGAGTGTGAGTTAGTAGGATTTCGCAAGGGCAAGGGTAAATTTGAAAATCAAGTAGGTGCCTTACTTTGTAAAATGCCTAATGGACAAATCATTAAAATAGGCAGTGGTTTAAAAGATGAAGATAGAAAAAATCCTCCAAAAATTGGTAGTATTGTGACTTATAAATTTAATGGATTAACCAAAAATTCCTTACCTCGCTTTCCGGTGTTTTTAAGAATAAGAGATGAAAATCCTTGACTTTAAAATTATTTTGTGATAAAATATTTCCTTTTATTTATTCGGGGTGTAGCGCAGTCTGGTTAGCGCACTTGGTTTGGGACCAAGGGGCCGAAGGTTCGAATCCTTTCACCCCGACCATTTTTTATAAATTTATACAAAATGGTGAGTGTAGCTCAGTCGGTTAGAGCATCAGATTGTGGTCCTGAGGGTCGTGGGTTCAATTCCCATCACTCACCCCACTAGCGCTCGTAGCTCAACTGGATAGAGCGACAGACTTCGGATCTGTAGGTTATGGGTTCGATTCCTATCGGGCGCACCACCAAGATTTTATATGCGTTCATAGCTCAGCTGGATAGAGCAACGGCCTTCTAAGCCGTAGGTCAGAGGTTCGAATCCTCTTGGGCGTACCACTTTAGCGGATGTGGTGAAATTGGCAGACACGCCAGACTTAGGATCTGGTGCAGCAATGCGTGAAGGTTCAAGTCCTTTCATCCGCACCACTTACTTTTATCATTTTCAAACAAGAGTTGATCTCTCATAAATTTTTTACTTCATTTTAAAATTTCTTATGATTACTAGATAAAATGCAAATTTAATTTAGATAAATTTAAAAATTATCTTGCAAAAGATTTGAAAAATAATTAAAATATACAAAATTCAATTCAAGGAGATAAAATGAAAAAATTAGGTTTAGCTTTAGCAGCTTTAGTTGCTTTAAATGTGTCAGCATTTGCAGATTTGATAGTTATCAATAAAAAAGATTTAGTTCCAGTTTCAGCAAGCGAAATGCAAAACAAATATTTCCAAGAGAGTGTAAAATCAACTTTAGGTGAGCCACTTTTTAAAAAGGCAACTTTTTATGAAGCAGATATTGTTGCAAAAGTTGATCCAAGAACTTATAATTCAACTCAAGCTATAATACAAAAAATATATTCAGATAAAAGCAATTATGTTTATTATAAACAAGTTCTTATATTAACTAGTGATGGTAAAAGAGCTAGATTATCTACTCTTTCTTGTGAAATTGCAAGTTTTGATAAGAAGGGGTATTTATGTGGAAGCACAGCTGATCATAATTATTCTATTAAGTAAATATTGCAAATAAAAATCCGCCTTGAGTTTTCACTCTTGGCGGAAATCCAACTTTAGGACATACTATGAAGCGACATAGTAAGCGTCTTAAAGTAGCATTATATCTAAATTTTAGGTTTTTAAGTTAAAAATTTCTAGTTTTTTAAATCGTTTTATCTTTTATATCTTTGCTGTAAAGACAAAATCAGCACTCATTAAAAATCTTTTCTTGATTAAATTTTTGTAAATTTATTTTTAGTGTTAAAAATGTGATGATATTAACTTTATAAAAGTATTATTATATATTTTTTACTTAGGATAGCGATTATGAAAAAAACAATTTTAACCATTCTTTTTTTACTCACTCTTACGCAGGCTAAGGAAATACAAGTTTATGAAAGTCCTACTTGTGGCTGTTGTGATCTTTGGGCTGATTATATGAAAGCTAAGGGTTATGAGGTTAGTGTTCATAAAACCAATGATTTTCTTAAAATCAAAGAAAAAATGGGTATAAAAGATGAGTATCAAAGTTGCCATACGGGTGTGATCGAAGGCTATGCTATTGAAGGGCATGTTCCTGAAAGTGCTGTAAGCTGGTTGCTTGAAAACAAACCTAAAGATGTTATAGGAATTTCAGCTCCTGGCATGCCGCAAGGAAGCCCAGGAATGGAACAAGGTTATAGTGAAAAATATCCTGTAATTTTGATGAAAAAAGATGGAAGCTATGAGCTTTATGGATATTTTATAGGAGATAAAAAGCTTTAAAGTAAATTTTTAGCTTTTTACTTTTTTGATTTCTTTTTCAAGTATGCTATAAGGAGTTAAGCCTATGAATTTTTCATCCATTTTTCCTTCTTTGAAAAAACTAAGCACAGGCACTCCATATATTTCCCCAATGGCACTTGAAAGGTATTTAGCTGCTCTTTTTTCATAAAACATTGCTAAATTAGATAAACCTTTTTCATCAGCCCAAGCTTTTGCATCGTTTGCATCGTTTGCATCGCCTAAAACCACAAAGATATTAAAATCATAATTTTTAGCCAAATTCTGTAAAATAGGAATTTGTTCTTTACAAACTCCACAATCTTTTGTGAAAAATACTAAGGCAAAATTTTGTGCTTTATCATTTATTTTTAGGCTTTTTTCAAAACCATTGTAGGCAAAATTATAGGTTTTATCACTATTTAAAGCTTTAAAATTTTCTCCACTATCACAAGCTACAAAAAATAAAGCTATGATTAAAGCAAAGAAATAAGCTTGGATTCGAAAAATTCCCATGGTTTTTCTCCTAAAATTCTATCTTTTATCATCCCATCTTTAATGATGATGGTAGTAGGGGTTGCAAACACAGCATAACGATCATTGGTGATTTTAAGATCGTCTTTTAAAACTTTTACATTTTTAAAGTCAAATTGTTCGGCTAAAACCTTAACCACATTGACATTATCGATGGAATTTATAGCATAAACACTGATTTTATTGGGATGATTTTGTATGAATTCATCTAAAGAAGGGAGTTCTTTTAAGCAAGAAGGGCAGCCATTTTGAAAAAAGACCAAAACTTTTAAACTTGTATTATCATCAGCAAGTTTTACAGCTTTTCCTAAGGTATCTTTAGCTGAAATTTCAGCGCTTTTTTCTCCAACTTTTCCAGTATCTTTTGAATTTTCAAAAGAACAAGCATTGAGCAAGAACAAAATGCTTAAGATTAAAAGGCTTTTTTTCATTTTAACACCCCATGTTGTAAGATAAGGGTTCGATCTGCGAATTTGGCTAAATCAGGATTGTGTGTGATTAAAACTATGGTTTTGCCTTCATTTTTTAATTTTTGCAAGGTTTGAAGAACGATTTGTTCATTGGCTTCATCTAAATTTCCTGTGGGTTCATCTGCGAGTAAAAGCTCTGGGTTGTTGATCAAAGCTCTTGCTATACAAACTCTTTGTTGTTCTCCGCCACTTAATTGGCTAGGTAAATGAGTGAGTCTATGTGAAAGTCCTACTTTTTCAAGAACCATTTTAGCATCTTCTTCATCTACGCTTGAGTGATAATACTGAGAGAGCATAACATTTTCTAAGGCGTTAAGATAGGGGATAAGATGAAATTGTTGAAAGACAAGTCCTATTTTTTCACGACGCAAGGTGATTTTTTGCTCTTCATCCATTTGCTCTAGGTTTTCATTGTCTAAGATATACTCCCCAGAGCTTGGAGTATCCATGAGTGATAGTATGTTTAAAAGTGTTGATTTTCCACTTCCTGATGGACCCATGATGGCAAGCCATTCTCCTTCATAGACGCTTAAGTTGATATTGTTTAAGGCTTTAACTTTGCCAAATTCTTTATTTAAATTGTTTATTTTAATAAGTTCTTTTTTCATCATTCACCTTTCAAATTTTCACACACATTGATTTTTAATGCTCTTTTTATAGGAAAAAATGCAGCCAAAAAGGCAAAAATCAAAGAAATGATTAAGGCTATAAAAACAGCTATAAATCTAAAATCAATACTAGAATTAAAAATCAAATAACCAAAGACATTGGCTAAAAATATCCCACAAAAAGCTCCGATTAAACTAGCAAAAAAACTTACTATAAAGCATTCACTAGCAAAAAGTTTAAAAATTTCACTTTTTTTTGCACCCAAGGCTAAACGCAGTGCGATTTCTTTTTTGCGAGAAAATATAATAGAACTTAAGGTCGTATTAACGCTAGTAGTGACTATGATCAATACTACAAGTATGATTAAAAACATTAAAGCTTTGATTTTTCCAAGTACTAAACCTTCGCTTAAGGATACTGAAGATATAGGTTTTGCATCGATGAATTCATTGTTGATTGCTTGTGTTTTGGCTTTAACTTCATCAAAATTTCCATAAACTACAGCATTAGCATAGTTAATACCGGCTCTATCGCTTAAATTTTGCACCACGCTTAAAGGGGCTAAAACAATGCTATCAAATTCATCATTGCTTGAAAGTATGCCTTTTATGGTAAGTTTTATGCTTTTTCCGTTGTTTGGATTGTAAATTTGAAGTTCATTGCCTGTTTTTAGGCCTAGTTGCTTGGCTAAATTAACCCCTAAAAAGGCTGAATTTTCATCAAAATCATTTAGAGAAAAGCTTCCTTCTTTAACTTCTAAAAAAGGTTTAGTGATTTTTAAAGCTCTAAAATCAGTGCCTAAAACCACTCCGCTTGTACTGCCTAAATTTAAAAAATCATACAAAAAAGGAGTTAAAGCTCTAGCCTTTAAATTTTCTTTTACTTTTTCATACTCAGCATTGGAGATAAAATTTTCATCCTGTTTAGGGCTTATCATTACATTTGCTCCATAGGCTTTTAATTCTTTAGAAAGTTTGGTGTCAATATCAAAATAAATATTTAAAAAAGCTGAGCAAGTAAGTGCTCCTATAAAAACACTTAAAACTATTATAAAAAGTCTTTGATAAGAAAAGCTAATGCTTTTAAAAAGCTCATTAAGGAAAAACTTATCTACCATAAAGCACTCCTGCAGCTGAAAGTTGTGTGATATTTTTGATAGGAAGCAAGCAACCTAGTAAGGCAATAAGTCCTGCAAAAATAAAGCTTAAAGGTAAAGCTATAAAGGCTATATCAATAAAATATCCAAAAATGCTAAGGCTGATGATTTGAGAAAGGGCTGTGCCAAAAATAAATCCAAATAAAGCAGCAAATAAAGCTACGATTAAATTTTCACTAGCAAAGATGAGATAAATTTGAAAAGTATTAGCACCAAGTACTTTTAAAAGTCCTATTTCTTTCTTTCTGCGATGAATTTCAGAACTCATTAGACTTGAAATCGCAATGCTTGCAACAATAAGACAAATAATGCAAGTAATGCCCATTAGGGATTGGATCTTTTTAACCACCAAGCTTTGAGCATCACTTATAGCATTTAGAGCTTTTGCATCAGCACCTGGTAAGCCATCGCTAATTTGACTAGCGATTGAGCCTACATAGGCTGAGCAATACCATTTGTCATATTCTAACTGATCTAATTTTTCTTCTCCCATGCGACGCACTTTTTCAGAAAGGGCTGATTCAGGTATGGTAAAAGCTCTTACTTCTGCACTTGAGTAAAGCCCTTGTTTGTTGAGTAAATCTTGAGCTAAATTTAAAGGAGCGATGATTTTATTTGACATTTTAGGATTGGCATGAAGTAAAATGCCTACGATTTTTACTTCTTTGCTTTGATTGTTTTCTCCTATGAGTTTGATAGTATCTCCTAATTTTAGTTTATTGTTTTTAGCAAAGTCTTCGCCTAGCATGATTTCATTGCTATCATCTTTTGCCCATTCTCCTTGCACTGCTAAATAAGGATAAAGACTTTTTATACCTGTGATAAAATCATCATCATCTTTAATTTTTATGGCTTTTTGAAAATAAGTGCCATAAATAAGTGCTTTTTGCTGGGAGTTTTCAATGGTGATTTTACCTTCTAAAAAAGGAGCAAGTGCGGTGATGTTGTTACGCCAATAAATGTCTTTAATCATATATAAATTTTTTTCTTCTAGGTAGTTTTTGTTTTTTAAGGGTTCATAAAGTTCATTACCTATTTCTATACTAAGACTTGAGCCTTTGGGTAAAACAAGGATATTAGAGCCATAGCTTTTGAGTTGTTTAGTTACTTCATCGCCTATACTTAGGGTAATATTTAGCATAGTAGAGAGCAAAAGCGTGGCTAAAAAACAAGTAAGAAAGGCTAAAAATTTTTGAATTTTGTTTTTAAATATAGAGTTAAAAATCATTTTAGCCAACATCGTTTCTCCTTTGGATTAAAAACTTCGCTTCATTTTCTTCTACATATTTTGTAGGATCTTTTTTAAATTCTTCATAGTTGTTTTGATTTGAAAAATAATAAGTAATCCCTTTATAACTATAAGAAAAAGGAGCTTGGGTGTTTATAACCTTTGTTTTTGATACAGGATCTTGCACTTCAATTTCTTTGATTTGACTAAAATAATTAGATCCTGCTATTACATCTTTAACATCTATGGTAATTTTTTTACCATCGTATTCGTATTTGAGTGGGATAGGATTGCAACCCCCGCTTTTGCCTACACTAGGCAAGAAAATACGCACATTGCAAGAAATGCAAATGAGTTGTCCATCTTTTTTGATATAGCCCATATCTCCACAAATCATACAAGCATCAAAAACAGCTACAGGAGAATCCCTATCTTCTCTTTTGTTGATAAGAAAAAACCTTATCACTTTGCCTTCAGCGCTGATATAAGCAAAGCGGTGGAGTTTGTTGTCCCTTAAAAGAGCTATATCAAAGATAAATTTGCCATTCTTATCGGGTAAAATTTCTTTAGGCTCATCTATGGTTAAAGGCTTAGAGCTTACCATAAAAAAGTATAAAATAATGCAAAAACTTATAACACAGGAGATAAAAACACTGGAAAAATAACGATTAATAAGACTTGTTTTAGCTTCGTTTTTGCGATAATTTATATCTAAAATTTGTTTTTTGCTTATATTTTTTTTGCGAATTTTTAAGCTTAAGAATGCTAAAAAAGCGATGAAAATTAAATAAACATAAATTCCAAAAACACCAAAATAATTACTTTTTCCTACAAAACTCACCAAAAAAGTATGAGTTTCTATGATGGAATTTCGCATTAAAGTAAGCAAGATATTGGCTAGAGCTTTATCGCTTTCTATAAGGATAAGCAGTAAAAACAGCATAAAGCTTGTTTTTTGATTAAAATTTTTTTGCCATTTTAAAAAGAAGAAAATCAAAATACAAACAAGCAAGGCTAAAGCAATAAAACCTAAAGAACTTATACCTTCGCTATCGATTAAAGAGCTAGTAAAAATAGGGAAATCTTGACTTAAAAAATAATAATGCAAAGCGGTGCAAAAACTTAAAATTCCCAATAAGATAAAATTTAAAATTTCAATTTTTTTCCAAAAATAAAATATAAAGCTTACTAGCAATAAACCTATAAAAACAAAATCAAAATTAAAGATTAAATTTTCAGTTTTTAAAAATTGTGCTGCGATAAAAAAAGCAAAATATCCAAATAAAAAGCCCAAAAAAACTACTAAAAAACTTTTAAAAATATATTTTTTATCAGGAGTGATAAAGGCCATTAAAATACTTAGCGGTAAAACACTGATAAGAAAATGCACAAAATATATACTCATAATTTACTCTTTAAACATTGTTATTTTAATTTTTCAAATAAAAATAAAAATATTTAAACACTCGGAAAATCCGAGTGTAAAATCATTTTGGCGTGCCTGTGTATTTGAATTTATAATCTACTTTAAAAGGTTCAAACCACTTACCCACGCCTGTTTCTTCATCAACATGGCGTCCAAAACCTTGTTTTTCTGGATTTGAGATATAAAAAGTAAGTTCATAATTTCCTACGCCAAAGCCACCTTTTTTATCTTTTTCCATAGCGATATTTGCGCCATAGTGAGGACCATCATCAGCCACCATAGGCATCAAAGTTCCGCGTTTAATCGCACCTGTGTCGGTATTTTTAAGTTCATAGGCTATGGTTAAATAAGGCATCCAAAAACCTTCTGGAAAACCATTTGGATTGTTTTTAAGTGCGTGAATATCAGCTTCTAGGTGAATATCTGCTAAAGACGCAGCTAAATCAATACCTCTTGGTTCCATTTCAATAGGTTGTAAATAAACAGCGGCTATTTCCATACCATTAAGTTCTTTTGGATCACCGATTGGCACTTCGCCTGCAAATAAATTTGTGCTAATAACCGCAGCTGCAGCAACTACTGATAAAACTTTTTTTATCATGATTTCACTCCTTTTTTTGAAATTTGTTTTGTTATCAAAATGCCAATAATTAGCATGATCAAAACTATAAATTGAGGGATTAAAGTCTCATAGTAAGGATAAATTCCAAGCCATAAAATCGGTTCAAAATTCATAGGTATAAGACTAGGAATGATGATTTTTCCTTCTATGAGTTCAGCTATGCCTTTGCCTGTAAAAACAAAAACCATGTAAAAAATAATGTAAGAAGTGATATAGAAAAATTGTTTTACAGGTATGCGAATGGCTCCTGCTTTTAAAAGAAAATATAAAACAATAAGTATTAAAATTCCAAGTCCAAGCCCACCAAAAACAGCACTAAAATCAGTGCTTGTTTTAGCATCAAAAAGCAAGGCTTGATAAAAAAGCACAGTTTCTGCACCTTCTCTATAAACAGCTAAAAATACGGTGATCCAAAGGGTTTTTGCGCTATTATTTGATATGGCATCTATAGCACCTTGTTTGATAAAGCTTGTCCATTTTTTATTTTGTGCGTTTGAAAGCAGCCAAAAGCCCACATAAAAGAGTAGCAATACGGCTATAAGCATGGTAATACCCTCTATAAGCTCTCTACTTTGTCCTGCGTTTTCTTTAAACAGCCAAGAAACTCCAAAAGCGGTAACAAAACTTAAAATCACTCCTGTAAAAAGAGCGCTATAGGCGATATTTAGGCGATTTTTATTACCACTTTGCACAAGATAAGAAACAATGGCTACAACGATAATCAAAGCTTCCAATCCTTCACGGATAATAATGCCTAAAGCCCATATAAATAGCGAATAAGGAGTAGAATCTTGAATTTTGTCCACGCTGCTTGCTATGAGTTGTTCTAAGTCATTAAAAGTGGCTTCAAGCTCTTTTTTATCTGCGCTTGCTTTAATCAGTGCCACACCTTTGGAAAATAAACTTTCTATTTTAAGTTTTAAGCCGCTATCTACAGCACCGATTTTATTTTCCATACCGCTTGCTTCAAAAATATCTAGATAAATTCCTTGTAAATCATCTACTATAGAAGTGCTAAAGCCATCATAATTTTTTAAAATTCCATCTAAAGCAAGTTTGATATCATTAGAAACTTTGGCATAATCTTTGCCTTTTGTTTCATCATTAAAGCCTGAAATTTGCAAACTTGAAAGTTCTGAATTTGGAATTTGCAAGAAAACATCAAAAATTTGTTCTTCTATGTTATCTAAGCCATCTCTTAAGCCTTTTTCATCTATTTTTGTATCGTTGATTTGGCGTATAAGGGTGCGTATGGCTTGTTGAATTTTTTGATCGTTTCCTGCTTTGGTAAATTTATTTACTAAAATTTCTACTTTGGTATTGCGATAATCACTAAATAAGGCATCATTTAAAAAATCTTTACTAGCTTGGTAGTTTTTTTCTTTAAAAGCATTAGCTGCCTGTGAAAATTTGGTAGAGATATTATCTAGTATAAATTGCAATCTTGCGTCCATTGCAGCGGCAGCTTGTAAATCAGCGCTTGCATTATCATCTGTAAGTTTGCTTGTGTCGTCGTTTGCAGGTATAGGAGCTTGGGTGGTTAAAGAACTTTGTGCTAAATCTTTTTTATCCACGCCCATCATTTGTGCGATTAAAGCTTCTGCATCAGCTTCGCGTTTGGCATTGGCTTCTAGGCTTGATTTTTCAGCTTTAGCCTTATCATAGTTTGTATCGCTTGCTTCTGCTTTTAAACGATATCCATTTTGTAAGATTGGGGCTACTTCATCAAGATCATAATAAAGGCTATCCACTAAAGCATTAATTTGTGTCAAAGGAGCTTCATCTTTATACATGCGACGCAAATTTACAAATTTACGCTCCATGGTGATGGCTTTTCTTCCTATGTTTCTTCCTATAGGGCCTTCCATATTTTCAAAATGTTGAAAATACGCATCTTCACTAAGCTTTTTAGCACCTAGATTATCGCCCTTTTTGTAAGTTTCTATGCTTTGTTTTAGCATATCTTTGATAAGATTTGCTTCATTAATATAATCATCTACTCTAGCAAAAGCTGAGCTTGATAAAAAAATACTTATAATTAAAAATATAATTTTAAAAATTTTCATTATCATTATCCTTGGTTTTTGATAAAAATAATATTTATTATCAAAATAAATAATGGCTAGTATAATATTAAAAATCTTAAATAGAACTAAAAAATAAGCTTTTGTATCGATAATATTTTTTATTAATTATATTTAAGATATATTTTAATAAATTTTTAAATATATCTTATTTTTGTGATTTAATATGGGTTATTTTTAAGTATCGCAAGGCTTTCTTCTAAGCTATGCACTTTGGGATATTGTTTTTGTATTTTTAATTTTTCCTTTTTTAGTGTTAATAAAAATCAAAAAATCATTTATTGTGTATTCTTCAAGGAGATGGTTATAGCATATTTTAGATTAAGTAGATATATCCAAAAGTTTATCTTTTTTGTTGGTATCTGTGTTTGTAGAATCGCTATTGTCTTTATTTGCTTCTTCTTTCTCAGCTTTAGCTTCTACTTTTTCTTTTTTTTCTTGAGATTTTAAAGAAAAATCTATAGTTTGCCTATTTACTTCACTTTTGCCAAAATTTGTGGTATCCATAACGCCACAAGGTGTTACCAGTATCATTTCATTAACCTCTTAGTTTACAATGTTTACTAAACTTAAGATATTTTTTTCATTTTTTTCTTAAGTTGTAATTTTTGATTATATTATAAATATTATAAAATAAGATAAAACTTAAATTTATTGAAGTAAAATTTTATCTATTTAATTTGCTTCTAAAAGTATCAACCATTTATATTTTGCTTATTGCTTCATAGTGTAAAATTTTTTAAAATAGGATTTTATTTTAAAAAATTTATGATTTTTAATTCCAGATATTGGTTTCCTTAAAAATTTTAAAAAGTTTAGTAAAAAATATTAAGTTTTAAAAATATCATCCGATTTAAATAAAGTCTTAAGACTCAATCTAAAAGGAGGATGATATGGTTTCAGATGTTTCTATGGGTAATGCTAATTTAATGACTGCTGTTAATACTTCAGTTTTGAAAAAATCTATGGACACAAACGAGGCATTGATGAATGAACTCATCGAAGGTATGGAAGGTGTCTCTCAAGCCTCCGCTCCACAAGTTTCTAGCTCTAGTGGTTTGGATATTTACGCTTAAATATCTTAAGAACAAGCTTAAGAACTTGTTGGTATCTTGGGCTTGTTTTTTTAAATAATTATTTCTTTAGTATTTTTTCGTTATAATTTTGCCATTTTATTTATCGTATTAAATTTTTATAATATTTATTTAGGAGCAAGGATGCAAATGATAAAGAAGATGGTTTTAAGTGAAACTTTCCCTGGTATTTTGCTTATATTTTTTACATTTTTAGCCTTATTGTGTAAAAATTCTTCTTTAAGTGTTATTTATACAGATTTTTTTCATGCTAATTTTACAGTAGGATTTGATCATTTTCAAATTTCAAAATCGTTGGATTTATGGATAAATGATGGTTTGATAGCTATATTTTTTCTATGTATAGGGCTTGAGTTAAAATATGAAATTTTACGCGGACAGCTTAAAAATATAAGAGCTGTATCTTTACCTATATTTGGAGCTTTGGGGGGTATGATTACTCCTGCTTTAATTTTTGCTGCTATTAATTATTCCCATGATTTTGCTATGAAAGGTTGGGCAATACCTACAGCAACCGATATAGCTTTTGCAGTAGGCATTTTGATGCTTTTAGGAAATAAAATTCCTACAAGTTTAAAGCTTTTTTTACTTTCTTTAGCTATTTTTGATGATTTGGGCGCTATTGTTATTATTGCTTTATTTTATACAGACCAGCTTTCAGCTTTGGCGATTATTATTTGTTTGTTTTGTATATTTGCTCTGCTTTTGTTAAATTATTATCACATCACCCATCTTTCTTTGTATGTGTTAGTAGGTGTTGTATTATGGATAGCTATGCTTAAAAGTGGAGTACATGCGACTTTGGCTGGTGTGATCATTTCTTTATTTATACCACTTGATACAAAAAATAAAAAACCTTATTTGCATGAAGTTCTTAAGGATTTAAATCCTTGGGTGGTTTATTTTATCTTGCCTTTATTTGCTTTTGCTAATGCTGGGATTGATATCAGAGATATGCATCTTGGTTCGGTATTTTCGCCTGTAAGCCTTGGAATTATTCTAGGATTATTTTTAGGAAAGCAACTAGGTGTTTTTACTTTTTGTTTTATTGCTATCAAACTTAAGCTTGCAAAACTACCTGAAAATATTAAATATGGAAAATTTTATGGTATATGTATTTTAACAGGCATTGGTTTTACGATGAGTTTGTTTATTGATGGTTTGGCTTATAAAAATAGTGATATTTTTGAACATGCGGATAAACTTGCTATTTTAATAGCTAGTTTTTTAAGTGCCATTGTTGGTTTTATTTATCTTAAGATTGTTAAATGAATAATATAGTACATAAATTAAAAACTTTAGTTTTAAACGAGGCTTTTGGTGGTGTTTTACTTATAGTTTGTACTTTGCTTGCTTTGCTTGTACAAAATGGATCTTTTAGCGAACATTATCGAGAATTTCTAAATTTAAAAGTCGGATTTAGTGTAGGTGAATTTGAGCTTAATAAACCTTTTTTGCTTTGGATAAATGATGGGCTTATATCTATATTTTTCTTTGCTATAGGGCTTGAGCTTAAGAAGGAATTTTTGCATGGGGATTTTAAAAATCCTAAAAATATTGTTTTACCTTTTATGGCTGCTTTAGGGGGTATACTCATACCAGCAATGTTGTTTGCTTTGGTGAATATAGGAGATGCTTATACCTTAAAAGGTTGGGCTATACCTACAGCTACAGATACAGCGTTTGCCTTAGCGATTTTAATGATGTGTGGTAAGCATATTCCATCAAGTTTAAAAATTTTCTTACTTTCTTTGGCTATTTTTGATGATGTGGGTGCTATTTTAATTATAGCTATTTTTTATACGACAAAATTATCAATAGTTGCTTTTGTCGTTGCAGGAATTGCTATTTTGGTAATGCTTGTTTTAAATATTTTAGGAATAACAAGAAAGTCTTTTTATTTTATTTGCTCAGTTATTCTTTGGATTAGTGTTTTAAAAAGTGGTGTGCATGCAACTTTAGCTGGAATCATAACAGCATTTTTTATACCGATGCAAACTAAAAATGGAGAAGCATTTTTAGAAGAAATCTATGAAAGTCTAAAATTTTGGCTCGCTTTTGTTATCTTGCCTTTATTTGCTTTTGCTAACGCTGGGGTAAATTTATCCAATATCGATATGGGAGCAATTTTTTCAGGTGTAAGTATAGGTATTTTTTTGGGGCTTTTTGTGGGTAAACAAGTGGGTGTATTTTTGTTTTCTTATTTGGCAATCCGCTTTAAATTTGCAGCCTTGCCCCAAGGTTCAAATTTGAAACAACTTTATGGGGTTTGTATACTTACAGGTATCGGTTTTACAATGAGTTTGTTTATCGATGGTTTGGCGTATGAAGTCAGTGATATTTTTAATTATGCAGATAATTTAGCTATTCTCATAGCTTCATTTTGTTCTGGGATTTGGGGTTTTATTTATCTTAAATTCTTTGCTACTCGATCTTAAGGGGACTGATGAGACATATTTTTTTCATCATCGCGATTGTATTCTTTATAAGTGGATGTAGTTTTTATCAGAATTTAAACTATACTCGCCCGATTTATAATACAAATAAAGAAACAAAACTTAAGACTATAGCAAATGAATGGAAAAAAACTCCTTATGTTTTAGGTGGAACTACTAAAAAAGGTGCTGATTGTTCAGGATTTACGCAGAGTGCATTAGCTCAGCTTAATATACGCATACCTCGCACTACAAAAACTCAATTAGGTTCTGGGAGAAAAGTTTCTAAATCAAAATTGCAAACAGGAGATTTGGTATTTTTTAAGACAGGTAGAGGGCCAAATGGTATGCATGTTGGTATTTATACGAGCAAGGGAAAATTTATACATTTATCTACTAAAGGTGGAGTAAAAGAAGTCGAGTTAAATAGTTCTTATTGGAAGGCTCGTTATATAGGAGCAAGAAGGTATTAAAGTGAAAATAGGTGTATTTGATAGCGGAGTAGGGGGGCTTAGTGTTTTAAAATCTCTTTATGAAGCTAGACTTTTTGATGAAATTATCTATTATGGAGATACCGCAAGAGTTCCTTACGGGGTAAAAGATAAAGATACTATTATCAAGTTCTGTCTTGAAGCATTGGAATTTTTTGAACAATTTCAAATTGATATGCTTATCATTGCATGTAATACTGCTAGTGCTTATGCTTTAGATGCTTTAAAAGCAAAAGCACATTTTCCAGTATATGGCGTAATTGATGCAGGGGTTGAAGCAACGATAAAAGCTTTACATGATAAAAATAAAGAAATTTTAGTCATTGCAACAAAAGCAACCATTAAATCAGAAGAATACCAAAAGCGTTTATTATCTCAAGGATATACAAATATAAATGCTTTAGCTACAGGGCTTTTTGTGCCTATGGTTGAAGAAGGTATTTTTGAAGGAGATTTTTTGCAAAGTGCTATGGAGTATTATTTTAAAAATATCACAACTCCAGATGCTTTGATACTCGCTTGTACTCATTTCCCTTTACTAGGTCGTTCTTTAAGTAAGTATTTTGGCGATAAAACAAAATTAATTCATTCAGGAGATGCTATAGTTGAATTTCTTAAAGAAAGAGAAAATATAGATTTGAAAAATCATAAAGCAAGATTGCATTTTTATGCTTCAAGCGATGTTGAATCTTTAAAAAATACTGCTAAAATTTGGCTAAATTTATAAGGAAATAAAATGATAGAATTGAAAAAACCAGATGAAATAGAAAAATTAAGAATAGCAAATCAAATTGTAGCAAAAACTTTAAATTTTTTAGAGAATGAAATTAAAATAGGAATGAGTTTAAAACAAATTGATAAAATGGCAGAAGATTATATTTTAAGCCTTGGTGCCAAGCCATCATTTAAGGGGCTTTATGGTTTTCCAGGTGCCATTTGTACATCTTTAAATCAAGTTTGTATCCATGGAATTCCAGATGATAAAATTATCAAAGAGGGTGATATTTTAGGTCTTGATGTGGGAAGTTTGATTGATGGGTATTATGGGGATGCAGCAAGAACTATTGCTATAGGAGAAGTTTCACCCACTGATAAAGCTTTAATCTCTTGTGCTAAAGACGCGTTATATCATGCTATAGATATTATTCATGATGGAATGCGTTTTAAGGAACTTTCAGCTGCTTTAGGCGAATTTATCCATGCAAGAGGTTTTGTCCCGCTTCGTGGATATTGTGGACATGGTATAGGACGAAAGCCCCATGGAGAGCCTGAAATTTTAAACTATTTAGAAAAAGGTGCGAGTGCAAAAAGTGGCCCTAAAATTAAAAATGGAATGGTGTTTTGCATAGAGCCTATGATATGCCAAAAAGATGGAACACCAAAACATTATAATGGAAAATGGGATGCTGGAAGTATTGATGGGCTTAATGCGGCTCATTATGAACATTGTGTTGCTGTGATTAATGGGCGTGCTGAAATTCTTTCTATGATATGATATTAAATTATAAAAATAATATTTTTTTCTTAAAATCCTAAAAATTTAAAATTTTTTAAATAATATTGTAGTAATATTCTTTAATAATTTAAGTTACTAAATAATATTTTTATCATATATTAAGTGTTATTAGAATAAAGTGTCACATCGTATTAAACTAAAACATAAATATGGTTTAGATAATTTAATAAAAATTGTTAAATTATCTAAATATTTATTTTAGTTTAAAGAGATCTTTTAAGATCTCGTTTGGGTTAGGCTATTTCCCTCCCCCTTTTTATTCGTAGCCTAACTCTCTTTTAGAGTTTGGAAAATCTCTTTAAGCTAAAATATATTATATTCGCTTAAAGAGAACAAATGATTACTATTCTTATTTAAATAAATTTTTAAAATCCATTGTAGAGTTATAAATTCCAGCATTATCCATAGTTTCGCCCATGGTGATTGCGGTTGCTAACTCTGATAGAATGATTTTTATTTCATCTCTTTTATCTTGTATATAGGCCAATACACCTTCGTAATTACTTGTTTGAAGAATTAAAAGTGGATTAGCAATTTCAAATTCAAAAAGTTTTTTACCAACATAAACATTGAAAATATTTCCAAAAAGGGCTGTTCCCATGAAAGAGCAGTTTTGTATAAGTTGTGATGCTGTGGCATCAAGAGTTCTTTTTTGCATATCATCTGAATTTTCATCTATTCTTTCTAGAATGCTTTTTTCTATTTTTTTTAAAGACATATCAAGTACTTGAAGTGCTCCTATAAAATCATTTGCATCATTGATTTGAGAGCAAATTTGATTTGCTTTAAATTCATTCACGCTTTGAATTTCGCCTAAGTGTTTTTTAAATATATCTAAATCACTTTTCATTGTTTACCTTTCAAAAATATTGCTAAATATTTAAAAAGCAAAAAGTGTTCCTAAATTAGGATAAATTAGAATTTACCCAAAAAACAATCTCATTTCCAATTTTATTTAAGGCTTTTTGAAAAGCATTATAAGTAGAGCGGATATCTTTTTTTTCTATTTTTTCTTTAGTATTGAAAATTTTATGAGCTATTATTTGATTATTTTCAAGATTTATGAAATTTACGCTTATAGAAATTTGAGCGTAGTTTTCATTGTTGTTAAGAATTTGTTCAAAAGAGTTAATCCTGCTTTCAAGGGCATAATCCGCATTTAAAGAGCTTGTTGAAGAAAGTAAGGTTGTAAAAATATTGCTTTGTTCAAATTTTGACAAAATTAAAAAAGAATAAAGATTGCTTGGTAAGTCTCCCCAGAAATAATGTGCGTATTTGTTGCTAAAACCATTATCTATATAAACAATAGCTCGCGAGTTTAAATACAAAGGTGCATTTGCATTGCGAATTTTAAGAATTTTACCGGTTTTTTTAAAAAAAATATTTGAGTCTATTCCTTCATCTTTTAATATGATATTTTCATTTTTGTTGATGGTTTCGTGTCTTAAAGAGCATCCGCATAATATAAAAGTAAAAGTCAAAATATAGAATAATTGCTTTAGCATTATTTTTCTCCTGGTCCTAGTTTAGGTTTAGTTTCTTTAAAAATCAAATCAGCAGGGCTATTTTGTAAATTTTCTATTAGAATATTGCTTTCAATTAAAACTCGTTTAAAAAGCTCTAAATTTTGCATCAAAGATGCTTTAATATCATCATAAGTGTTTAATTTTTCATCAGCTTTTTTTATGAAATTTTTTAAAATCATCGTGCTTTCTTTTATGTCTTTAAGACTGGAGTTGAAATTTTGCGCACTAAGGCTTATATTATCAGCCATTTTTCCTATTTTTAAACTTGTGTTTGAAAGATTAAGGCTTAAATTTTTAGAATTAGCATTTAAATTTGCACTTAATTCTGCTAGATTTTGCAAAAAGATTTCTAGATTTTTAAGATTTTTTTCGCTTAAAAGTTCTTTTGATTTATCATCGGCCGTTTTAACCAAAGAAAAAATATGTTCACTTTGTCTGTCTATGGTTGCTAAAAAACTTTCTTTAAAAGG
The DNA here is from genome assembly GCF_004379015.1 of Campylobacter sp. US50a. NCBI lineage: Bacteria > Pseudomonadati > Campylobacterota > Epsilonproteobacteria > Campylobacterales > Campylobacteraceae > Campylobacter > Campylobacter sp. US50a. The sequence continues at coordinate 81,074 of NZ_RYYJ01000008.1, read as the reverse complement.
AATGACTGGAAGTTTTCCCTGTATAGATACTAAATCTTTGCTATTTTTGCTTCCGCCTTGAAGTTGGACAAATTTAAGTCCTGTGATACCTTGAAGTTGCAAAGTAGCAAAGGTGTCTTCTTTTATAGGGGTATTGTTTTTGACCTTAATGCGTATGTTAACGCCGAGTTCATCTTGATTGTAAATGCTGATTTCTTCTACGCTACCTACTTCCACGCCCAAAAGCCTTACGGGTGCTTTTATGCCAAGTCCTGCAACGGATTCTTGTGTGTGAATTTCATAATACTTAAAACTTTCTTCTTTAGAGTATCCACCAAGCCAAAGTATGAAACCAAGACTTGCAAAAAATACTCCAAAAACAAAAAGTCCTACAAAAAAATAATTTGCTCTATTTTCCACTTTTACTCCATAAATCTTTTAAAAAGTCGTTTATTTTGCAGGCGTAATTCTTCATAAGTACCGCAAAATCCAACTTTTTTATTTTCTAAAATGATAAAGCGATCGAGTAAATTTTTCATACTTTCTTTATCATGTGTAACCAAAATGATATTTAAATCAAAACTTTTTTTTAATTCTAAAACCAAATCGTCAAATTCGCGACTACTATGAGGGTCAAGTCCTGAGGTAGGTTCATCTAAAAAAAGTAACTTACTATCAAGTGCTAAAGCTCTAGCAATTACCACTCTTTTTTGCATACCACCACTAAGTTCGCTTGGAAATTGTTTTAAAACACTTTCGTTTAAACCTACCATTTTTAACTTCATTAAAACCAGTTCTTGTATGCTATTTTCATCTAAATGAGTGTATTCTTTTAAAGGAATGGCGATATTTTCATAAACATTAAAAAAGCTAAAAAGTGCAGCAAACTGAAAAACTACACCCCATTTTTTACGCAAAGCAAGTGCATCTTCTTCGTTGATATTTTTAAGCTTATAGCCTAAAATTTCATATTCTCCACCATCAAAATGTTCAAGCATAAGCATTTGTTTTAAAAGGACGGATTTTCCACTTCCGCTACCTCCTAAAATACCAAAAATTTCGTTTTTTTTGATTTCAAAACTTACGCCATCATGGACGATTTTTTCTCCAAATTTTGTAATGATATTTTGCGCTTTAATAACCATTTAAATTCCTGCAGAAGTTAAAATAACAGAGAATAAAGCATCAAAAGCTATCACCCAAAAAATAGCATTTACAACGCTTTTTGTGGTATAAATTCCTATGCTTTGTGTAGTGTTTTTTACCTCAAAACCACGAAAACAAGCAATAAGCCCTATTAAAAATCCAAAAATAGGTGCTTTTGCAAGTCCTATAAAGATATGTTTTATATCTACAGCTTCTCTAAAGCGTCTTAAAAATTCGGCAAAAGAAATATCAAGATTTAATTTTGCAACCATCATTCCGCCTATAATACTGATCGCATCGCTAATGGCAACGATTAAAGGCATAGCCACTACCAAAGCCATAACACGTGGAATAATAATAAATTCAAAAGAACGAAAACCCATAGTATTCATAGCTGCAATTTCATCAGTAATTTTCATCACTCCAATTTGTGCGGTATAAGAGCTTGCACTTCTTCCTGCGATCACTATGGCAGCGATTAAAGGTGCAAGTTCTCTAGTGGCTGAAATTCCCATCAAATCTACTATGAAAATATTGGCTCCAAATTGTGCGAGTTGATAAGCGGCCTGATAGGCTAAAACCACTCCTACTAAAAGAGCGGTTAAAATAACTATAGGCAAAGCTTTAAAAGCAGAATTTTCTATATGATATAAAAAAGCAATAAAGCGAAAATTTTTAGGATTTTTAAGGCATAAAAAAAGACTTGTGAAAAAAGCTCCTGTGAAATTGATGAATTTTCTTAAAATTTTTAAAAGTTCCAAACTTAATTTTCCAAGATCGATAAAGTATTCACTGAAATTTTTATGTGATTTTTTTGTTTTGCTTAGTCTTTGGTAGTTTTTTTCACAAAGTTCAAAAAGGGTTTGAAAGCGTGAATTTAAGCCTTCTTTGGTGATTTTAATATTTTTATCTTTAAGATCATTTTCCAAAGCAAGGAAAAATCTCACTCCAGCGGTATCGATTGCTTTTAGATCTTTAAAATCAAAAATCACTTCCTTGCTTTGGATCAAAGCTAAAAAATCTTTTATTTTTAACTTATAAATGCTTGTTTTATCCCAAATTCCAAAGATAAAAAGAGTGTTATTTTGAAATTTGAAATTTGTATTCATTTTATTTGCTAAGGATAAAATTTACAAGCTTTGAAACGCTAAAGCCAAAGTGTTCAAACACATCTTTGTCTTTGCCACTTTCTCCAAAACTTTCTATGCCATACACTTTATGGCAAAATTTATAAAGTTCATTAGAGTGTGCTGCTTCAACGCCTATAACTTCACCTTTTAACAATCTTTCTTGATAAGCTTTATCTTGTTTTTCAAAAAGTTCAAAACAAGGCATAGAAACAACATTACAAGCAAAACCTTGTTTTTCAAGTTCATTCGCACTTTCTAAACAAAGCCAAACTTCACTTCCGCTCGCTAAAAGTGTAAATTTAGCATCTTTGCTTTCTTTGAGTAAATACGCTCCATTTTTTACATCTCCAAAAACAGGTTCATTTAGGGCTTTGAGTTTTTGGCGTGAAAGTACAAAAGCACTTGGAATACCTGCATTTAGAGCTATTTGCCAAGCTTTGACATTTTCTACCCCATCAGCAGGTCTAAAGGTTAAAAAATTTGGCATAGCTCTAAAAGTGCTAAGTTGTTCTATAGGCTGGTGTGTTGGCCCATCTTCGCCCACGCCTATGCTATCGTGCGTGAAAATAAAAAAATGTTTGATTTTCATTAGAGCTGCTATTCTTGCGGCAGGTTTTAAGTACTCACTAAAGATGAAAAAAGTTGCTGAAAATGGTAAGAAAATTCCATATCTTGCAAAAGCATTGTTAATCGCTGCCATAGCGTGTTCTCTGATACCAAAATGGATATTTTTACCTTCTATAAAGTCTCCCATACCGTGAAGTTCTGTTTTATTTGAAGGGCCTAAATCCGCACTTCCACCTAAAAATCCTTCTAAATTTTTAGCTAAAACATTTAAAATTTCACCATTGCTATCTCTTGTAGCAAGATCTTTTCCTTTAAAATCAGGATAAACTATCTTACTAAAATCGGGATTTAATAGCCTTTCTAAAAGTTCTTTTTTACCACTTTTTTCAAGCTTATCTTTCCATTTTGCTTCTTCTAAATCCCCAAGTTCTACAGCACTTTCAAAGCGGATTTTGCTTGCTTGTGGGATATGAAAACTGATATTTGGATCAAAACCTGCTTGTGCTTTGGCTTTTTTAATCACTTCTTCGCCCAAAGGTGCACCATGGCTTTTATGACTGCCTTCAAGCTCTCCTGCACCCTTTGCTATAGTTGTTTTTGCGATGATAAGACAAGGTTTTGTGGATTTTTTAGCTTGTTCTAAGGCTTTATTGATTTCTTCATAATCGTGTCCATTTATACTTAAAACTTCAAATCCTTGTGCTTCAAAACGCATTTTTACATTTTCATTAAAGGCTAAACCTACATCGCCTTCTATAGAGATATTGTTGCTATCGTAAATGAGTATGAAATTATCAAGTTTGTGAAGTCCTGCTAAAGAACAAGCTTCATAAGAAATGCCTTCTTGTAAATCTCCATCTCCACAAAGACAATAAATTTTATGATCGATTAAATCACTACCTAGTAAATTTTGTGCTTTTTTTGCTGCCATAGCAAAGCCTACGGCATTGGCAACGCCTTGTCCTAAAGGGCCTGTAGCGATTTCTACTCCAAGAGTTGAAATTTCAGGGTGTCCAGGGGTTTTAGCATGAAGTTGGCGGAAATTTTTAAGATCTTCCAAGCTTAAATCATAGCCACTTAAATGTAAAAAACTATAAAGCAAAGCACTTGCATGTCCACCTGAAAATATAAGTCTATCACGGTTTAGCCAAGTGGGATTTTTAGGATTGTGCTTTAAATGATAACTTAAAACACTTAAAATATCTGCTAAGCCCAAAGGTGCACCTGGGTGTCCTGAGTTTGCTTTTTGCACCATATCGGCACTTAAAAATCTTAGAGTATTTGCCTGTTCTTGTAAAATTTGAATGTCCATTTTTTGCCTTTATAAGTATTGAATTATTAAATTTTGTATCATTTGTGCGAGTTTTTCATTAAGTTTTTCTAAGTCTTGTTCGCATTCACTAAGAAGATTTTCTTTTGTTTTTATGGCTTGTTCAAGTCCAAGCAAATTGACAAAAGAATTTTTATGAATATCGTTGTTAGTAGGCTTTCCGCTTTGTTCTTGACTTGTAGTTACATCGATAATATCATCATTGATTTGAAAAATCAGTCCTAGTTTTAAACCAAGTTTGTAAATTTGATTGCTTTCTTCGTTGTTAAGTTCGCAAATTTCACAACCCATTTTTAAAGCTGCAGCGATTAATCTTGCGGTTTTGTGTGTATGTAAAAACTCAAGTTCATTTAAACTCAGTCTTTTGTCTTCAAAAAAACAATCAATAGCTTGTCCTATGACCATTCCATTAAGCCCTGCATTAAAGGCAAGGGTTTTGATGAGTTTGATTTTGATTTCATCTTTTAAATGAGCATGACTTAGAACTAAAAAAGCTTCAGTATTTAAAGCATCGCCCACTAAGATGGCTGTAGTTTCATCGTAGCTTTTGTGTAAGGTTGGAATTCCTCGTCTAAAATCCGCATTATCCATAGCGGGTAAATCATCGTGTATGAGTGAATAAGTATGGATAAATTCCAAAGCCAAAGCCACATCTAAAGCTTGATTTAAAAGTTCAGGTTTATTGCTTTGTACTACGCTTAAAAGCAATTGTGCACGAAAATGCTTTCCTCCTGCTTTTAGCATAAGGGCTAAAGCTTCATTAAAAAAAGGATGAAAGCTTTCAACCTTAGGTAGATTTTTTTCTAAGTGATGGATAAAAAGTTCTTTTAAATTCACTTAGTAAGCCTTATGAAAAATTGAAATTTACCATCGCCACCTGAGTTGGCATTTCCGCCTAGTTCATTGTTGAAATTTGATAAAGGTAATTTAGTACTTTTGCGTTCAATTAAGATGCTAAAGTCATTACCAGCGCTTAAAATATTTTGTAATTCTTTAAAATTATTTAAAATAATATTATTAACGCGTAAAATTTTATCTCCTACCATAAATCCTGCATTTGATGCTTTTGATTTTGGATCTATTTTGGTTACAATAAGACTAGTATTAACCGTTAAACCAAGATTGCTTGTGAAATTTGTAATTTTTGGTTTTGGTTTAGAATCAGGAAGGTTAAATTTGCTCAAATCTTTTGCAAAAACTTCAGTAGAAATATTTAAATCCATATTATCACGCAACACTTGAAAATAAAGAGTGCTTCCGCGATCTGCAAAAAGAATTTTTTCATTGAGTTTTCTTAAATCATTGGCGGGCAAGCCATCAACACTTATAACTTGATCGTTGATTAAAAATTGTGGATTTTTTCTTACATTGTTAACATAAATTTTATTTTCTCGAACAACAAAATCAACGCCAATATCCCCCCAATAAACATCGTTATATTTCATAAAATGTTTTAAATAGCGATTGCCTATAAAAGAGCTATTATTTAAAGCAATCCCCATCATTTCACAGCATGGAGTCCCTAAAAGTCCTATTTTAGAATTAAAATCAAGTTGATCTTTTTCATCAATATTTTGAGCTAAATACTTAATATGCCCTATATAAGGTTTATTAGGATCCCAAATTCCAACCCAATCATTACGAGTAAGTTTTTCTTCATCACCCATAGGAGTAGGGATTAGGCTAAAGTCAGTTCTTACAAGATATAAATTTAAAAATGGATCGTATTTTACATATTTGTTAAGCTTAGCATTAGGTTGTTTTAATACAGCAAGTAAATTTTCACTGAGTGCAAAAGCTGGCATTCCTTCATAGTTGAGCATGCTTGCCTTATTTCTTTCATAACCTGCTAAAAAATCTTCAAATTTAGGTCTTTCTATACCAAAAGATAAAGTAAAAAGCATGCAAATAATTAAAATTTTTTTCATAATTTCATACCTCCAAAACCGCCTAAAACATCATTCGCTATATTGGAACGATTTTGCGCAACCATAGCCAAAACATCATTAATTGCAGAAATAAGTAAAATTTGCAAGGACTCTTTATCTTCAAGTAAAGAATCATCAATGCTAACATCGATAATTTCACCTTTTCCATTGGCGCTTACTTTAACAAGTCCTGCTCCACTTTTGGCGCTAAATTCACGATTTGCAAGTTCTAGTTCTATATTTTTTGCTTTTTCTTGAACTTGATTTAAAAGTTCTCCCATTTTAGAAAAATCCATATTTTCAAACATTGATTATCCTTGATTTTTTAAAATTTCATTAACAACTATTTTATCGCTAAAAGGATATTTTATCCCTTTAATTTCTTGAGTAGTTTCATCACCTTTTCCTAAAATAACGACTAAATCGTCATTTTCTTTTAGTTCTAAAGCTTTTTTTATGGCTTCTTTTCTATCTTCTATCATTAAAACTTTTTCTTTTTTAGCAAAGCCTGATAAAATTTCTTCCATGATGGTTTTTGGTTCTTCGTTGCGTGGATTGTCACTTGTAATGATAGCAATTTTTGCAAAATGTTCGACGATTTTTCCCATTAAATGGCGTTTGGTTTTGTCCCTATCTCCACCTGCTCCAAAAACAACGATGAGTTTTTTATTTTTAAGAGTGTCAAGCACTTTTTCAATGCCATCAGGTGTATGAGCAAAATCTACAATCACACCTTTTGCTACTTGTTCTACCCTGCCACAAACCCCACCAAATCCACTGATAGCATTTTCCAAGTCTTTTAAATCAGGCTTTACAAGTTCATTCACACAAGCGCTAGCAACTAGAAGATTGTAAAGATTAAAAAGTCCTAGCAAGGGCGAGTCTATGTGAAAAGTTTGATTTTTATTTGTTACAATAGCACTAATGCCTTCTTCTAAAGAATAAGCTTTGATTTGATATAAAGCAGGATTTTCTATGCCATAAGTAAAAGCATTACGCACATTAAATTTAATAGCCAAAGCATCTTTGTTGATAAATTTTAAACTCTCATCGGTAAAAAAAAGCTCTTTTGCTTCTTTGTAATTTTCAAAAGTACTGTGAAAATCTAAATGATCTTGAGTGATATTGGTAAAAATTTTAGCAGCAAAATTTAAACCTTCGATACGGTTTTGAATTAAGGCGTGTGAGCTTACTTCCATGATGAAAAAATCACATTTTTTTTGAGTGGCTATTTGTAGGTATTCTAAGGTTTTAAGAATAGGGGAGGTGGTTAAGGATTTTTCATCAATTTGTTCATCGTTGATAAAAGCTCCTCTTGTTCCGCAAAGCCCACACTTATAACCTAAATCTAGTAAGATAGAATAAATCGCTGCTGCGGTTGTGGTTTTGCCATTGGTTCCTGTGATTCCTATGATTTGAATCTTTTCATCGATTTTTAAAAGTTTTTTACACTCATTTACATCAATGATTTTCGCACCTTTTTCTAAGGCTTGAGCGTGAAATTTAGCATTTTGTGTGGTTTGTAAAAAAAAGCATTCTTTTTCACACTCTAAGGTATTATCTGTAATGAATGAATTTTCAAGTTTTAATTTCACTTTTAAATCCTATGAGTTTTTCTTGGAGTTTGATAAATCTATCATTTGCCCAAAAATGAGGCATAACATTTTCTATATAATTTAAAGTCATATCTTTATAGCCATTATCAAGTAATTTTTCCAAAAAATCTAAAAAATCATCACGATTATCAATAACTAATTTAGTGCTGTTAATGATATTTTCAAAACTTTTTTGAAAGCCAAGTTCTTCTTCGCTTTTTAAAAAATCTTGATAATTTAACGCATACCCATCTTCAAATTCGTTTTCCTGTTTGTTTTCTTGTTTTTTAAATTCAATTGTACTTAAAATTTCTTCTAAGTCTTTATCAATGCTAGAGATTTTGTAATGTTCTATATAAAAATCAAAGAGTAAAGAAGCTTCTTTAGGAGATTTTAAAGCAAGATCGCAAAGGCAGATAAAATTTAGCAAGCGTTTATTTTTGCGTTTTTCATAAGCCATAGAAAAATACATTTTTGCAGTTTTAAAATCTTTCTTGTAAAAATGTTCAATTCCAAGTTTTTTATAATTTTGCAAATTCGTCTGCTCCGCCGTTTAAATTGATTATAGTGATTTCTGGATGAATATCAATCTTAAGTTGCCTTTCAAGACCGTATTTTAGCGTTGTTCCACTCGATGCACAGCCTTTACAAGCTCCTATTAAATGGATATAAACGATCCCATTTTTAATTCCTAAAAATTCAAGCCCTCCGCCATCACGTTCAAGCATAGGCAAACTCTTTTCTAAACTTGCTTTAACAGGATTTATAAGCTCTTCATCACTAAAAGGCATCATAATTTATCCTTAAAAATTTTTATATACTTTAGCGTGATTGTGTTTAAAAAAAGGTAAATTAAGGCTTGAAATTTAAATAAATTAAAAAGGTTCGTCATTATCTTGCGCGCTAAATCCTAAATCATAAACTGTAAAGTTTTTATTGCCAAAAATTCCATTTAAATTTCTAAATGATTGTTGCAGAATTTCTTCGTTTTTTTCATATTTTAAGAAGCTTAAATATTCTTTTAAAAAATTATTTAATTCTTCGGTATTTAAATTTTTAATTAAAAGATTTAAATTTTTATCAATAAGCGTAAAAAGTTGTTTTTTTAATGCGAGTGTAGAATTTTTAATTTTTACATTGTTTAAAAAAGCTAAATTAACCTTGCAAATACCTAACAAGAATTCGCTATAGTTTAAATTTTTTCGAATATTTTTACTTTCAAATTCTCTAATATCACTATCTTCATAACCTTTTTTTTCTAAAATTTTATCCAATAAAATCTTATGCTTAAAACAAACACTATCACTAATTTGCTTAAAATCGTTACATATATCTGGATGCTGTTTTAAAAAAGCTATAAGTTCTAATTCTGCAATGTGAATTTTTTCTTTAGGAAAATTGTATTTATTTTGAGAAATTAAAGGGGTTTGTATGATTTTTTTTGAATTTTGTGATAAGACAATAAATTTTTCATCCACTTTTAATAAATTTGAAACTAGACTAGTGTAAGAATTTGCCACTAAAGGTTCAAGATTAAAGGTGAATTTTTGTATAGTTTCTAAAGCTTTTTGTTTATCAAGAGCAGAAATTATGGAATGAGTGGATATTAAGCGTCTGATATAAAATTCACCGAGCTCTATTCCTTCATCGAGTATATTATGAAGTTTTGTGCTTTCATTTTTTGCTACGAGCTCAGCAGGATCTTTTCCGCCTTGTAAAATTGCCACTTTACCGTCTATTTTGTTTGTGCTCAATAAAAATGCAGATCGTGTCGCAGCTTTTAATCCTGCCTTATCATTGTCAAAACATAAAATCACTTTTGCATCATAACGGCGGATTAAGGGTAAATGATGTTCGGTTAATGCTGTTCCAAGAACTGCTACAGCATTGTTAAACCCTGCTTTGTGAAAAGCTATTGCATCCATGTAGCCTTCACATACTATTATTTCTTTTTTTTTGGCTATATTTTCTTTAGCGATGTTAAAAGCATAAAAAATTCTACTTTTATCAAAAAGTATATTTTGGGGTGAATTTACATACTTTGCCGGTACATTGGGATTTAAAGTACGCCCTCCAAACCCTACTAATAAGTCTTTATGATCGTAGATTGGAAAGGTGATGCGCCATATAAAACTTGCGTAAAATTCATTATTTTCATCTTTTTTTAAAGCTCCAACATTCATAGCATCTTCTAAAGGAATTTTTTGATTTTGCAATAATCTTATACTATCTTCACTTGCTCCTGCAAAACCTAATTCGAATTTGGCTATATCTTTGTCATTTAAAGCTCTTTGGTAAAGATAGGTTAAAACTTCTTTGTGGTGTTTGAGATTATCTTTAAAATACGCATTTAAGATCGGTAGTATAGATTTTAGCTCTTTTTTATTTTCTTGTTTTTCTTTTGTATAACTCAAAGTAAAATTACTAAGGCTTGCAACTTTTTCAACTGCATCGGAAAAACTTAATTTTTCATAATCCATTACAAATTTAAAAACATCTCCACCAGCCTTGCAAGCAAAACAATGATAAAAACCTTTGGTAGGATTGATATGCATAGACGGGTTTTTATCTGCATGGAAAGGACAGATACACACAAAACTTGAGCCTTGTTTTTTTACTTCAATATAATTTTCTATAATATCAACAATATTAAGTCTTTGGGATAAATTTTCTATACTTTCTTTAGTTATCATTTTATAAACCTTGTTAAAATTATACAAAGATTTGGCTATAATTTGGCATAAATTTTTTTAGAGCGAGACTATGGATTTTTTCTTTGTAGAATACAGAGACCCTTTAGTAGGGCTTATAATTTTAACCATTTTAGTATTTGTTGTAGCTGTTGCAAATTATATTTGGAAAATATTTGCTAGCAAAGATGAAGAACAAAAGCTTGAAAAATTTATAAAAAAATTTGAAATGGATAATGCTCATAAAGAGTTGTTAAGAAATAGTAGTTTGAGTTTTGGAAATTTAAGTTTTTTGGCCGAAATTTTTACTAAAAGCGGGGAATTTGAAAAAGCAACTCAAATTTATTTGATTGCTCTTGAAAAATGTAAAGATAAACAAGAAAGAGAATTTATTTTCCTTTCTTTAGCAAAAGTTTATTTTAAAGCAGGATTTTTAGAGCGTGCAAAAGAAGTTTTATTACAAGCTTTAAAACTGCGTCCAAGAAATATACAAGCCTTAAAACTTTTAAAAATTGTTTATTTAAAACTTCGTTCTTATAAAGAAAATTTAGAACTTTTAGAATGTCTTTTTGAGCTTAATGAAGATGTGCAAAAAGAGCATGATTTTATCAAAGCTTTGGAACTTTGTACTTTTAATATCACTGATGAAGAAAAAAAGAAAAAACTTTTAGAATTTAAAATAGAAGATAATCCTATGTTAGGGCGTTTAGTTTTTGAAAAATATCATATGTTTTTAGGGCAAAATTTTTTTGATATTTGTGATTTGCTTTATAGAGAAAATGAAGCGTTTAATTTAGAAAATCAAGATTTTTTAGAATTCTTTTATGCTTTGGGTAAAATTTCAAAGCATGATGATACGCATCAGTTTGTTTTTAAAAATTCTAATTTTAAAATGTTAAAAATTTTAAAAGATAATTCTTTTAATGCGGGGTTAGAATTTTCATATCGTTGTTCTGAGTGTAAAAATGTTATGCCTTTGTTTTTTTATCACTGTCCTGTTTGTTATGAGTTTAATACTTGTAAAATTATTTATGAAGTGAAAAACAATGAAACACATTGAAATTTATACAGATGGTTCATGTCTTAATAATCCGGGTTTTGGCGGATGGGCTTATATTTTGCGTTATAAGGAGTATCAAAAGGAAGGTTTTGGAGCTGAGGCTAATACCACTAACAATAGAATGGAGCTAATGGCAATTATTGAATCTTTGAAGGCTTTAAAAGAGCCTTGTGAAATTTCGCTTTTTACAGATTCTAACCTAATGGTTCAAAGTATTAATGAATGGCTAGAAGGATGGATAAAAAAGGATTTTAAAGGTAAAAAAAATATAGATTTATGGAAGGAATATATTAAAGTGGCAAAATCTCATAAGATTAAGGCTTTTTGGGTAAAAGCACATAATGGACATTTGGAAAATGAAAGGTGTGATACATTGGCGCGTGAAGCTGCTTTGAAAATTGCAAGGGAAAATGATGAAAAACATTGAAAAACTAGAGCAGAGTTTAACTTATGAATTTAAAGATAAAAATCTTCTTATACATGCTTTAACCCATAAAAGTTTTAAAAAATCTTACAACAATGAACGCTTGGAATTTTTAGGTGATGCTGTGCTTGATTTAGTTGTGGGTGAATACCTTTTTCATAAATTCGCCAAAGATGCCGAAGGAGATTTATCTAAGCTTAGAGCGGCTTTAGTGAATGAAAAGTCTTTTGCAAAAATTGCAAATAGTTTAAATTTGGGCGATTTTATTTTTATGAGTGTTGCTGAGGAAAACAATGGAGGAAAAGAAAAGCCTTCTATACTTTCAGATGCGTTAGAAGCCATTATAGGTGCTATACATTTAGAAGCTGGGTTTGAGTTTGCAAAAACTATTGCTTTAAGACTTATAGAAAAAAATTTCCCTCAAATTGATGCAAAAATTCTTATAAAAGATTATAAAACAAAATTACAAGAGATTACACAGGGAAAAATCGGACAAACTCCGCAGTATGAAACAGTGCGTGCTTTTGGTCCTGATCATTTAAAGCAATTTGAAATCGCTTTAATACTTGATGGTAAAGAACTTGCAAGAGCTATTGCGGGAAGCAAAAAAGAAGCACAACAAATGGCAGCAAAAATTGCACTTGAGAAATTAGGAGCTTTATAGTGAATACCTTTGGTACGAGATTGAAATTTACAAGTTTTGGTGAGTCTCATGGTGTGGCTGTTGGATGTATTATTGATGGAATGCCTGCTGGAGTTAAATTTGATGAAGAATTTTTACAAAATGAGCTTGATAAACGCAAAGGCGGAAGTAAATTTGCAACACCAAGAAAAGAAAGCGATAAAGCTCAGGTTTTAAGCGGAGTTTTTGAAGGATATACAACGGGTCATCCTATAGCTATAGTAGTTTTTAATGAAAATGCTCATTCTAAGGATTATGATAATTTAAAAGATCTATTTCGTCCTGCTCATGCGGATTTTACTTATTTTTATAAATATGGCATAAGAGATCATAGGGGTGGGGGTAGATCAAGCGCTAGGGAAAGTGTTGCTAGAGTGGCTGGTGGCGCAGTTGTAGCGATGCTTTTGCGTGAATTTGGTATTTGTGTTCAAAGTGGTGTTTTTGGAGTAGGAGCTTTTGTATCAAATTTGAAAGAAGAAGAATTTGATTTTGAATTTGCTAAGAAAAGTGAAATTTTTTGCCTTGATCCAAAACTAGAAAGTGACTTTAAAAGTGAAATTTTAAATGCTAGAAATTCAAAAGATAGTGTAGGTGCTGCTGTTTTTACAAAAGTTAGTGGTATGCTTGTGGGACTTGGAGAAGTTCTTTATGATAAGTTAGACTCTAAATTAGCTCATGCTTTAATGGGAGTTAATGCTGTTAAAGCAGTTGAAATAGGCGAAGGTATTAATGCAAGCAAAATGCGCGGATCGTGTAATAATGATGCTTTAAAAGATGGTAAGTTTTTAAGCAATCATAGCGGAGGAATTTTAGGAGGAATTTCAAATGGAGAAAATCTTATTTTAAAAACTTATTTTAAACCTACTCCTTCTATTTTTGCCAAGCAAGAAAGTATAGATAAATTTGGCAATAATTTGGAATTTGAACTCAAAGGTAGGCATGATCCTTGTGTAGGTGTTAGAGGAAGTGTTGTAGCTAGTGCTATGGTACGTTTAGTTTTGGCTGATTGTTTGCTTTTGAATGCGAGTGCGAATTTAAACAATTTAAAAAATGCTTATGGATTAAAATAAAAAAAGCCCATTTTCATGGGCTTGATTGCAATATTTTGAAAAGATTCAAATACTATATCGCTTGTTTTGCTAAATACTTTATACTTTAACTAATAAAAAATTGATTAATATCAGCCTTATTTTCAAAAGCTATACTTGTATAAGCTTGATTTTTAAATTTAAGTTCATAGCTTTTTCCTACTTCGTGTTTAGTATAGGTAAGGGCTATTTTTAAGGCAAGTTCTAAGTCTTTTTCTGAAATTTTTTCATCTACCAAAGAGTAAGCTCCGATTAAATCTCCAAGTTCTATTACTTCATATTTAGGAGTTTTTAAACCTTTTAAAAGAGTATTTTCAAGTTCATTTCTACCTATGATCATTTTAGCTCCATTGGGTAATCTTAAATGACGACCATATTTTAAAAGTTGTGCGTCATTAACCTGCATATCTTTGTCAAATTCTATAAAATCTCGAATTTTTTTAGCAAAACTATCAAGAGTTAGCAAACAACCTCCACCTGGACTTTCAAAGTCTTCTAAGCCAAATTTAGCTGCAAGTTCAAGTTGTCTTTTGCGACTTCTTCCACTAATACCTTCGAGTTTTTCTCTATCTACCCAACCTTCTCTTTCGGGTTTGGTTAGTGGTAGGTTTTTTGCACACATAGGACGCAAGATTAAATCTTCTTCATCAAGGGCAAGTTTTTTAACCTTTGCCATCGCATCACTTCTTTGACTCATAGGGCGTTGTCCTAAAACTTCTCCTGTGATGATAAAACTTGCATTTTCTTCTTTTAACATAGCAAGAGCAGTTTTAAACATAAAAGCATGACAATCTATACAAGGATTAAAATGTTTGCCATAGCCATATTGTGGATTAAAAAGCACTTCTTGAAGATAGGAATTTCTTACATCTATCATTTCAAAATCTGCACCTACCATTGCCGCACGCTTTTTCATGATTTCGCTTTTATCACTTGTGCTTCCAAAACCTATGTTGATATTTAGAGCTTTAACTTCTATGCCTTGTGCAGTGATGAGTTTCATTGCAAGCATACTATCAAGCCCACCGCTAAAAAGAGCTAATGCTTTCATTTATGTTCCTTTTTTAAAAAATAATTTTGTTAGTATAAATAAATTTGATTTTTTTGCCGATATGAAATTTGTAATTGTATCAAATAATTTTAAGATTACAATTATTTTTGAAGGTTTACTATGAGAAAATTACTCTCTGTTGCACTAGTTGCTTGCTTTATTGGTTCTTTTGCTTATGGCAAAACTGAGAATAATAAAAGCCCACAAGTTAGAAGTTCTTGCGTTGATTATGAAATAAGATTGAAACGATGCAATTCTTTGCCTACTCAATATCAAAGACAAATGTGTCGTTTGGGCTTATTTGCAGCTTGTAAATAAAATAAACAAGTCCAAGTTAAATGCTTGGGCTTTAAAATTTCTAAGGAGTTATTATGGATAAATTAACAATCAATGATTTTAATGTTTCTTTACCAAGTTCTCAAAATGTTACAAATCGTAAAGAAATTTTAGAATTAAAAAAAGAAGAGAAAGATAAAATTCCCGTGCAAGATCTTTCGAGTTTAAATAGCGATGGTGTTAAGGTTGTTTTTGAAAATAAGCAAGGTGAACTTATAGCTTTAAATTTAAGCGATGAAAATTATAGTAGTTTGCAAAAAAATTTCGGTTCTTATACGAATTATGTTGCTAGAAATGATGGTAGTATAAGGCTTAATGGCGAAGCAAATCAATTTGTTTCAAATTGGTTTGAAAGTGTAAAAGATAATTTCGGTTCTTTAAATTCAAATTTAAATAATAAACAACAAAGTGTAAAATTAAATTTTAATACAAGTACCCTTCAACAAAGTATGCAAAATTTAGGCTTTAAAACAAGCGATGAAAAAATATCTGATGATGCAAATATAGAAGAAAAATTAAATTTTTTTATTGATAAAGATGTAAATAAAGATGGTAAAGTTGATGATAGTGATGTTAAAGAACCTAGCATGAGAGAAATTTTAAGCGACATTAAAGAAGCATCAGGTGGTGGAGCTAATGCTATGAAAACCATAGATCCGCAAAAAATCAATAAAAAAGATGATAAGGAAAATAATATCAAAGAAAAAGAAGACGAAGATTTGCTTCAAAAAGCTCAAGAAAAAGGTTTAAGTGCTTTAAGTGCTGATGAGCAGGCAAAGCTTGAGGCTAGCAATCCTGAAGAATTTGAAAAACTGAAGCAAAAATCTTTGCAAGAATTAAGTCAGAATTTAAGTAAAGATTTTCAAAATAAAATTGAAAATCAAGAAGCACAAATTGTAGATAAGAGAGTGTAGTAAATTATAATTTTACCCTCTTAAGATTTTAAAATCATATATAATAGGTAGTGTAATTCTTAAATCCCCGTTATAGTATGGAAAATTTAAAGAAGCTTTTCTTATGCTTTCTAAAGCACTTTTATCTAATAAATCATATCCTGAGCTTTCTATGATTTTTAAATCTGCTAAAGTTTTATTTTCTTTCCATAAAAATTCTACTTTTACAGTTCCTTGCATACGCATTTTTTTTGCTTGCCTTGGATAAAATTGTGCTTGTTGTATAGCTTTTTGGATTTCTTTTAATACAGGGTGATTATCTTTTCCTTGTGTCAATTGGGTGATTTTAGGTTTGACATTTGTATCAGTTGTTTTTGTAAAAGTTTTAACTTCTTGAGTTGGTGCTATTGGGGTTTTATTTGGTATTGGATGTGAAAGTGTTTTTTTTATCTTTTTTTGCATTTTTTCAGGAGTTTTTTTAATAACTTTTGGCTGAGGTTTTGGTTTGATAGGTTCTATAATGGATTCTGTTGGTTTAGTCTCATTTGTTGGATTAGTTTGGGTAAACTGTTTTATTGCTAAAGAAAAAGAATCTTCATTTTTAATTTCCATTTTAAAAAAGTCATTTGAGTGAAAAATGACAAAAAGCAAAGGTATAAAGACTATAAAAGTTATATAAGAAGCTTGGTATTTATGATTTAAAAATAAAGTTTTCATTTGTTTTTCTCAGTAAGAATTTGAAAATTTTCATGTTCTTTGGCTTTTAAAAAATCTATAATTTTTACAAAGCTTTCAAATTTAGCATTTTTATCGCTTTTTAGTTCTACTATGGTTTTTTTATCAAGTGAAAAAATAGCATTTTGAACTTCATTTAAATCAGCTAATTTATCATTTAAATAAAAAGTATTTTTTTCGTCTATGGTTATAAGAAGTTTTTTTTCATTATTGCTTATATTGGTAGCATTTTCACTTGAAGGAAGTGAGATTTGAATTTTTCCATGCGCAATAAAGGTTGAAATACTAAGTACTATAGCAAGCAAAACAAGCATAATGTCTATAAATGGAACTATATTTAAACCTTCATTTTTTGGTAGTTTAAGCATTTTTATTTGCCTTATAAGCATTGCTTAAGAGGGAAACTTTTCTAAGTAAGGCATTATAAGCCATTAAAGCAGGAATAGCAACCAAAAGTCCCAAGGCTGTAGCTTTAAGAGCTAAAGAAAGTCCTACGACTATAGATTTGACATCTATATTGCCCGCTAAGCCCATTTCGTAAAATGTAACCATGATGCCTATTACAGTGCCTAAAAGTCCTATATAAGGGGCATTGGAATAGATGATATATATAGTGGTTAAATTTTCACTAATCGCATCATCAAATTGCTCTTGATTCTCATAATTTTTAAAGTTAATTTTTCTAAAAAATAGCATTCTTTCTACGACACACCAAAAAGCTATAAATCCCATAATTCCTAGAATTAAAAAGATAATTAAATCGATGTAATCTTTTAGAAATTCCACATTTTTCTCCAAAAATATATTTACTAAATTTTAAAAGATTATACTATATAAAAAATAAATTTATAATTAATATCAATTATCATAATTTTTAAGAAATTCTTGTTTATAGTTTTTATTTTTATTAGGTTATAATTTATAAAAATTTAAATAGGATTTAACATGACTATAGATTTAAATCACAATTTTACCTCTTTTGTTCTTCTTGATGAAGTTGATTTTAATTTTTCGGAGTTAAAAAGCATTTTAGAAGATAAATTTAATATAAAAATAGCTGATGAAAATTTTACCAAAGAGGGCGTGATTTTTTCATATGAAAATATGTTGGTTACTCTAAATTTGATTAAAAATCCTATACCTAATCACGAAGCAGAATACTATGCAAATTTTAATTTTATGTGGAAAGATGCCTTAGAGCAAACTAAAAAACATAAAGCTCATCTTCTTATAGCGGTGCTAAGTCAAGATCAAAGCAAATTAGAACAAGCTAAAATGTTTACGAAAATTGCAGCTTTATGTTTGGATAATAAACATGCTTTAGGTTTTTATACAGGTGCAGTTGTTTTAGAGCCCAGTTTTTATATAGAAAATGCAAAAATGTTAGATGATAATCGCTTGCCGGTATATAATTGGATATATGTTAGTGTTTATCCTAGTGAAAATGGAGTTAATGCTTATACTTATGGGCTTAGAAATTTTGATAAATTAGAACTTGAAGTTTGTGATTTAAACATAGAAGAAAAAGAACTTTTCTTTTGTATTTATGATATTGTTTTACATATTTTAACTTATGATATTAATCTAAAAGATAAAGATATTTTAAAATTTGAAGATGGAAAAGAAATAAAATTTATAAAAAGTCAAGGCATAAGTGTTGAGAACGAAATCTTGAAAATTATTTTTTAAGTTTCACATTCACTTCACAGTTCTGAGTTAAACTTTCGCCAACCAAAACACAAAAGGAGAAATTATGAAAGCAAAATTAACTTTACTTGCTTTGTTGGGCGCTACGGTGCTTTTAGCTAAAGATATGGTTGTTCCTGCTAGCGAACTTCCAAATAATGCCAAAGAATTTATTTCTAAAAATTTTAAAACCGCTCAAATTGGTTTAGTGAAAAAAGATATAGATTCTTATGATGTAATTTTAAATGATGGAACTGAAATTGATTTTACGATCAATGGAGATTGGAAAGAAGTTGATGGAAAATACAAGGCTTTACCGCATACTATTTTACCTAGTGTTATGAAAAAAGTGAGTGCAACTCAACCAAATGCTCAAATTATTGAAATAGATAAAGAAATTAATGGTTATAAATTTAAGTTTAATAATAACATGAAAGTTTATACGGATATGCAAGGAAATGTCCTAGGTCAAAAATTAGATTAATTTTTGAAAATTTAACCTTCTTAATTTGGAAGCATAGTCTTCCAAATTTTTATTTTTTGATTGTAAAACCCAAAATATATTTAGTTTTAAAATAATACTTTATTGATACAAGTGATTGTTTTTTTATAAAATTAAATTTACAAAATGTTACATAAAATTTAAAATATTTTTTAAAAAAAAATAATTATTTATAAATATTTTGCTAAAATAAAAGAGATATAATCTTACAATTTTAAGGAAGAATAATGAATACTCCTAAATGGACTAGTCACGATACAAGGTGGGTTTTATCTCTTTTTGGAACAGCTATTGGAGCCGGTGTACTTTTGTTACCTATTAGTGCTGGGCTTGGTGGATTGATACCTTTGTTAGTTATACTTGTTTTAGCTTTTCCTATGACTTACTTAGCTCATAGAAATTTATGTCGCTTTGTGCTTTCAAGTTCTAATCCAAAAGATGATATTACTTTTGTTGCAGAAGGTTATTTTGGCAAGGGTGGTGGATTTTTAATTACGCTTTTGTATTTTTTTGCTATTTTGCCCATTTTATTGGTTTATAGTGCTAATCTTACAACAACTTTACTTGAATTTTTAGTCAATCAGTTTAATTTCAATGCAGATCTTACTCATGCTGCTCGTTGGTGGGTAAGTTTTTTGATTGTTGGGGTTTTGGTTTTGATTTCTATTCTTGGTGAAAATGTTGTAACAAAAGCAATGAGTTTTCTTGTTTTTCCTTTTATTATATTTTTATTTATTTTTTCATTGCTTTTAATTCCACAATGGAATTCATCATTATTTACAAATGTTGATTTTTCTGTAATCTCAACAAGTAATTTTTGGGTTACTTTATGGCTTGTTGTTCCTGTGATGGTGTTTAGTTTTAATCACTCTCCTATTATTTCTTCGCTTGCTTGTTATTGTAAAAAAGAATATGGTGATTATGCTGAACCTCGTGCTAGAAAAATTATTTCTTTGGCAATTATTCTTATGGTTTTTGTTGTAATGTTTTTTGTTTTTTCTTGTGCTTTAACTTTTACACCAGAAGATTTTGCATCAGCAAAAGATCAAAATATCAATATTCTTACCTTTATAGCAAATAAATTTCCTGAAGTTTCCTTGCTGACTTATGTTGGGCCTATTGTTGCACTTGTGGCCATTAGTAAAAGTTTCTTAGGGCATTATCTTGGTTCTCAAGAAGGCTTAAATGGCATTTTATATAAAGCAAGTAATGGTAAAATTCAAGGTAAATTCGCTCAAACTTTAACAGCGATCATTACCTTTGCTATCGCTTGGCTTGTTGCGTATAAAAATCCAAGTGTTATAGGAATTATTGAGGCTATTGGTGGTCCTGTTTTGGCTATTTTGCTTTTCTTGATGCCACTTTATTGTATTTATCGTTTTGATATTTTGGCAAGATTTCGTAATAAATTTTTAGATCTTTTTATTTTGGTAATGGGAATAGTTGCAATTTCTGCTGCAATTCACAATCTTTTATAAATTAAGGATAAAAAATGAGTAATTTAAGCATTTTTAAAATAGGTGTCGGTCCTTCTTCTTCTCATACTTTAGGGCCTATGCTTGCTGGAAATTTATTTTGTAAAAAAGTTGCTAAAAAGCTTGATGAAATTGATAGAGTTGAAGTCATTCTTTATGGTTCTTTGTCATTAACAGGTAAAGGACATTTGAGTGATAAGGCTGTAATTTGGGGGTTAAATGGCCTAGAAGCTAAAAATTTAAGTGCGGCAATACAAGATGAAGTAAATAAAAATGCTATTGAAAATGCTCAAATTGATTTTTGTGGAGAGAAAAAACTTTGTTTTAATTATGAAAAAGATTTGATATTTTCCAAAGATTTTCTACCTTTGCATGAGAATGGTATGAAAATTAAAGCTTATGATTGCAAAGGTGGGTTAGTTGATGAAGAAACTTATTATTCTGTAGGTGGAGGCTTTGTTTTAACAGCTGCACAATTAGAAAAAAAAGGCAAAAATTCCAACCAAAACAAAAAGAAAAAACTAGATATAGAGCTTAACAATGCAAAAGAAGCTTTAGAGCTTTGTGATAAAAGAGATTGGGATTTAGCAGAGCTTTCTTATCGTTATGAATTGCAATTTCACACTAAAGAGGAAATTCGTGCTTATTGTCTTGAAATTTGGGAAGTAATGCAAGAAGTGTATTATAATGGTACACATCCAAATGAAGATTATTTGCCTGGAAAACTTCATTTAAAACGTAGAGCTAAAGGGCTTAAAGAAAGAGTGGCGATGACAACTGATCCTATGGGCATTATCGATTTTATTTCTTTATATGCTATTGCGATTGCTGAAGAAAATGCTAGCGGAGCAAAGGTTGTAACCGCGCCAACAAATGGAGCATGTGCTGTTATCCCTGCTGTTATGCTTTATCTTAAAAATCATACTATAGGTTTTAGTGATGAAAAGGCTATAGAGTTTTTATTAACAGCAATGCTTATAGGTTCTTTTTATAAGAAAAATGCAAGTATTAGCGGAGCAGAAGCAGGCTGTCAAGCAGAAATTGGTAGTGCTAGTTCTATGGCAGCTGCAGCTATGGCAACAGTTTTAGGAGCCAATGCTTTTAAAGCATGTAACGCTGCTGAAATGGCAATGGAACATCATCTAGGTTTAACTTGCGATCCAGTTGCAGGACTTGTGCAAATTCCTTGCATAGAAAGAAATGCCTTTGGAGCTATTAAAGCCATAAGTGCTGCTAGAATGGCAATGACACGTAAATCTACTCCTATGGTAAGCCTTGATGAGGTTATAGAAACCATGTACGAAACAGGAAAAGATATGAATTATAAATACAAAGAAACTTCTTTAGGTGGTCTTGCTACAAATTTAAAAACAGTATGCTAAAGTGTTTTTACACTTTAGTGTATTTTTTCATCCTTTGACTTAAAAATTCTTTCATTTCTTCTTTGGAAAAACTTTTAAGAATACGAATTTGCTTAAAAAGCAAGCCAAGATTGATTGCTCCCATCACTAAAAGCAATAAGCAAATCATTAAAAAAACAAGATCTATGGCTCCAAATTCATTAATCATAGCCAAACTTGCAAAAAATACACTCGCTAATAATAAAAAAAATAAAAGCAATATTTGTTTTAATTTTGCCTCATTAAAATTATCACAATTTTGAGTGAAATTTCTAAAAAGTATGATCTTTTTACCCAAATTTGAAACTAAAATTTCATCATTTTCTTTAAATAAGCTTTCTTTTAAACTTTTATAAAAAAAGATTTCATTGTTTAAATTTAGAGCATCTTTGTAGCTTGATAAGGTGTAGTCTTTGTAAAAAAAGGATTTTAATTCATTTTTCTTTTCTATTTTAAATAATCTTAAATCATTTCTTGCATAAAAAAATCCACTAAAGTTCATAAATGCCATAAGTATCACTCCCTAAAAAATTCCTATAAAGTGGCTTGAAATTTAAAGGTATTGTAACATTTTTTTCATCATTTAAACTTGAACTTTGGAAAATCAAAAACATATCTATTTCATCTTTAAAGATTTTGAGAAAATTTTCTCCACCCTCATACATTAAAAATTTAGCCTCACTTGGAATTTGGGTATAAATTTGGCGGTTTGGAACTTTAAATAAAGGGATATTTTTATCAAAATTATCTATATTTTGACGGCTTAAGATACAAAGATTAGGCGCTTTTGCTTTGCAAAGTCTAGCATCTAATATAGGGCGATCTTTTCTTATGGTTTCTCCACCGACTACAAGCAAATCAATCACCGCTCTAATTTTATGCGCATAAGTGCGACTTAGATCATTGCTTACGATTTTGCCAAGAGGCGAGCCATTCATAGAAAGGGCTAATTTAAAAAGTTTAAATTGCCCTTTTTGCCATTTTAAAAAAGGTTTTAAAAGTTTTTTTCCTTCTTCTTTAAGTATGTCAAATTCAACCTCTATGCCTTGTTTTTTTAAAAATTCAGCCCCACCACTTGCGATTTTATTTTCATCTTTAACGCTGATGAAAATTTTTTTAAAACCTAGCTCGCTAAAGAGTTTTGCACAAGGAGGTGTTTTTCCTTGATGAGAGCAAGGCTCAAGCGTTATAAAAGCTATGCTATCTTTAAATACACCTTGATGGTTTTTGCAAATGAAATGATGTAAAGCGTTTGCTTCTTTGGGCAATGAAATTTCAGGTCTTAAGCTTTTAAAAGCATGAGCTATGGCATTAAGTTCTGCATGAGCTAATCCAGCTTTTTCATGAGCTTTTATGGCTAAAATTTTTCCATTTTTATCTAAGATTACACAGCCTACAGCCGGATTTGGATAGGTTAAAAACTGATATTTCCAAGCCTCATTTAAGGCTAAAATCATATAAAATTCTTTCATTTGCCTACCTTGTATTTTAAAATTTGACATATTTTTAAAATTTTATATTTTTGTTTTAAGATAATAAATTCTAAATTTTCCATTTGTATTTCTTATTTTTAATTATATTAGCCATAGTTTTTCTAAGTTTTTTAGGATATAACAAAAATAGTAAGACTGAAGTATTATTTTTCATTTGTAGTATCCTTTATAATTTC
This sequence comes from Campylobacter sp. US50a, assembly GCF_004379015.1. Classification (NCBI taxonomy): domain Bacteria; kingdom Pseudomonadati; phylum Campylobacterota; class Epsilonproteobacteria; order Campylobacterales; family Campylobacteraceae; genus Campylobacter; species Campylobacter sp. US50a. The sequence continues at coordinate 57,708 of NZ_RYYJ01000008.1, read as the reverse complement.
AGGAATGATATAAGCTTGATAAACTAGAAAGTTTTGGTGGCCGGGAGAAAGGGATTCGAACCCCTGGAGGTGTGACCCTCAACGGTTTTCAAGACCGCCGCTTTCGACCACTCAGCCATCTCCCGATAAAGTAAAGTTTTGCCTTTTGGAGGCGACATCCGGATTCGAACCGGAGATCAAGGCTTTGCAGGCCCATGCCTTACCGCTTGGCTATGTCGCCCTGATAATGTTGAAAAAGTGGTGCCCGAGGCCGGACTTGAACCGGCACGGAAGAAAAATTCCGAGGGATTTTAAGTCCCTTGTGTCTACCAATTCCACCACCCGGGCGGGTGATTATGGAGCGGGAAACGAGATTCGAACTCGCGACCCCAACCTTGGCAAGGTTGTGCTCTACCCCTGAGCTATTCCCGCATAAATTTCTGAAAGAATTGAAGATAAAAGTATAGCAAAATAAACTTAAAAGGAGTTTATTTTGCCTTAAGTTATTTGCAAATAAATAAAGCTTTTGCACTTAAAATTTGTTCTTTTTCGCTGATAATTGGAGATGAAAGTTCTATATTATCAGATTTCGCATTTAGCATTCTAGGTGCGATATTGGCATTTATATTTACTTGTAAATTTTTCAATACACAAGTTTTATTAAGATCTAAAGAGTAAGTTTTTTCATATTCGTATGATGTTTTTAAAAGCTCTTTGTAGAGATTTTCTTTGTTGTTGTTTAGTGTATCTTTTGAAAATTTTGTTTGTATGGCTGGTGTTGAAACGCTGATGAAATTATTTTTAGCTATGATAGAATTGATGTCATTTAAAAGCTTGTTAAAATCTGCAAGTTGGTTTTCTTTAAATTCACATTCTAAATTCGCATCAAATCTTTGACCTTTTGGAGTTTGTATACCATCTTTATAGGAAAAATTAGGTTCTAAAGAAAAACTTCCTCCGCTACAAAAATTTTCTTTTTTTGAGCGTTCTAAAATTTGATTGAAAGTATTTGTGATTTCGGCTTTTTCACTATTGTCTAATGTGATTTTTGAACTTAAATTTTCATTTGCCCAAAAATTAATATTTGCATATAAAATATCGGGTTTTAGTGTATTGCTTACTTCTATATTTCTTGAAAAATATAAATCATGATTAGAGTCTTTTTTGCCTAAAAATTCTACATTAAAAACTACTCCCGCAACAAAAAGTAATAAACATAAAAAACCTACGCCTAAACCTTTAAAAAAAGCTAACATTTAATATCCTTATATAATTTAATTTTTAAAATTAATATCCTTTTTTAAAAAATTTTATAGGATTTTTGCATTTTTTACACTTAAATTTGGCATTATCGCTCTGAATTTTTTTATGAATTCCAAAAGGTACATCATGCATTTGTCCTATACAATCACAAGTATAAAAATAAATAACTGCTTCATCTTCATCTCCATCTTTTATTTCTTCAAAGCTTATATCAGCTCCATCTTCAGAGCTTAAAGCTCCTATTCTCCATTGTTCTACTTTCATATCTTCATAAAGTATATGTTCTAAAAGCCATTTTTTTACCATGGTATAAAGTTTTTCTTTTAAATCATTTGTAGTTTTTATGTTTTGAATGATTTCTACCATAGATTGAATAATTTCTTTGTGAATTCTACGATGTCTTTCAAAATCAGGATATCTAATAAATATCATGTATTTTTCTTCATCGTTAAAATGGTATTTCATGTAGTTAAAAAAATCTGTAAGTAAAATTTTAATTTCATTTCTATTTACAGGTTTATCAAAGATATGCTCAACTTTGGCTGCTAATTCAAATAGTTTTTTATGTTGATCATCAATTTTTCCATTTCGGACACTATAGCTTTTATCCCATTTTGGAAGCAAATTTTATCCTTTGTAAGTTTTCTCTTCGCTTTTGACAAAAATCAAAAGTTTGTGACATTTTTTACATTTCATAACTTTACCATCATTCATTACACTTACATGGTCTTTAAAAGTTAATCTATGGTTTATTTGACATGGGCAAGAATAAATAAATTCAAAATTTTCTTCATACATCATAATTTGTTCTTGAATCTGTTCTCGGTTAATTGGAGCTCGTGTTTTTTCTTGATCTTTTATTAAATTCTCATTAATCCAAGTAACTATCATTACATCATGGCTTAGTATATGTTTAGATAGCCAGTTGACATAATTGAATATAATTTTTCTTTAAGGTCGTTTGTAGTTTTTATATTCTGTATTAGTTGAGACATTTCATAGATAATATTTTTATGCATTTGTTTGTGTTCATAAAGACGCGGATACTGAATGCTTTGCATAAATTCTTCTTCGTCATGAAAATGTTCCTTCATATAAGTAAAGAGTTCAATTAAAATTTCTTTTAATTCATCTCGTTTAACAAATTTAAAAACAGCATTTTCAACTTGTGCTGCCAGCTCAAAAAGTCTTTTATGCTGAGTATCGATTTTTTGATTATTGATGTTATAGCGCTCATCCCAAATAGGGATTAGTCTTTGACCATCCATTTTTCCAATCCTTGGAATTCATTTAAATCATATGGTAAAATTATATCAAAAATTTTGATTTTATAAAACATTTTTAATGGTAAAAAATATAATAAATTATATGCTTACAAAAGTTTTAAAATTTTTTGTTATACTCTCATTTATGCAAAAAAAAGAGCTTGAAAAACTACAAGAAAATTTACTTCTTTGGTATGAAAAAAATGGACGCAAAACTCTACCTTGGCGTAATTTACAAAGTCAAAATTGTGATGAAAGTTTAAAGCATATTGATAGAGCCTATGGGGTTTATATCAGCGAAATTATGCTTCAGCAAACTCAAGTTAAATCAGTTTTAGAAAGGTTTTATTTCCCCTTTTTGCAAAAATTTCCTACTTTAGAAAGTTTGGCTAATGCTAATGAAGATGAGCTTTTAAAGGCTTGGCAAGGGCTTGGCTACTACACTCGTGCTAGAAATTTAAAAAAGGCAGCCTTAGAATGCATGGATAAGTTTGAAGCTAAATTACCCAAAGAAGTTGAGGATCTAAAAAAATTAAGCGGTATAGGAGCTTATACAGCAGGCGCTATAGCTTGTTTTGGCTATGATCAAAAAGTTTCTTTTGTTGATGGTAATATACGCCGTGTGTTTTCTCGTCTTTTTGCTTTGGAAAATTCTAGTATGAAAGAACTTGAAAAAAGAGCTAAAGAGCTTTTAAATTTAAATCATGCCTTTGATCATAACCAAGCTTTGCTTGATATAGGGGCTTTGGTTTGTGTGAGTAAAAATGCAAAGTGTGGAATTTGTCCTTTGTATGATTTTTGTCAAGGTAAATTTAATACAGAGCTTTATCCAAGAGTTAAAAAAATACTTTATGAGAGTTTAAATTTAAATCTTTTTTTGTTTGAATTTAATAAAAAATTTGCGATACAGAAAAGCCAAGATAAGCTTTATAAGGGTATGTATAATTTTCCTTTTTTTAAAGAAGGAGAGTATAAACTTTCTAAAGATATGAGTTTTATAGGGGAGTTTAAGCACGGCTATACTAAGTATAAACTTCATATCAAGGTTTATCATCAAATTTTAAACAATGAAAATAAAAATTATGAATTTAAAACCTTAAAAGAGTTAGAAAGTACCGCGCTTTCGGCACTTTCTTTAAAAGCGTTAAAATTAATTAAGCTCTGATTTTTTAGGCAAGCATAAAGTAGCTATAAGCATGATGATTGTAAAAATAGCTATATATATAAAAAAGCCATTTTCTATACCTGCATTTTTAAATTGTAAAGCAACCCAAGGAGCAGATCCTCCAAAAACAGCATTTGAAATAGCATAACCTAAACCTGTCCCTAAAGCTCTTACATGTTCAGGAAAAAGTTTTGCTTTAAAAATCCCAGCAACTGAAGTATAAAAACTTAAAATAACAAACAATAATACCACCAACATAAATGTCAAAGAAGGATTATTTTGTGCGTTATTGGCTATAAGTGAAAAAATAGGATAAATTCCTACCAATGCCAAAATACAAAATACAATTAAAGATCGTTTGTGACCTATTTTATCTCCTATATATCCAAAAAGAGGTTGAATGATCATTAGTATAAATAAAGCACCTAAGAAAAGATTATTAACAAGCATTTTATCCATACCCGTATTTTCCATAAAAGTTTTAGTATAAGTTGTAATGGTGTAAAAAGCTAAAGAACCTCCAGAGGTAACCCCAAGTACCATTAAAAAAGGTTTCCAAGATTTGCATAATGCCTTTAAAGTACCACGATCTTCATGCTGGTGAAGTTTTGTAGCACTTTCATTCATCATTTTTCTTACAAAAAGCGAGCCTAGTGCTAAAATTCCGCCTATTACAAAAAGTATTCTCCAAGCATAATCTTTCATATCATCAATGCTAAAAAATAAAAACATTATACTAATGCTTGCAACGGCCAAAAGTTGACCACCTATTAGGGTTACATACTGAAAAGATGAGTAAAAACCGCGTTTTCCTTCCGTAGCAAGTTCTGAAAGATAAGTAGCTGCTATGCCATACTCCCCGCCTACACTAAGACCTTGAATAAGTCTTGCTATTAAAAGCAAGATAATAGCAAGATCGCCCACTGTATCTTTGCTTGGTAAGGCTGCTATCATAAAAGAGCCTAAAGCCATTAAAACCACTGATATAACCATAGATTTTTTACGACCTACTTTATCAGCTAAAGAGCCAAAAAGCCAAGAGCCTATAGGACGCATAAAAAACCCTGCTGCAAAAACCCCAAAGGCATTGATTTGCTGGATAACAGGATTATCTGAAGTTGAAAAAGTATGAGCAAAATAAGTTGCTGTAAAAGCATAGATATAAAAATCAAACCACTCTACTAAATTTCCGCTACTTGCAGCAATAATAGAGCGAATTTTTTTCGTGCGAGTAAGCTCTTGCATAAACCCTTCCTTAATTTTAGATTTTTATTTAAGTATAGTGTGATTTTTGTTTAATATATTTAAAAATAAAGAAGAGAAATAAAAAAGATAAAAATATCGATAAAAATGTTACATATTTTAATAAATTTCATAAATTTTGGTAAAATGTTTACTCTAGGAAATATAATGAAATTTAAAAAAATATATATAGAATTAAGCGATATTTGTGGTTTAAAATGTGATTTTTGTCCTTCTCAAAAAGGAATTCGCGGGGTAATGAGTGAAGAAAAATTTCAAAACTTAGCTTATGAAATTTCTAATAAAGCTGAGCTTTTTACCTTTCATCTTTTGGGCGATCCTTTGCTTTTACCTAATTTGGAAAATTATCTAAAAATCGCAAAAGATGAAGCTATGAAACTTGAAATCACTACAAGCGGCTTTTATTTAAATTCTAAAAATCAAGCTTTATTGTTAGGGTATGAGAATATCCATCAAATCAATATTTCTTTAATGTCTTTTTTAAGTCAAAGCAAAATTTCTTTAGAACAGTATTTTAAGCCTATTTTAGAATTTTGCAAAAAGCATTTAGAGCAAAAAAGCCTTTCTTTTATCAATCTAAGACTTTGGAATTTAGATGCTAATTTTAAAGCACCTAAGTCAAATTTAAAAATTTATGAGTTTTTAGCTAAAGAATTTGAAGTTAAGATCGATACAAACTTAAGTAAAAATCGCTTGCAAAGACATATTTTGCTTCATCAAAATAAACTTTTTAAATGGCCAAATTTAAAAGACAAACCCCTTTATAAAAAAGGAAAATGTCATGCTTTAAAAGAGCAAATTGGGATTTTAAGTGATGGAAGTTTAGTGCCTTGCTGTTTGGATGCTAAAGCAGATATTAACTTGGGAAATGTTTTTGAAAATAACTTTGATAAGCTTTTTAAATCACCGCGTATAAAGATGATGAAAAAAGCTTTTGAAGAAGATAAACGCATAGAAAAACTTTGTCAAACTTGTGAATTTTTTAAAGCAAGATTGGGTGATTAAAAATTGTTATTTTCTAGCTTTGTTTTAAATTCTTGAATTCTATCTATTATCTTAGGGCTAAGACGTAATAATATATGTGTATCTTTGTTAAAATAAATACTTCCTGTTTTAACTGCTTTGGTATTTTTCAATAAAGCATTTGTATCTAAAAGGTTGTTTTTAGCATTAATTCCAAGAATGAGTATGTCTGGATTTTGTTTCAGTATATATTCTGCTGATATAACAGGTCTTGAAATTTGACTTTGCGGGCTTAAATTTTTAATCCCTATAAGTCTTAAAATATCAGCTATTAAAGAATTATCATTAAAGGCCATTAAAGGGTTACTAGAATAAAGATAAATCGCACTTTTATTTAGGGGTTTATCGCTTAATTTTTTTAAATTTTGGGTAAATTCTTGTTTTAAAAGCTCTGCTTCTTTTTCTTTTTTGGTGATTTGGCCTAAGGTTGTGATATTTTTTGTTATATCTTCTAAACGCTCGGCTTTTAAATTGATACTTTTGATACCAAAATTTTTAAGTCCTTCTTCTAAATTTAAAGAATAAGAGCTTAAAATCACCAAACTCGGTTTTAATGCTACTATTTTTTCAAGTGAAGGATTTGAAAAAGTGCCTACACTTGTAAGTTTTGAGGTTTGATCTTTAGGATAGATATTTGAGTGTTGTAAAGTGGCAATGCCTACGATTTGATTCTCAGCTTTAAGCATAAAAAGGGTTTCTATGCTTGCAGGATCAAGCACTACAAGGCGTTCTTTTGCATTTAGTGTGATTAAAAACAAACTCATAATAATTAAAATTTTTTTCATTTTTTCTCCTTTAAAGCTAAAATATAAGGTTTAGAATTTTTATAAATAATCTCACAGTTTAAATCATAAATTTCTTTTAAAATTTCTTGAGTAAAAAGCTCTTTGCTCGTTCCAAAATACTTTATCTCCCCTTCTTTTAAAAAAAGGATTTTATCGCAGAACATAGAAGCTAAATTTAAATCATGCAAGATAGAAACAACGGCTATATTTTTTTCTTTAACTAGTTTTTCGCAAAGAGTTAAAAGCTCTATAGCATAGTTTAAATCAAGGGCTGAAGTAGGTTCATCTAAAAAAAGAATTTTTGGCTTTTTAAGCAAAGCTCTTGCTAAAAGCATTCTTTGAAATTCACCCCCACTTAAAGAAAGTATGCTTCTTTCTAGAAAATTTTCAAGTCTTAAATCCTTAGCAAATTCTTTAATTTCTAAAATATCTTCTTTAGAATAAGAACTAAAAGCGTGTTTTAAATTCGCATATTTGCTCATTAAAAGCACATCGATGACTTTTAAAGGAGTGTTTAATTCTGATTTTTGAGGCACAAAGCCACAAATTTTGGCAAATTCTTTAAGAGAAAAATCCTTGATATTTGTGTTAAAAAGACTTATCTCTCCTTTATTTGGACTTAAATTTTTAAGTATAAGTTTTAAAAGAGTGCTTTTGCCCGAGCCATTTGGCCCTAAAATTCCTATAAAAGCTTGGTTTTTAAGTTCTAAATGAATGTTTTTTAGTAAATCTTTTTGGTGATAAGCAAAGCTTAAATCTTGTATTTTTAGCATTATAAAAATCTCCTAGCGCTTAAAGCCAAATATAAAAAAATAGGAGCTCCAAAAAATGCAGTTAGGATTCCAATCGGAATTTGCACAGGGGCTAAAAGAGTTCTTGCTAAAGTATCACAAATAAGTAAAAATAATCCTCCAAATGCTGTACATAAAGGGATAACTAAGGCATTATCATAATTTTTAAGCAAAAGTCTTATAGTATGAGGAATGATGAGTCCAACAAAGCCTATAAGTCCGCTAAAAGCAACCGCAAAAGATACAGCCAAAGATGAGACGATGAGTAAATTTATCTTTAATTTTTGAGCATTTACCCCTAGATTTCTAGCTTCATCATCTCCGCTTAAAAGTATGTTTAATTCGTTTTTATGAGCGTAAAAATAAAACAAACAAAAAATTAAAGGCAAGATTAAAATTCCCACACGAAACCAAGAAGCATTGCCTATATTTCCCATAAGCCAAGCGACTATTTTAAAAGAATCCTCGCCTATAAGATAAGTGAAAAAAGAAGTAAAAGCTCCTAAAAAAGATGAAGCTGCTATGCCGATAATGAGTAAAGTTGCTATAGAAGCTTTAGAAGAAATTTTAAAAACTCCTAGGGCAAAAAAGGCAGAGCAAACAAAACCTAAAATTCCATAATAATAATCATTCAATTTTAACAAATACGCCAAAACCGCTCCAAAGGTTGCCGCAGAAGCTATACCTATGATATAAGGATCGGCTATAGGATTTGAAAATACATTTTGAGTGATAGCCCCACTACTAGCTAAAAGCATACCGATTAAAATCGCCATTATAATGCGTGGCAAGCGTCCATCTACGATGATTTGTCTTAAAATTTCATCTTGGCTAAAGATATATGAAAAAAGTTCTTTTGGGTTTAAATTCTCATCTCCTAAGCAAAGTGCTGTAAAAGAAGCGATTATATAAGCTACAAAAAGCCCTATAATCACTAAAATTTTAGAATGCGTATTTAAATTCAACATAGTAGTTTCTGCCATTCCCAACTAGGTATTGATCATTTATACTATCTTGATAGGTGTAGTATCTTTTATCGAAAAGATTGCGAATTCCTGCTAAAATTTGTAATTTTTTATAATTATATTTCATACCAATATCTGTTAAAAAATAATCCCTTATCCAAGAATTTTTAGACATTTTTCCTGTATTTTCATCTATAGTTCCACCATCTTTTGCTCTAGAAAAATAGGTTAAATCAATAAAATTTGAGAAATTTTTATTCCAAGCGTATTCGAGTCCAGCTGTGGCTTTGATTTTTGAAACATAAGGAATTCTCATGCCGTCATTAACACCTTTAGAAATTTTAGCATCAAGATAAGTTAGACTTTCTCTAAAGATTAAATCATCATCTAAGAAATTTTGACTCAGGCTTAATTCTACTCCTAAACGGCGAGTTTGATCTATATTATAATATTTCCACCAAGATCCACTAGTAGAATGAGGGTTTCCAAGATAAGAAATTTCATCTTTGCTTAGGGTGTAAAATAAAGTTAGATTAAAGCCGTAAAAATCCCACCAAAAATCATCAATTCCTAGTTCAAAGGTGTCAAAGATCTCAGCTTTTAGGTTCGACGAATAATAGGGTGGTATTCCACTACTAGTGTTGTTGTTGCGATTGACAAACTGAGCAGGTGTAGGAGAAACAAAACCTCTTTCGTATTTAAGATAAAGATTGCCTGTGTCAGAGTATTTAAAGTTAGGAGTGATTTCAAAAGCAAAATTATTGGTGTTTTTATTGGTATTAAAAAGAAACAATTCATCCTTTGGATATCCAGGTATAGGGAACGCAAAGCCCATTTCATTTCTATAAGATCTATCGGTATTATAAGTGCTAAATTCATATCTAGCTCCACCGGATAAAGTAAAAAATTCATTAAAATTATGAGAATCAAGAGCGAAAATAGAATGGCTTTGTTTAGTCATATCCATTAAAGTTGTCATCCTGTGATAATTTATGACACCTGGAACGCTATAATACACCAAACTCTTTCTTTTTGCATCATGGTTTGCAAATTCATAACCAAAAATAAAATAAGAATTATTTGCATAATTTAGTTTGTTTTTTAAACTTATCCCTGTAAGCGTGTCTTCAAAACCACTTCCATTTTGATAAGCCGTAGTTCCCATCATAGAAATTTCATCTTTTAGATAATTGATCTTTTGATTTTGCCAAAAAGCTTCTAGGTTAAATTCCCATATATCATCAAAATAGTAATGATAATCCAAAGAAATTTCAGGGCGATTGATTTGTGTGATATTGTCACTATTGCCTTTTTGGGTTGGATCGCTTTGAGCTTGTGCTTTTGTTAGATAGCCACTGCTGGTATTTTTGCTTTTAAAATAATTATAACCCAAAGTTAAATCGCTATTATCATTGATATCAATATAGGTTTTTGTGTTGATAAAATAACCTTTTTCATTATAACCTTCTTGATATCCATCAAGGTTAAAACTTTGTATATCAAAGCTAAAAGCTAAATTTTCATTTATTTGTTTGGCGCCATTGATACCTAAATTTCCACCTAGTCCACCATGATCATAAGCACTGCTTTTTAAATTTATAGCAAAAGCATCTGATTTTTGTTTTTTTGTAATGATATTAATCACGCCCCCTCTAGTACCACTTCCATAAAGCACAGAACCACCCCCAGGTATGATTTCTATGCGTTCTACATTATCTAAATTGATACTATCTAGTGGGGTCACACCATGGGAATTATCAAGAACATTAATAGCACGCCCATCGATCATAACTTTTACAGCTATATTGGATTTATCTCCTTGTCCACGCATATCTATATTGCGTCCAAGTCCAAAATTTACAAAACTAATGCCTGAAATTCTTTCTAAGGCTTGTTCTAAGGAAACATAACCTTTATTTTGCAGATCTTTACCTTCTATGCTGATTACATTGCGTAAATTTGAGTCCGCATCTTGCTCAAAACCTGTTGCACTAACAACAACTTTTTGTAGATTGATGGCTTCATTTGATTCTTGTGCATTTAAATTAGTTATTAGTAATAATGCAAATAAAGATAATTTAAAAGCTTTTTTATTTGGGTGCAAATTTTACTCCTTAAATAAAATAAATAATGATAATTTATATCATAATAATTTAGAACGAAATTTATCCTTTATTAACTTAATTTAGTATAAATTTTTGTTAAAATAGATAATTTTTATATTTTAAGTTATTTTTAATTTGATAATTGATACCATTTTTTTTAATATTTTATTTTAAAATCAAGAAAGGATAAAAATGAATTTTGAAAGCATTATTTCTCATATGAATGATCATCATAAATCAAATTTAGTTGATCTTTGTAAAAAATTTGGTGGTATTGAGCAAGTGCAAGATGTTTTTCTAAAAAGTGTTGATTTTAATGGCTTAGATCTTGTTTACAATGATAAAGAAAATTTACGAGTGGAATTTCCTAAAAAAGCCGATGAAAACACGATTAAAGATACTATAATATCCCTTTGCATGAGTGCAAAGAGCGAGCAAAATTTTAGTAGCGTAGAAAAAGAATTAAATGAATTTATGCTAAGTTTTAATTCTGTAGCTTTGGCAACTTTAAATGCAAATGGAGAAGTTGTTTGCTCGTATGCACCTTTTGTAAGCACACAATGGGGAAATTATATTTATATAAGTGAAGTAAGTGAACATTTTAACAACATCAAAGTAAATCCAAACAATATAGAAATAATGTTTTTAGAGGATGAGAGTAAAGCTGCTTCTGTTATACTTCGCAAAAGATTGCGCTATAGAGTAAATGCAAGCTTTTTAGAGAGAGGTGAAAGATTTGATCAAATTTATGATGAGTTTGAAAAACAAACCGGAGGAGAAGGAGGCATTAAAACTATACGCAAGATGCTTGATTTTCATCTAGTAAAGCTTGAATTTAAAAAAGGACGCTTTGTAAAAGGTTTTGGTCAAGCTTATGATATAGAAAATGGAAATGTTTCACATGTAGGTGCTAGTGGAAATCCACATAAATTCCCACATAAGCATTAATTTATATAAAATCTTATAAATTTTGTTCTTGTAAAGCTTGGGCTTGATGATGAGTGATTAAAGGTTCTATGATTTCATCAAAAAGCCCATCTTGCATAATGGCATCTAAGCGATATAAAGTAAGATTTATTCTATGATCGCTGATACGATTTTGTGGAAAATTGTAAGTGCGAATGCGTTCGCTTCTATCTCCGCTTCCTACTTGTGATTTTCTTGCTTCACTTTCTTTTGCTAGTCTTTCACTCTCTTGCATTTCATAAAGCCTTGCTTTTAGGACTTTCATCGCACTTTCTTTATTTTTGTGTTGGCTTTTTCCATCTTGATTGACTACAACTATACCTGTAGGGACATGAGTGATACGAACAGCCGAATCAGTAGTATTTACACTTTGTCCACCATGTCCTGAAGATCGCATAACATCAACTTTAAGATCGTTTGGATTGATTTCGATTTCTATATCATCAACTTCTGGCATTACTGCCACGGTGATAGCAGAAGTATGCACGCGTCCTTGGGATTCTGTTTGAGGAACTCTTTGAACACGGTGCGTTCCACCTTCATATTTAAGTCTTGAATAAGCTCCTGTTCCTTTAACAAGCATGATGATTTCTTTAAATCCACCTACACTTCCTTCGCTAGAGCTTACAATCTCAAGTTTATAGCCGCGATTTTCAGCATATCTTGCATAAGCTTTTACAAGATCTCCTACAAATAAAGATGCCTCATCTCCACCTGTGCCTGCACGAATTTCAAGAAAAATATTTCTTTCATCATTGGGATCCTTAGGAAGAAGTAAAATTTTAATCTCTTCTTCAAGTTTCGGTTTTAATTCTTCTAAAGTTTTTAGTTCTTCTTTTGCAAGTTCCCCAAGTTCTGGATCGTTTAGCAAAGCTTTATTTTCTTCTATATTGTCTAAAGTTTTTAAATACTCTTTAGCTTTTAAAACGATAGGTTCTAAATTTTTTTGTTCTTTAGAGAGTGTAGTCATTTTACTGATATCGTTGAGTATATCAGAACTGCTAAGAAGAGAATTTAACTCTTCAAAGCGTTTTAAAAAAGGATCTAGTTTACTAGCTAACATTAAAAACTATATAGAAAATTATGCGATTTTATTTACTAAAAGGGCTAAGCGGCTTACACGGCGAGAAGCAGTTTGTTTTTTAATGAAACCGCGACTTACCATAGCATGAATGCTTTTATTAGCTACTTTTAAAGCTTCATTAGCAGCATTTTTATCTCCATTTGCTGCAGCTTCTCTTACGGCTTTAGTTATATTTTTAAGTCTTGTTCTATAGAATCTATTTCTTTCTGTTTTTTTAATAGTTTGTCTTGCTCTTTTTTCAGCAGATTTATGGTTTGCCATTTATATTTTCCTTTTTTGAAATTAAAGACTAAATTATATAAGAATAAAATTTAAAATTTAATTAATTTAAGCAAAATTTCAAAATAAATCTTTTAAATTTATATCCCAAAAAACTAAATTAAATTTAAGTAAAAATCCATAAATTACCGCACTTAAAAGTCCAGCAAACAATCCTGCTAGCATATCATCAAGCATTACACCTAGTCCGCCTTTGACTTTTTTATCTATCTTGCCAATAATAGAAGGTTTTGTAATGTCAAAGAGTCTAAATAAAACAAAAGCCAAAACAAAATTGACTATCGAGTTTTCAACACTTGCTGCAATAGCACAAGCAAGAAAAACCCCAGCAACTTCATCGATAACTATGTGTTTGTCATCGTGAATTCCTGTTTTTTTTTCATAATCATCTATAACACGAATACTTGCAACAAAAATTAAAATGCTTAGTAAAAACAAAGTATTAATCCCAAGATATTTAAGTATAAAAAAAGCAGGTATTAAAGCAGCGATAGTACCAAAAGTCCCACTTGCCTTTTTTATAGAACCTGAATAAAAAAAAGTTAAAAATAATTTTTGCATTTTGTTACACCATATAAGACATTTGATGAATTTCTAAAAGTTTTTGATAAAATTCTTCATCATTTTTGTATTCTAAAATTCCATCAGTTGGAAAAAGCTCATTATAAATTTTTTGCATATTTTTTAATCTATTTGGAAAAAGAGAAGTTAAGATAACACTAGATACTTCCTTGCGCATGAAAATTGCTGGAGGAATGATACCCGCTCTTAACAAATCTTTTAAAGACTGAGAATTATAGTGCAAATGGTGATGACAACCATGAGGGCAAGATCTTGTGCTAACAATCATGCGACATTGATCGCAAAATACAAATTCAGGTAAAACAATCACTTCTATGCCATAATCCTTGGAAAAATCATCAAGTATGGTTTTTGGTTGATTATCATCATAAAACATTCCAAGTCCTGTATGATTTTGTCCTACTACTAGTTTGGTACAACCTAGACTTTTTGCGATAATGCTTTCTAAGCCAGGATTTAAATGGGCGTGAAAAATATTAATATTTTTTAATGGAAAAATGAAAATTCTATCCGGTGGAAGATAGTTTTGAATAAATTTTTTCAAATAAGCTTCTTTAAGTTCGAATTCAAACCCATTTGCATCAAAAGATTCTACAAGAAAAACTACAACTAAATCTGCTTTATCAATAGTCCAACGAAACATTCTTTCATGGGCACGATGCAAAGGATCAAAACTTGAAACTATAGCGGTAATTTTTTGTGCATTAAGATTGTTTTTGATTTGTTGAAAATTTTCTTTTATTTTTTTAATTTGAGAATTATAAATTTCTATTTTTCCACTTATGCAAGTTGTTCCCATGTCTTCTAAAGAGCAAGTGTTAGGACTGAAAATATCAGAAAAATTTTTATTATTTTTAAATTGACTTTTAAAATCTATATGTCCTACTACTTTTTCATCTAGTATTAGATCGATTCTATCGCCAGATTTTATATCATTTAGTGCTTCTTCGGCATTTTTTGGTGCAAAGCTTAAGGGATAGGGAAAGCTTTCTCCTTTAAATTTTCTTGATTTAATGATTTCATTGACTTCTTTTTCATTCATTAAATGAGTGCAAGTGCCTAGCAAACCTTCTTTAATAAGTGATAAGATGCCAAATTCATTTTGATCTATGATAATGTTTTTATTTTTTCTTGCTGATTTCATATTTCTTCCTTTTTTCCCATAAAGATTTACGTGAAATGCCTAATTTTTTTGAAAGATCAGTATCAGGAAATATATTTTGGTAATTTATAATAACATATTTTACATACTCATCTATGGTTAAAATTTCATTGCTATCGATATTTTTTTCATTATCATTTAAATTAATGCAGTTTATTTTTAAATCATCTGTATTTGAATTGGTATGCAAAATAACATTTTTGTTTTGTATAAAATCTAGGAGTTTTTCCTTTTCTGTTGCTTTTAATGCTTGAAAATTACTCAAAAATAAGAGATTGTTTTCTGTGGGAAGTTTCATAACTTTTTCAACTGAATTTGTAGATGTTAAATCAATAAAAGAAAGAGTAATGTCACATTCATTTGCATAATTAAAAACAAAAGCATCAGCACTGCTTTGCTTGTTGGATTTTAATATCAATGGAAGTTTTAATTTTTTATAATTATACTCTGGAATTTTGATTGTTTCTAATCTTGATTTGATGTAGCTTTGATAAGCTTTATTAAGGATTGAAAGTTTTCTAAAATCTTGATAATGCTTTATTTTTCTAATCAGCTCTTCTATCATAAAGGGTTTTTGAATGTAATCACTAGCACCTAATTTCAAAGGATTTGAAACTGTATCTGTACTTATATAAGAAATAAGCAAAATAATAATACTATGTTTAAACTGACCTACGGCTTTTAGAAAATTATTAGTATTTGTAGAAAGCAGTACAATATCATAGTATTTTTCACCATTGTATTCATCAAACGAGTTGATAATTTCACAGCTATATCCAGCATCACTTAGTTTAATGCTAATGCTTTGCGCTAGATAAATTTCATTTTCAATAATTAAAACTTTCATAATCTTGTCCAATCAAAATATTTTAAATTTACACTACTAAGCACTGCCATACCTTCTTTTCTTCCAATAAAACCCAATTTTTCCGTTGTTGTGGCTTTAACATTGATTCTAAATTCATCCAAGTCTAAAGTATGAGCTATATTGCTTTGCATAGCTTGTTTAAAGTCTTTAAGTTTAGGGCTTTGTGCCATGATGCAAATGTCTATATTAATGAGTTCAAAACCTATTTCTCTGACTTTATCATAAGCCTGTTTTAAAAGCTCCATGGAGTTGGCATTTTTAAATTTCATATCAGTATCAGGATAAAGCTCTCCTATATCTCCAAGTCCTGCAGCACCTAAAATCGCATCGGTTAAAGAGTGAGCTAAAACATCTCCATCGCTGTGTGCTTTAAGCCCCATAGTAGGATGAATTTGCACTCCTGCTAAAAGCAAAGGGCGATTCTCTCCAAATTCATGCACATCAAAACCATTGCCAGTAAAAATTTCAAAGCTAGGTGTAGGCAAATCAAGCTTTTTAAGATCTTCTTTAAAGGTTAGTTTTCTTGCATTTTCTTCACCTTCAACAAACCAAATTTTTCCACCCATTGCAGCTATAGCTGTGCTATCATCTGTAAATTCTAGGTTTTGATCCAAGGCTTTTTTAAGCAATTTGGTTTTAGAAATTTGCGGGGTTTGAATGAGTTTGATTTTTTCTCTTTGCAAGGCTTCATTGTCAAAAAGTGTTGTATCTGCAACTTTTAAAGCAGGGGTAATACAATCTGCTTTATCTAAATTTTCAATCAAACGATCAAACAAATTTTTACTCACCAATACCCTTGCTACATCACTTACCATAACAAATTCGCTATCTATGAGCTCTAAGGCTTTTTTTAAGGATTCTGCTCTGGTATCACCACCTTCTATGAATTCATAGTTTTTAGTAAATTTTTTCATATAAGCGATATTACTAGAAGTAACAACTATTTTTTTAAAAGGATAAAAAGAGCTTAAATTTTTTGTTGCATAAAGCCAAAGAGGGTCATTTCCAAGTCGTAAAAATTGTTTTTTTACCTTTGTGTCAAAACGAGTAGAATTTCCAGCTGCTAACATAATGAGGCTCATTTCACTCATTTTTTCATTCCTCTTTTTAATATTGTTGGTTTTTATAATGTTACCATATTATACACTTATAAAAAGCTAAATTTTATCATTTTATTAGTAAAATTGATTTTTTTAAAAGACAAGGAAAAAATATGAAAGAACAAATTTTAGAGAAATTAAAAACTGTAAAATATCCTGGCTTTGAAAAGGATATAGTGAGTTTTAATTTTGTAAAAGATATTAAAATTCAAGATGATGGTGTATTTATTGATATAGAAATCGTTTCAGCAAATCCTGAAGTAGCTAATGAAATTCGTAAAAATGTTACTGAAGCTTTATCGAGTTTGGCTTTAAAAAATATCGAACTTAATATCATCACTCCAAAAATTCCTGAAGAAAAAAGTAATTCAAGAAGTGGAAAAAATATCGCTCCACAAGTAAAAAATTTCATCATGGTTTCAAGTGGAAAAGGTGGTGTGGGTAAATCTACAACTACAGTAAATTTAGCAATTTCCATGGCTAAAATGGGAAAAAGAGTGGGGATTTTAGATGCAGATATTTATGGGCCAAATATTCCAAGAATGCTAGGTGAAACCAAAACTCAGCCTGAAGTAGTAGGGCAGAGATTAAAGCCTATTTTAACTCATGGTGTTTATATGATGAGTATGGGGGTTTTGATCGAAGAGGGTCAAGGGCTTATGTGGCGTGGAGCTATGATTATGAAAGCAATTGAGCAACTTTTAGCTGATGTAATTTGGCCTGAGCTTGATGTATTGTTTTTGGATATGCCTCCAGGAACAGGCGATGCGCAAATTACTTCTGCACAAAGTATTCCTATTACTGCAGGAGTTTGTGTAAGTACGCCTCAAACCGTATCTTTAGACGATAGTAAAAGAGCTTTAGATATGTTTAATAAACTTCACATTCCTATAGCGGGTGTGATTGAAAATATGAGTGGATTTTTATGTCCTGATAATGGTAAAGAGTATGATATTTTTGGCAAAGGAACAGCTGAGGATATGGCAAAAGCTTATAAAAGTGAAGTTTTAGCACAAATTCCTATAGAAATGATAGTAAGAGAAGGTGGAGATGAAGGCAAGCCTGTGAGTTTTTATCACCCTGAAAGTGTGAGTTCAAAGCGTTATTTAATGGCGGCTGAAAAAATTTGGAGCTTTATAGAAAAGATTAACAATGAAGGTGGTGCGGATAATTCTGCTATACAACCTGTGATGAATGGAAAAAGTGCGTGTTCGCATTAAAAATTAAGTGGATAAGGAAAAGAAAATGATTAATACTAAAGAAGATTTTTTACTTTTAATCAAACAAATCGAGCAAAAAAGTGGCTATAAAAAACCTAAAGCTTTTGGTATAGCAAGGCTTGATAGAGGACAGCTAAATAAAAATAAAATCTTGCAAGCAAGTTTTGCTTTGATTAATTACGAGCAAAATTTTGGCTCAGCGGCAATCATGCTTGAAGCTTTTATGCAAAGGGGTGTGGAGATTGATTTTAATGCGAGTGAGTTTGTACAAACTTTGAAATTAGAAGATATTGATTTTGCACTTTCTTGTTTTAAACCTTTTTTAGAAGAAGAGGGGCATCAAAATATCGATTTATTAAAGATTATCAAAGATAAATTTAAAGACGATGAATTTGCTTTTGTTTGTCTTTTTGAGGATAAAGAACCTTTAAGTGTAGAAAGTGTTTATCTAAAACTTTATTTGCTTTCTACTAAAAAAGTGCCTTTAAGAAGTATTAATCTAAATGGAGCTTTTGGACTTTTAAGCAATGTAGCTTGGAGCGATGATAAACCTATCGAGCTTGAGTATTTAAGAGCAAATGAAATGCGTTTAAAAATGAGCAATCAATATCCAAAAATCGATTTTGTTGATAAATTTCCAAGATTTTTAGCGCATATTATCCCTGAAGATAATACAAGAATTTTAGAAAGTTCCAAAGTAAGAATGGGTGCATCTTTAGCAGCAGGAACAACCATCATGCCAGGGGCAAGTTATGTGAATTTTAATGCAGGTACAACAGGAGCTTGTATGGTTGAAGGGCGTATTAGCTCAAGTGCTATAGTAGGAGAAGGTTCTGATGTGGGTGGTGGAGCTTCGATTTTAGGTGTTTTAAGTGGAACAAGTGGCAATGCTATAAGCGTAGGTAAGGCTTGTCTTTTAGGGGCTAATTCAGTGACAGGAATTCCTTTAGGGGATAATTGTATAGTTGATGCAGGTATTGCGGTGCTAGAAGGAACGAAATTTTTACTCAAAGATGCTGAGGAACTTGCTAAACTTAATCCTTATTTTAATTTTGATAAAGAAATTTACAAAGGCTTAGAGCTTAAAGGTTTAAATGGGCTACATTTCCGTCAAGATTCTATAAGTGGTGCTATGATAGTAGCTTTAAATAAAAAAGCAGTCAAACTTAATGAAGCCTTGCATTGATACAAATTTATTTACATAAAGCTTTAAGCTTTATGTCTTTCTTTCAACTTTGAAATCACATCTGAGAAACTAAGATTTGCATCTGCAAGTAAAACACTTAAATGATACATTAAATCCGCTGCTTCACAAATAAGCTCTTCTTTATCTTTTACTGTCGCTGCTAAAGCTGTTTCTACGCCTTCTTCACCAACTTTTTGTGCGATGCGTTTTGTACCACTTTTGAAAAGTTTTGCTGTATAAGAAGTATTTTCATCGGCATTTTTTCGTGCATTAATAAGCTTTTGAAGTCTGGCTAGAAAAACAAAATCTGCATTTTTAGAAATTTTTTCAAAACAAGAAATATTGCCCGTATGACAAGTAGGCCCTACAGGATTTGCTAAAATTAAAAGCGTGTCATTATCACAATCTAAGCTTAAATCTATGATATTTAAGAAATTTCCACTTTCTTCACCCTTCATCCAAAGACGCTGTTTTTTGCGTGAAAAAAAGACTACTTTGCCACTTTCTAAGCTTTTTTCTAAGGCTTCATTATTCATAAAGCCTAGCATTAAAACTTCGCAAGTTTTTGCATCTTGGACGATGACAGGTAAAAGATGATCCACTTTTTGCCAAGCGATTTTTTCATTAAGTTCTTTGAAATTTTGCATATTATATCCTTATACTTAAGCCTTGATTTTTAAGATAAATTTTTAATTCTTTAATGTCTATAAGTTTTTGATGAAAAACAGAAGCAGCTAAAGCCCCATCTATACCTAGTTTAAAAGCTTCTAAAAAATGCTCCATTTTTCCCGCTCCCCCGCTTGCGATCAAAGGTACTTTACAAATTTTATATACAGCTTCTAATTGTTCTAAATCATAGCCATTTTTAACACCATCTTGATTCATCATATTTAAAACAATTTCGCCTGCACCTAGATCTTGCACTTCTTTAACCCATTCTAAAGTGCTTTTTCCACTATGCTTGCTTATTTTTTCATCGCCTGTGTATTGAAATACTTTTAAATTTCCATTTTTATCTTTGAAGCTATCAATCCCTACTACTACGCATTGCACGCCAAAGCTTTTAGCAAGGCGTGTGATTAGGCTTGGATCATTTAAAGCAGGAGAATTGATAGAAATTTTATCTGCCCCATTAGCTAAAAGTTCAGCTGCATCTTCTTCGCTTTTAATACCCCCTGCAACACAAAAAGGAATGTTGATATTTTTTGCTACTTCACTTACCCATTCTCTTGATATGCGTTCTTTTCTAGCACTTGCAGCAATATCATAAAAAACAAGCTCATCAATACCATTTTGAGAATAATACCTAGCAAGCTCTATGATATCTCCCATATCTTTATGGTTTTTAAATTGTGTTCCTTTTACTACTCTGCCATCTTTGACATCTAAACATGCAATTATGCGTTTTGTAAGCATCTTATCCCTTCTTCTACGCTAAAAACTCCGTCTAATAAAGCTTTTCCTACGATAACCCCACTACAAATTCCTTTTAAGTTTTCAAGGTCTTTTAAGCTCGCTACTCCACCACTTGCCTGAATGCAAATATGAGGAAAAATTTCATGGATAAGTTTGTAAAGTCTTACATTTACTCCTTGCATGGTGCCATCTTTTGAAATATCTGTGCAAAGTATGTGTTTTAAGCCTTTATTGCTATAAAAATCTAAAACTTCCATAAGCTTTTTATCGCTTGCTTCTTGCCAAGCATTTACAGCCACAACATAATCCTCTTTCAAAATCGTATCTAAGGCTAAAACTATAGCTTCGCTACCAAATTCTTTTAAAATTTCAAGACATAAAGTCGCATCTTTAATCGCCATAGATCCTATAACTACTCTTTTTACTCCACAATCAAGCAAAGCTTTAACTTCTTCTTTAGAGCGTATGCCTCCGCCTACTTGTAAATTGACACTGACTTCTTTAGCTAATTTTTCTATCAAAGCAAGTTGTCTTTTGCTAGGATCTTTTGCACCTGTAAGATCTACAAGATGAAGTTCTTTCGCTCCTGCTTTTTCGTATTCTTTGAATTTCTTTAAGGGATTGTATTTATATACTTTTTTTTGTTCGTAATCCCCTTTTACAAGACGCACCACTTCGCCATCTATAAGATCGAGTGCGGGTATGATTTGAGTCATCCTATATCCTTAATAAAATTTGAAATTAAAATTTCTCCCGCTTCACTGCTTCTTTCAGGGTGAAATTGCACCCCGTAAAAATTATCTTTCATTACGCTTGCGCTAAATTTTTGCGAATACTCGCAATCTGCTATAGTGTATTCCCCAAGTCCTACACAATAACTATGCACAAAATAAAAATAAGCCCCTTCTAAACCTTTAAACAAAGCATGAGAGCTACGAACTTGATTCCATCCCATATGTGGAAAAGTCAAGCCTTCTTTAGCTTTAAATTTTTGAGTTGTAAAATCTATAAGTTTTAAGGTTTCTTGATTTAATTCTTCAGAAAAATTTCCTAAAATTTGCATACCTAAACAAATACCAAGCAAAGGTTTTTTGGTATTTTTAAGAAAATCAATAAGATTAAATTGTTCTAAATTTTTCATCGCTTCTTTTGCGGTACCCACTCCAGGTAAAAAAAGCTTATCCGCACTTTCAAGCTCTTTTAAATCCCTACTGATAGTTGCATTAAAACCTAATCTATCCAGACAAAATTTCAAAGATGCTAAATTCGCACAGGCTGTATCAATGATGATGATTTTCATATCACTCCTTCAGGATTTATAAAATTTTTATACTCATATCTTAAAGAATCGATACTTATAAAATTTTCATTCTTAAAAATATAAAAATAACTCCAGCCATTATGATTTTCTTTGTTTAAATATTTTGCTGCCATTTTATGTATGCTTAAAATTTCGTTCTCATCGCTTACTTTATTACCATTGACTAAATAACAAATATAATTTTTATTTTTATCATAGAATTTTTCATTTTCACTTAAAAATCCAGCATTCAAAAGCTCTTCTAAACTTACTTTTGGGGGTTTTGTTTCGAGTTCGTTTCTAGTAATTTCATTGTCAATTATATTTATTTGTTTAATTCGAGATTCTGCTATTTTAACATAAAATTTCTCTTGCTCTATACCTATATAATATCTCCCTAATTTTTTAGCAATAGCTCCTGTAGTTCCAGTGCCAAAAAAAGGATCTAAAATTAAATCCCCTTTTTTTGTACTCGATAAGATTATTTTTTCAAGCAAAATTTCAGGTTTTTGAGTAGAGTGAATTTTTTTACCATCTATTCCTTTTAATCTTTCATTCCCTATACAGATTCCTATATTCCAAACTGACTTTTCTTGTTTATTGTTATTTAAAAATTTCATAGTTTTATAATTAAAAGTATATTTTGAATTTTTATGTTTAGAACACCAAATAAGAGTTTCATGGGAATTGCAAAATCTTGTCCCTTTAAAATTTGGAACAGGATTTGGTTTGTTCCAAATAATATCATTTAGAATCCAAAAGCCCAAATCTTGCATTATATATCCTAGTCTAAAAATATTTTGAAAAGATCCTATAACCCAAATACTTGCATCGTCTTTTAAAATTCGTCTACATTCGCTAAGCCAAATTTTACAAAAATCATCATAGGCTTTTAAAGATTCAAATTTATCCCAATCATCATTTACACCACTAAAAACTTTACCATTGGTTCTTAAAAGTTCACCTTGTGTTTGCATAAAATAAGGTGGATCTGCAAAAATCAAATCAATGCTTTTATCCGGAATGGTTTTTAAAATTTCTAAACAATTACCTTGAAAAATAATATCCTTTTGCATTATTATAAACCTTTTAAGTTTTTACCTGTTGGAAAAAGTTCTTTTCTAAGTTCTACAAATTCTTCTTTGTTGGAAAGTAGCTTTTGTATTAATTTTGGATAATTTTTCTTAGTTTTTAAAAGTGCATTTTTTATTTCTTCACTTATATCAAAATCTGGAACATTTAAAATATCCTTACTTCTTTCTTGTTTGTTTTTCTTAAGATGTGAAATAAGTTCATTGTAAATATCTATTCTTTGAAAAAGATTTTCAAACAATTCTTTTCCATAGAAAATAAAAATGTCAACTTTTTCATCTGTATTGTTGTTAATTTGTTCTTCATAAAATTTTTTATTTTTCTTCAAACTATCATCACTAAACCACATACAAGCAATAATGCGATAATTTGAGAATTTTTGTTTTAAAGCTTTGATTTTTTTAATTAAATTTGCATATTGTCCTCGTTTTTTTGTACTATCATGATCATCTCTAATTTTTTGTTCAATAAGGTAAATATTATATTCATCATTGAAAACTTGATCGGCATTAAGTTTATTATTTTCTTCATCAAATCCTATATTTTTATCTAATGCTTTATATCCCATTTCAATAATATATTCACTTAAAATCTCTTCAATAAAATCACCAAATTTAATTTCACAACTTTGAGTTATATTTTGTATCAGTTTTGTTTTAGCATTTGTAATCCTAAATAATCCTATATAGCGTTTAGGGTTATTTAGTACTGTAAGTAGAATTTCATAATTTAAATCTTCACCAAAAATTTTTGCATCAAGTTTATTTTTAAAATTTTGATAAGTCATATCACTCCTTTAGAGCTGGCTAAATTTTCACTTTCTATTTTTACTGCCATTTTCAAAGCTTTTGCAAAGGCTTTAAAAAGCCCTTCGGCTTTATGGTGATCGTTTTTACCTTTAACTTTTAAATGCAAACTCACACCCATAGCATAGCTTAAAGAATAAAAAAAGTGTTCGATCATTTCTGTGCTTAAAGCTCCTAAATGAGATTTTTTAAATTTGGCTTTATAGACTAAATGAGGACGATTGCAAAAATCCATCGCACAACTTGCCAAACACTCATCCATAGGTAAAGCAAAACCATATCTTGCAATGCCGATTTTATCCCCTAAAGCTTTTTTGATACAAGCTCCAAGTGCTAAGGCTACATCTTCAACGCTATGATGCTCATCGATTTCTAAATCCCCTTTGCAAGAAATTTCAAGCCCTATACCTCCATGTACAGCGATTTGCTCTAACATGTGATCAAAAAAATCAATACCTGTTTTAATGCTAACCTTGCCCCCATTTAAGCACACTTTTACTTTTATATCTGTTTCTTTAGTAGTTCTTTGATAACTCGCACTTCTAAAAGAACTTAAAATTTCATTTTCTATTTCTTTCCAAGAAAGTTCGCCGTATCTTAAACCACGCACACTTAAATTTGAAGCTAAGATCATATCACTCTCACGATCTCCTATAACAAAACTTTGCTCCTTGTTATAAAGTTCGTGTTTGATATATTCTTCTAACATAGCGGTTTTAGGTTTTCTACAAGCACAATTTTCATTTTCAAAATGCGGACAAATAAAAATATCTTGAAATTCTATACCACAACTTTTTAAAATATCAAGCATTTTTTCATGAGCGATTTCAAAATTTTCCTTTGGAAAACTTGGCGTTCCAAGACCATCTTGATTGCTTACCATGACAAATTTAAATCCAAAATTTTTTAGTTTTAAAAGAGTAGGAATAGCATCTTTTTCAAAACGCAATTTTTCAAGAGTATCGATTTGAAAATCGCTTTTTGGCTCCTCTATTAAAGTGCCATCTCTATCTATAAAAAGGATTTTTTGACTCATTTTAAGCTCTCTAAACGAAAAGTTACTGCATTTTTGTGTGCATCTAAATGCTCATTTTGTGCTAAAATTTCAACACTTTTACCTAAAGCTAGAAAGCCTTCTTTGCTTAGCTCTTGAACGGTCATTCTTTTACTAAAATCTGCCAAACCTAAACTAGAATGCGTTTTAGTAAGTCCATAAGTAGGTAAAACATGATTAGTCCCACTTGCATAATCACCCATAGACTCTGGAGAATAAGCTCCTAAAAATACCGATCCTGCGTGTTTCACACCTTTTAAAAGTTCTCGTGGATTTTGAGTTTGTATGATCAAATGTTCAGGAGCGTAAAGATTTGAAATTTCTAAGGCTTGATTTAAATCTTTAGCTATGATAATGCGTGAATTAGCAATGCTTTTGCTTGCAAGCTCTTTGCGAGGCAAAAGTTCTAATTGACTTTGGACTTCATCGCTTGTTTTTTTAGCAAAATTTTGACTTAAACACACCAAAATCACTTGAGAATCTGCACCATGTTCAGCTTGTGAAAGCAAATCACTAGCTACAAATTTTTCATTAGCCAAATCATCAGCTATTACTAAAACTTCACTAGGTCCTGCTTGCATATCAATAGTCGCTCCGTTTATATCGCTACTTACTTGGCGTTTTGCTTCGGTTACAAAGGCATTTCCTGGGCCAAAAATTTTATCCACCTTTAAAACACTTTGCGTACCGTAGGCCAAAGCTGCTATAGCTCCTGCACCGCCCATTTGATAAATTTCATCCACGCCACAAAGCTTGGCACAAAAAAGCACGGCATCATTGATTTTTGCAGGACTTGCTAAAACGATTTTTTCACAACTTGCAATTTTTGCAGGGATAGCTAACATTAAAACCGTTGAAAACAAAGGTGCTAAACCCCCTGGTATGTAAAGTCCTACTTTTTCTATAGGGCGTGTTAAAACCTCACATTTAACGCCTTTTGTAGTTTCAAGAGCGATTTCATGTGGGATTTGGGCTTCGTGGAATTTTTTGATATTTTCATAAGCTACTAAAATAGCGTCTTGTAAATCTTTATCCAAACGATTACTTGCTTGAGTAATTTCTTCTTGAGTGATTTTAATATTAGAAATTTCAGCCTTATCAAATTTTAAAGCTTGTTCTATCAAAGCTTCATCGCCTTTTTCTTGCACTTCTTTAATGATAGAACTTACTATTTTTGAAATTTCATCTTTCGCACTTATAGCAGGGCGTTTTAATGCTTCTTCTTTTTGTTTTTCATCTAAATTATCATATACTAAAATTTGCATTTTTTACTCACTTTAACATTTTTTCTATAGGCAGAACCAAAATCGAACTCGCACCTTCTTCTTTTAAAGCCTCCATGGTTTCCCAAAAAAGATTTTCTTTACTTACCATATGTAAAGCTACATTTTTTTCATCGTGTGCTAAAGGTAAGATGGTTGGTCTTTCAACTCCTGGAAGTAGGGCTTGAATTTTATCAAGCTTTTGTTTTGGAGCATGAAGCATAATGTATTTAGATTCTCTTGCTTGCATTACTCCTGCTACACGCAACATAATTTTATCCACTAAGGCTTGTTTTTCTTTACTTAAAGCATTTTCTTTTTGAATCAAACAAGCACGAGATTCATAAATGACTTTAACTTCTTTAAGATTGTTTGCTTGTAAAGTTGCCCCGCTTGAAACAAGATCGCAAATCGCATCGGCTAAATTTGCCCTAGGGGCTACTTCAACAGAACCTGTAAGCATACAATTTTTATAATTAATTCCATTTTCTTTCATAAAACGCTTTAAAAGTTGTGGATAAGAAGTAGCTATCCTTAAGCCTTCAAAATCTTTCAAATTTTGAAATTTATTTTCTTGAGGCAAGGCAAGAGAAAGACGGCAATATCCAAAATCCAGCTTTTTTAAAAGCTTATAGCTTGGATTTTCTCCTAAAGACTGGCGTTCAAGTTCATTTTCTTCTAAAACATTTTCCCCTATAATGCCTAAATCTACAACACCATCAAAAATAAGCCCAGGGATATCATCATCTCTAACGCGTAAAATATCTATGGGTAAATTTGTAGAAAAAGCGATCAAACTTTGTTCATGGATATGTATTTTAACACCACATTCTGAAAGAAGTTCTATAGATTCTTTTGAAAGTCTGCCTGATTTTTGTATCGCAATGCGTAAACGAGTGTTTTCTTGCATAACATATCCTTGAAATTAAAAATTAAAAACTTATATTAGCATAAGTAGTTGAATTTTTAGCAAGGGTTTTAGAAAATAAATAAATTTAATTTTATTTAAAATAATTATTTAAAACTTTTTATTTTTAGGATATTTAATTGAAGTATTAATCCTAGCAAAAGCTAGGATTTGATTAAGCTACAAATTCGATGAAAGCCATTTCAGCAGCATCACCACGGCGAATTCTTGTTTTGATGATTCTTGTATATCCACCATTGCGATCTTTGAATTTTGGAGCAATTTCAGTTACTAATTTATTAGTAGCGTTTTTATCTTGTAATGAAGCAAAAACTGCTCTATGAGCGTTAAAATCTCCAAGTCTTGCTCTAGTAATCAATCTTTCTACATAGCCTCTTAATTCTTTAGCTTTTGGTAGAGTAGTTTCGATTTTTCCGCTATTTACTAAAGCTATAGTTAAATTTTTTAATAAGGCAGCACGATGAGATGAAGTTCTGCCAAGTTTTCTATATCCATGTTTATGTCTCATTCTTTATCCTTCGTTTTGTGCTTTTAATTCTGCGATTTTATTTTTAAGTATTTCTTTATTATCGCTAAGCTTAGAAGTTCCCACAGGAAAACCTATGCTTTCCATGATGTTTTTAATTTCATCAAGAGATTTTTTACCTAAATTCTTAAGCCCTGCAAGTTCACTTACACTCATCAAAGCAAGCTCGCCTATGTAAACTACTCCTGCTTTTTCAAGACAATTATAACTTCTAGCACTTAAATTTAAATCTGTAATGTTTTGCAATAATTTAGTATTTTCTAGTTCATTGCTTGTTGCTTGATTTTTAATTACACTTCTAACATTGGTAATTTTATCAAATACTGATAATTGTTTATACATAGCTTCTAGAGCATTTTGAAAAGCTTCATTTGGAGTGATTTGTCCATCAGTTGTTACGGTTAAAACCACTTTTTCATAATCAGGATTATCTTCAAATAAAACTTTTTCAATATCATAGGTTGCTTCTCTTACAGGTGTAAAGAAAGCATCTAAAGCTATAAATTTAGGATCATTTATAAGCTCTTTAATTTCTTCGCTTGGTACATAGCCAATACCTTTTTCAACGATCAATGTGAATTTGAGTTCAGCATCTTCGTTGATTGTTGCTAGATAGGCGTCTTTATTTACTACTTCTACTTGATCATTATTTAGATCTTTGCCGTAAATTTCTTTTGAGCCTTTAAAGCTAAATTCTACTATTTCTTTATTTGATTCGCCTTTAATTTTAAAGCGTAGTTTTTTTAGATTAATGATAAAAAGTGCTACATCTTCAAGCATACCACGCATGCTATCAAATTCATGAGCTACGCCATCAATATGGATCGCAGTTGGAGCATATCCTATGGTGCTAGTGTAAAGCAAACGGCGTAAAGGATGGGCTAGGGTGATTCCATAGCCGATCTCAAAAGGCCAAGCACTGATTTTAGCCACAGTATCACTAATGTTTTCTATTGTAAATTCTGTTGGCGTATAAGCAGATGTTGTAATATTTCTCATATTTAGCCCCTATTACTTAGAGTAAAGCTCAACGATAAATCTTTCCTCAACCGGAATGACAACTTCTTCTCTTTCAGGTTTTCTTGTGAAAATTCCAAATCTCTTATCTTTTTCAACATCAACCCAAGCAACGATTCCAGTTTGTGCTGTAAGTTCGATAGCTCTTGTTATTTGAGGATTGTTTTTGCTTTTTTCGATGATTTCGATTTTAGCACCTGCTTCTACTCTAAAGCTAGGAATATCCACTCTTTTACCATTTACTAAAACATGTCCATGTGTTACAAGTTGTCTTGCAAAACGACGTGTTGTAGCAAAACCCATTCTATATACCACATTATCTAATCTTTGTTCTAAAAGCTGGATAAGTAATACCCCTGTATTTCCTTCTCTTCTTGCTGCTTCAGCAAATAAACGACGGAATTGCTTTTCGCTTACTCCATACATAAATTTAGCTTTTTGTTTTTCTCTTAATTGAAGTCCATACTCACTAATTTTACCTTTTCTTGCTCCGTGTTGTCCTGGTGCATAAGGGCGTTTATCTAGTGCACTTTTGCCAGCTAGTCTTCTTTCTCCTTTTAATGCTAAGCTAACACCAAAGCGTCTTTCTAATTTTTCTACTGGTCCTCTATATCTTGCCATAATATTCTCCTAAATTTTTCTTATATCTTAGACACGACGACGCTTAGGCGGTCTGCAACCATTGTGAGCTAATGGAGTGATATCTTTTAAGAAAGTTACTTTGATTCCTTCCATAGCACCTACACTCTTAACAGCAGTTTCTCTACCGCTTCCTGGTCCTTGTACTTTAATGCCTACTTCTTTAATTCCGTGTTCTTTTGCTTTATTTAAAGCGTCTTCTACTGCTTGTTGTGCTGCATAAGGAGTTGATTTTTTAGAACCTTTAAATCCTAAACCACCTGCACTACTCCAAGCGATAGCATTTCCCATTTCATCAGTTACTGTAACCATAGTATTGTTAAAAGTCGCACTGATATAAACAATACCTTTTGCTATATTTTTTTTAACTACTTTTTTCTTTACGATTTTTCTTTTTGCCATGATTTATCCTTATGATTTTGCACCAACAGTTTTTCTCTTACCTTTTCTAGTTCTTGCGTTTGTTTTTGTTTTTTGTCCGCGAACTGGTAAGCCTTTTCTGTGTCTTAAGCCCCTAAAGCTTCCTAGATCCATAAGTGCTTTAATATCCATAGCAACTTGTTTTCTCAAATCCCCTTCAACCATATAGTTTTCTTGAATTTCTTTACGGATAGCTGCTGCTTCATCTTCACTTAACTCATGAACTCTTTTATCATAAGAAATTCCTACTTTATCTAGAATTTTTCTTGAAGTGAAAAGTCCTATACCATAAATATAGGTTAGTCCATACTCAATTCTTTTTTTCTTTGGTAAATCCACACCTGCAATACGAGCCATGTTTATCCTTGTCTTTGTTTATGTTTTGGATTTTCGCAAATAATGCGAACCACGCCTTTACGGCGAACTACTTTGCACTTGTCGCACATCTTTTTAACCGATGGTCTCACTTTCATGAGCGTCTCCTTGAATGAATTCCACTTGATTTACGACTACATCAGGTTTTATGAATAACCAACTATTTTCAAAATAAGTGGTGGATTTTAAAAATACTTCTTCATATAGTTCGATGTAATTTGTCGCAAAAACTCTAATTTTATCTAAAATTAGCTTTTAAATAACTTAGATTATTTATATCTAAAAGTTATACGCCCTTTATCAAGGCTATAAGGTGTAAGTTCTACTTTTACTTTATCACCTGGCATTATTCTTATATAATGCATACGCATTTTTCCTGCAATATGACATAAAATTACATGTTTGTTGTCAAGTTCAACCTTGAAATTTGCATTAGGCAATGCTTCAAGTACGGTGCCATCAATTTCGATTACATCATCTTTTGCCAAAATTTTCTCCTTTCATGAAATAAAAAGGCTATAATTTTAGCAAAAATTATTAAAATTTTTACTTAATTTTTAGTAATTTTTAAGTAATTAATCTAAAAATTTAGGTTCGATAAAAGGCACATGAGTCCCTATAACTTTGAGTTTTCTTTCTTTAAATTCCTTAAGTAGTTTTTCCCTTGTTTGTATAGCCTCATTTTGATCTATATCAAATTTTATAGCGATTTTAGGTTTTGGGATTTGTATATCATAAAGATGAAGTAAATCTCCCCAAAAGACTATTTTATCATCAATTATTATAGCATTTTGTCCTGGGGTATGTCCATAAGCAGGTATGGCTTTAATGCCTGAATTTTGAAAAATCAAATCTTTAGAGTGGTTAATAAATTCTATATTTTTAAGTTTAAGCAAGGTGTTTTTAATTTCTTGTCTATCGCTTTTGATCCAAAAATCATATTCTTTTTTATCGATTAAAATTTGAGCTTTTGGAAAAAGATTTTCTTCGCTCATTAAAGCTCCTATATGATCAGGATGCGCATGTGTTAAGATAATATGAGTGATATCTTTAAAATCGGTTTTGTGGATATGCAATTTTTCTTTTAATGTGTCAATAGTATCTAAAAACCCTGTGTCTATTAAAGCATTAAAATTTGGATTTTTTATCAGAGCAATATTATGCTCATTTCTTTTGATTTTTGTGCGAGTTTTTTCTATAAAATTTTTATCTTCATCGTTTTGCGGCACTAAAAAAGAAAATAATAAATTTAAAAATTCATCATCAGATTGTTTAAGTGAGATTATATGGATTTGATTTGAATTTTTACTTGTGGTTTTTTCTTCTAAAAAATAAAGATTGGTTTTTAAAAGGGTGGTTATAAAATTAAACATATTTATCCTTAAATTTTTTAGATAATATTTTGGAAATGATTATAGTATAATAAAAACAATGTTTTTAAAATTTAAGGTAATTAATCAATGAGAAAATCAAAATTTGGAATAAAGGAAATTAAGATCTTAGGACTTTCTTCACTAGGAGGAACTTTAGAATTTTATGATTTTATTATTTTTGTCTTTTTTGTTGAATATATAGCCAATGTATTTTTTCCTAAAGATATGAGTGAATTTTGGGCTTTATTAAATACTTATGGAGCATTTGCAGCTGGATATTTAGCACGTCCTTTAGCGGTATAGTTATGGCACATTTTGGAGATAAATTTGGGCGTAAAAATATGTTTATGCTAAGTATTTTATTAATGGTTCTTCCTACCTTTGTCTTAGCTTTTATTCCAGGTTATGAAACTCTTGGGTTTTTAGCTCCTGTTTTATTGATACTTGTAAGAATTTTTCAAGGTATAGCTATAGGTGGAGAATTGCCTGGAGCTTGGGTTTTTGTAAGAGAACATTGTCAAGAAAAACAAAAAGCTTTCTTTTTAAGCTGTTTAAATTCAGCTATGGCTTTAGGAATTTTGTTAGGAAGTATAGTATTTTTAATCATTAATGCTTTTTTAGTATAGAAGAAATTGCTGCTTATGCATGGCGTATTGCTTTTTTTGTAGGTGGAATTTTTTGGGATTATTTCTATTTATTTGCGTAGATTTTTGCAAGAAACTCCTGTTTTTAAACAAATGAAAAAAGAATCATCGCTTAGTTCTTTTCCACTTAAAGATTTATTTAAAGAAAAGGATATTGTAAAAAATTTATTTTCATCAATGATGATGACTTGGGTTTTAACAGGTTGTGTTATTGTGCTTGTTTTATTGATGCCTAAATTTATGCCTAGTATTTTAAATTTAAGTGGGGTTGAAGGAAGTTATTTACAGATATTAGGAATTTTGGGAATAGCTTTAGGCGGGGCTTTTATGGGTTATCTTGTAGATAAATTTGGTTTATTTAAAATTTGCATTTTCTTTTCTTTAACTTTTGTATTTTTTTCTTTTTTATATTTTTATGCTTTATACGAGCTTAAAAATTTGGTTTTGGTGTGTATTTTGTATTCGATTGTTTGTTTTTTAGGTGGGATTAATGTGTTTGCGCCTATTTTAATGAGTGAAGTTTTTAGAGCTAAAATAAGATTTTCAGGAATTTCTTTTTCTTATAATATTGCTTATGCAATTTCAGGCGGTATTACTCCGCAACTCGTTTTTTGGCTTAATACACTCGCGAGTAAAAATGAAAATCCATTTTTATACGGTATGAGTATATATATGATTTTTTAGCGTTATTGGCTATTTGTGCTGTTTTTATAGTAAAAGATAAAATAAAATTTTGATAATCACTCTTAAAATGTTATAATTAAAATTATATTTTGGAGTTTATAAATGCCTTTTATTATCGAATTACTTAAGCAAAATAAATTAAAGTTGATTTCTTTTTTGCTTTTTTCTTTTATTACAAGTGCTGTTGGAGTTTTAACTCTTGTTTTTATCAATGATTATTTGCTTAAAAATGCACAAAACATTCCTATTTTTTATTTTATTGTTTTGCTTTTGATATTTTTTATAAGTTCTACCATAGTTGAACTTGGACTTAGTATTTTTGGACAAAATTTTATTTTTAAAATGCAAAGGCGCGTAGTAAAGCAGATCTTAGACACCCCTTTGTTAAGAGTGGCTAAAGTAGGTAAGGCTAGAATTTTAGCTTCTTTGGGAAGTGATGTGAGAAATATATCTTTTGGGCTTTTAAGATTGCCTGATTTTTTACAATCAAGTATATTGATTTTATGCACTAGTGTTTATTTATGTTATCTTTCACCACAAATTTTTGCTTTGTGTGTGGTATGGATTATGGTTATTTTTATTACTAATAATTTTTTGATGATGAAAGTATATCAGTATTTTCGAAAGGCAAGGGAAAATGACGATGCTTTGCAAAATAATTACCAAAATATACTAGATGGACATAAAGAACTTTTGATCAATCGTGATAGAGCCAAGCTTTACTATGAAGATGAATTTGAAAATAATGCAAGATTGAAAAAGAAAAATAGTACTTTAGGTAATCTTTTTAACAATCTCTCAAACAACTGGACAAATGTAACTCTTTTGGCTTTAGTGGGTGTAGAGTTTTACTTAGCTTTAAAATTTGAATGGGCAAGTGTTGCAGATGCTACAACTATAGCTCTTTCTATTTTGTTTTTACGAACCCCTTTAGTATCTATAATAGGATCTTTTCCTACTTTACTTTTGGCAAAAATCGCTTTGGATAAGATCACAAAATTGGAATTAGATGATTATATAGAAGGTTTTAAAAAAACACATTATATTAGTGAATGGAAAAAAATTTCTTTTAGAAATGCTCAATTTGCTTATGAAGAAAATTTTCACTTAAATCCTGTAAATATAGAACTTAAAAAAGGTGAATTGGTATTTTTAATAGGTAAAAATGGAAGTGGTAAATCTACCTTTTGTATGCTTTTGACAGGACTTTTTAAGCCAAGCAAAGGCGGAATTTATGTTGATGATACGCTTATAGATGATAAAAATTTAGATGAGTATAGATCTCTTATTTCTGCTGTTTTTAGCGATTTTCATCTTTTTACTAAAACCCTAAATAAAGAAAATTTTGCAAGCGAAGAAAAAATTGCTTTTTGGTTGGAGTTTTTAGAACTTAAAGATAAAACAAGTGTCAAAGATAATGAACTGACCTTAACCAAACTTTCTACAGGGCAAAAAAAGCGTTTAGCTATGCTTATAGCCTTGCTTGAAGAAAGGGATATTTTAGTGCTTGATGAATGGGCGGCTGATCAAGATCCTGTTTTTAGAAGATTTTTTTATAAAAAACTTTTACCTTTGTTAAAAGAGCAAGGTAAAACAATCTTTGCTATCACACATGATGATGCATATTTTGATAGTGCTGATAGAATTTTCTTGGCTCAAAATGGTGAAATCAGCGAATTAAAGGGTGAGAATATAAAGGAATTAGCTAAAAATTTAGTAGAAAAATTTGATTAAAGCCCAAAATGGGCTTATATTATTTATCATAGAGCTTTTTTTCTATATCGATATAAAATTCAGCAATTTTTCCATAAGCAACTTCCCAAGCTTTAAGAGTGGCTTCATCAGGATTTAAAAGATTTTTAATAGCCTTTAAAAGGCAAGCTCCAACTATAGGATAATGCTCTTCTTTAACCCCTAAATTAACGTGAGTTATGGCAACTTTATCAACAAAGCTTCTCATATTTTCTAAATTTTCTATATTTTTAGCTGCCATTAAAATCGCCATCGCTAAAGCTTTTGGCTGTTCTCCTGAAATTTGTTTTTCCATATTAAACATAGGCTTTACCTCAGGATAATCATTAAACATTATTTTATAAAACTCCTTGGTTAAATCCTCTCCATTTTTTTGCAAAATAGGTACACAATCTTTGATGATTTGAATTTGTTCTTTTGTCATAATTTCTCCTTTTTAATGTAAAAGAGATATTTTATATTTTAAAAAGGAGAAAAAAATTAATTTAAGTTAATTTCACACTAAAAGTATGAAATTAGAATTGTTTTTTATATACATCTTCAAGTATGTTTGAAGAAATACCACTTATTTTTTTAGCTATACTATCAGTATTATTGGCTATTTTAAGATTATCATCCGTAACATCTCCTATTTTTTCTACTGCTATATTGATTTGAGAAATATTTTCTGATTGTTCTTTTATATTTGTAGCTACATCAGTTATGGTTTGAACGAGTAAATTAATATTAGTTTCTATTTCAGATAAAGATATTTTAGTCCTTTCAGCTAGTTTTCTAACTTCATCAGCCACAACCGCAAAACCTCTACCATGTTCTCCAGCACGTGCTGCTTCAATAGCAGCATTTAAAGCTAGAAGATTAGTTTGTTCTGCTATATCTGATATAATACCTATAATATTTTTTATATCTTGAGTTTGAGAAATCATTGTTTCAGTTTTATTTGTGACATTACCCATAGATTTAGTGATTTGTTCTATAGCACTAGAAGATTTTTGTAAGGAACAAGCTTGTTCGTTTACTCCTTTTTGAAGTTTGCTAATCGTATCTTCTAATAAAATGCTTTGATTTGAAAGTTCATTAGCAAATTCTTTTGAAGTTGTAAGCATAGATTTAATTTCAGCTCCTAAAGCATTAGTAACAATTTCAATTTTCCCATAAGCGTGTTTAATTTTGCTTCTAAAATCAAGATTGGTATAATCATCAAAAACTTTTATAATTTCATTAATATCTCCGCCTATATTTTTCTTTAAAGTATTAAGCATTTGATTTAAAACTATTTTTAATTCCTTAAGTTGTGGACTAGCAGGATCTATATCAAGTTTAACATTTAAATTTCCATTTTCGATTTGTTTGGCAATTTTAGTGGAACTATCTATAGCTTGAAAATCCAAACTTAAACTTTTTTGAGCTTTAATTATAGCTTGATTGATGGCTGTTGATAATTTTCCTATTTCATCGTTATTTTTTTCTTTTTTAAGCAAAGGAATATAATCTATCTCGTGGCTAATATAAGCTAAAAAATTAAAAATAGTTTGGGATACATTATGTAATCTTTCTAGTACAAGTTTTTTTAATATAATAAGAGTAGATATCATAATAACTATAAATAAAATGATTATACTTGCAATAATAATTTTAGTTAAGATTGAATCATTTTTGGTGAAATCTTTGGTAAAAGCTTCGCTAATGATATATAAATCTAAAGCATTATTATAGCTAGAATAAGATTCAAAATTTTCACTATTTTTTTCAAATTTTATAACACTGTTGTTTTTCTGAAGTTGTTTATAATATTCAACTTGACTTGGTTTTCGATCTTTATAACCTGTTATAAAAATATCTGTTTTAGGATCTATAATTACATTGCTTCCATTTTTTCCTATTTTAATATCCTTTAAACTATTTTGTATAAGTTTATAAACTTGATCCATTGCACTAGCTACGAAAATTACACCTATAATTTCATTTTTGGAATTTTTTATAGGTTTATAAATTGAGTTGTAGTCTTTTCCAAATAAAGAAGTTCTACCATAAAAATCATTTCCTTTTGAAACAGACACATAAGCAGGAGAATTATGATCCAAAGCTGTACCTATAACACTTTTTTCATCTTTGTTTTTTAATGATGAGGCAATTCTTATAAAATCGTTATTATATTTTACAAATAATGTCGCTTCAGCATTAGTTGAATGTTTAAAGGTCAAAATATAATCAAGTTCGTTGGTTAATTTACCTCCATTATAGGTTAAATTAGGAATATTTATGATTTTATTATTCGTAAAAAGTTGAGTTGTGCCATTTATAGCGAAAGTTTCTTCTGAAAATCCAAAATGTCTTGTTAGGGTATTGTTGAATAATTGTAATAAATTTTCTCCATCTTTTTGAACAATTTGATTTAAGAAATTATTTATAATTTCATTTTCTTGTTTTAATCTATCGTGTAAAGTTTTTTCTGTAAAATTTGACATAATAATTGTAAAACCTAATAAAAATATAATAGTTAATATAAAAATTAGAATAATATTCAAGATAAAAAATTTTTTACCTAATGAAGCATTTTTTAAATTAAACATGAATTATCCTTTCAATTATAAATTCTATTAAATTATTAATAATTAAGATATATTTAATCCTATTAAAGCTTAATTTTTTATTAATTATTATATTTTTTAATTATAAATCCCCCACAGGGGCTTGTTATTAAAACATTTTTTAACATATAATTCTCTAATTATTTTAAAAAGGTTTTTTATGTTGAGATTTTTAATTTTTGTATTGTTACTTTTTGTAAATTTAGAAGCAAAAATCCCAAAAGATACACTTATTGTAGCGGTTGAAAATGAAATCACAAGGATAAATCCTGCTTATAGTGAGGATCATGATGCAGTGATTAATCTTGTATTTTCAGGGCTTACGCGTTTTGATGAATATATGAGTTTAAAACCTGATTTGGCTAAGTCTTGGGATGTTAGTAAAGATGGGCTTGTTTATGATATTTTTTTAAGAGATGATGTTTTATGGCATGATGGAGTCAAATTTAGTGCTGATGATGTGAAATTTAGTATAGAAGCCTTTAAAAATCCTAAAAACAATTCTTCTGTTTATGTCAATTTTGAAGACATTAAAAGTGTAGAAATTTTAAATCCTTCTCATGTAAAAATCACACTTTTTAAACCTTATCCTGCATTTTTAGATGCTTTAAGCATAGGAATGCTTCCTAAGCATTTGCTTGAAAATGAGAATTTAAACATAAGCTCTTTTAATCAAAATCCTATAGGTACAGGTCCTTATAAATTTGTAAAATGGAAAAAAGGTGAATATGTTGAATTTAAAGCTAATGAACATTTTTATCTTGATAAGGTAAAAACTCCAAGACTTATTATAAAACACATTTTTGATCCTTCTATAGCTAGTGCTGAGCTTAAAAATGGCAAGATAGACGCAGCTTTAATCGATGTTTCTTTGCTAAATATTTTTAAAAATGATGAAAATTTTGGAATTTTACGTGAAAAATCGGCTGATTATCGGGCTTTAATGTTTAATTTTGATAATGAATTTTTAAAAGATTTAAAAGTAAGACAAGCTTTAAATTACGCAGTTGATAAAGAAAGTATAGTAAAAAATCTTTTGCATGATTATGCTTTTGTAGCCAATCACCCTTTAGAGCGTTCTTGGGCAAATCCTAAGAATTTTAAAATTTACAAATATGATCCTAAAAAAGCCGAGAATTTACTTGTAAGTGCAGGTTTTAAGAAAAATAAAGATGGAAATTTTGAAAAAGATGGGAAAATTTTAGAATTTGAAATTTGGGCGATGAGTAATGATCCTTTAAGGGTAAGTTTAGCTGGAATTTTGCAAAGCGAATTTAGAAAAATAGGAGTTGTAAGCAAGGTGGTGGCTAAACCTGCTGGAAGTTTTGATTATTCTAAAGTAGATAGTTTTTTAATAGGCTGGGGAAGTCCTTTAGATCCTGATTTTCACACTTTTAGGGTATTTGAAAGTTCGCAAGATAGTGCTTTAAATGATGAGGGTTGGAATTTTGGACATTATCATGATAAAAAAGTGGATATAGCCTTGCAAAAAGCAAGAAATACTTCAAATTTAGAAGAGAGAAAAAAATATTATAAAGATTTTATAGATGCTTTGTATGAAAATCCTCCTTTTATTTTTTTAGCCTATCTTGATTTTGCTTTAGTTTATAATAAAGATTTAAAAGGTATCAAAGCAAGGACTTTAGGTCATCACGGAGTGGGTTTTACTTGGAATGTTTATGAGTGGAGTAAATAGTGCTAAAGCGCTTAGTTTTTAGTATTGTCGTAGCATTTTTTAGCACTTTTTTATGTTTTGTTTTGCTTTATTTTAGTAAAGGCAGTATAGCTTATGCTAATGGAGTTAATTCACAAAGTAAAGAATTTGTTCAAAGAATAGAACAAAATTTAGGGCTTGATAAGCCTTTGCTAGAGCAGTATAAAATTTGGCTTTTTAAGGCTTTAAAAGGAGATTTAGGGGTTTCTTTTTTAAGTGGAGAAAGTGTTTTAAAGCTTATAAAAGAAAGAATTTTTAATACTTTTATTTTGGGTTTTAGTGCCTTAATGCTTTTATTTTTACTCAGTGTTTTTTTGGCACTTTTAGGATATTATTATAAAGAAAGTTTTATAGATAAAATCATCACTTTTTTAGCTTTTAATTTTTTTGCTTTACCTCCTTTT
Organism: Campylobacter sp. US50a; assembly: GCF_004379015.1. Lineage (NCBI taxonomy): Bacteria > Pseudomonadati > Campylobacterota > Epsilonproteobacteria > Campylobacterales > Campylobacteraceae > Campylobacter > Campylobacter sp. US50a. The sequence goes on along the minus strand of NZ_RYYJ01000008.1, from coordinate 18,660 downwards.
GTTTTAGCTTTATTGTTTGTTTTAATTTTTGGAATTTTTTGGAAAATTTTGCCTGTTATGGGAAGTAGTGATATAGGCTTTGAAGATGATTTTTTAAATCGTTTAGAGCATTTGATTTTACCTGTTTTGGTACTTGTTTTATCACATTTGGCGTTATTTTTAAGGATTGCTAGAAATTTTATCAATGAAAGTTTTTCTCAAATTTTTATTCAAAATTTATACGCTAGGGCTTTAAGGGAGAAAGATATTTATTTTTTAGTTTTGAAATATTCTTTAAGCCCTATTGTGGCTTATTTTGGAGGAAGTGCTTTAAGTTTTATGATGGGAACTTATGTGGTAGAAAGTGTCTTTGCTTACGAGGGACTTGGGTCTTTACTTTTTAAAAGTATTATTTTTAAAGATTATCCTGTTGTGCTTGCGCTTATATTTTTTAGTGTTTTGCTTGCAGCATTTTTTACATTTTTAAGTGATATTGTAGCTAGGATTTTAAATCCTAGATTAAGAAGGCTTGATTTTGTTTAAATTTCTTATCATACTTGCGCCTTTAATTTTTTTGTTTTTATGCGCCTTGTTCGCACCTTTTTTGACTCCTTTTGATATTTTAAGCACTCATTTAGAAAATTTGCATCAAGCTCCTAATTTTACTTATATTTTAGGGACTGATTTTTTAGGCAGGGATTTGTTTTCTCGTTTGCTTTTTGCTTTGAGAAATTCTTTGATTATAGGTGTTGGTGGATCTTTATTGTCTATTATTTTTGCTTTGTGTTATTTGTTTTTAGCACGATGTTTTTTTTATATTTTTTGGATGCGTATTTTAGAGTTTTTTTTAGCCTTGCCTGCTTTTTTACTTATGATGTTTTTTCAAAGCATGATAACTTCTGATGTGTTTTTGATGATTTTTTTAATCGCTTTAATTCATTGGTGTTTCATAGCAAGAATTATAGAAAGTGAATTAAAAAGACTTGAAAATTTAGATTTTTACAAAGCAAATATAGTGCTTGGAAGAACTAAATTTAGAGCTTTTTTTAAAGATTTAATACCCGCTTTAAAAACACTGATTTTTACACTTTTTATATTTAATATTGTTCATGCTATAGCCACAGAAGCTACTTTGAGTTTTTTTGGACTGGGCTTAGGATTTGAAATTCCAACTTTAGGTACTCTTTTGAGTGAGTCTTCAAAAGCAGTTTTTATAGGTGCTTGGTGGATGATACTTTTTCCACTTTTAAGCTTGCTTTTGTTGTTTTTACCTCTTTTATGGTTGGGTAATTTTTTACAAAAAATTTGGGGTATAAGATCTTGAAGGTAAGAAATTTAAATATCAGTTTGAAGAATAATTTATTGCTTAAGGATATTAATTTAGATATAAAAACAGGCAAAACTTTAATGATACTAGGACAAAGTGGAGTGGGTAAAAGCTTGTTAGGAAAAGCTTTGGTAAGACTTTTAGATTCTAACTTCACAATAAGTTTTGATGAATTAAGTTTTCATAATTCTTGTATTTTTAATTTTAACAAAGAAGAACTTAGAGATTTTCGTTCTAAGGTGGCACTTGTTTTGCAAGATGCAGAGCTTAGTCTTTATCCTTATTTGGATATTGGAAATTTATGTCATCTTGTTTTAAAAACTCATACAAAATTAAAACAAAAAGAAAGAAAAGATTATGCTTTTTCTTATTTTAAAAAATTAGGATTTGAAAATCTTGATCGTTTGTGGCATTCTTATGCTAATGAATTAAGTTTGGGTATGGCAAGAAGGGTGAGCCTAGCTTTAGCATTATTAAATCAACCCCAAATTTTAATTTGTGATGAAATCACAGCTTCTTTGGATAAAGAAAACGCTTCTAAGATTATATCGATTTTAGAAGAATTAAAAAATAACACAGCCTTAGTTTGCATCACTCATGATTTAAATTTGGTAAATTCTTTAGCAGATGAAATTCTTATGCTAGAAAAAAATAGTTCAAATTTATATAGTTTAGATGAGTTTTTAAGGTATTATAATGCTTAAAGTTTGTAATTTAAGTAAGTTTTATGAGCTTAAAAAGCATTGGTATTTAAAAAAAGAAAGACATATTATTTTTGATAATATCAATTTTTCTTTAAATGAAAATGACAATTTAATAATTTTAGGTAAAAGTGGTGCAGGTAAAAGTACATTAGCTAGAATTCTTTGTTTTTTAGAAGATCCAAGCGAGGGTGAGATATGGTATGAAAATCTTAACTTACACAAGCTTGATAAAAACAAACAAAGACTTTTAAGAAAGCAAATTCAGTATTGCTTTCAAGATCAAAAAATGGCTTTAAACCCTTATAAAAAAATCAAAAATCTTATACAAGATGCTTTGGAAAATTTTAATTTACAAAAGAATGATGACTTGATTTTAGAATTTTTTGATTTTTTTAGTCTAAAAAAACAAATTTTAGAACAAAAATCCTATGAGTTAAGCGGGGGAGAAGCCACGCGTGTAGGTCTTATCCGTGCTTTGGTTTTAAATCCTAAATTGTTGATTTTAGATGAAATTACTTCAGCACTCGATATTAAAACTTCTAAAGAAATTTTAACTTTTTTATATGACTATCAGCAAAAAAATAATATTTCTTATATATTTATAACCCATCAAAGTGATCTTTTTTATAAATTTAATCATAAAAAATTAAAACTTTAAAAAAATATTTTTTAATATAAGTTTCAATATAGAAAGTTTAGAGTAAAATAAAGAAAAGTGTAAATTTAATTTTTGTTGTGGAGTGATTAAAGTGCTTTAAAAAAGGAGAATAAATGTCTCATATAGATGCTTCGCATCCTTATTTTGGTATTTTTTTAATGCTAGTACTTGCTAGTGTTATTTTTTTTGGACTGGTTTTTTTAGCTTCAAAAATTGGTAATAATTTTGCCGCAAAAAATCGCAAAAAATTAGGACTTGGAATTTATGAATGTGGTCCTATTCCTGTTAAACAAGCTAACAAGATTAACTCTCAATTTTTCATCATCGCCTTAATCTTCATACTTTTGGATATAGAAGTTGTGTTTTTATTTCCTTGGGCTTTGATTTTTAAAGATTTAGGTTGGTTTGGGCTTTTAGAAGTTTTTGTTTTTATCGTACTTTTAGGAGTTGGATTTTTATATGCTTATAAAAAAGGAGCGTTTGCATGGCAGAGCATCAAGTAAATTATGCAAGTGGTTTGCCCGTCGTTTTAACTAGCGTTGATAAACTAGTTCAATGGGGTAGGAGTAATTCTTTATGGGCTTTATCTTATGGACTTGCCTGTTGTGCGATTGAGATGATGGCGGCTGGGGGTTCAAGATATGATTTTGATAGATTTGGAACGATTTTTAGAGCTTCGCCACGTCATAGTGAGGTGATGATTATCGCAGGAACTTTATGTAAAAAGCATGCTGAATTTACAAGAAGACTTTATGATCAAATGCCTGATCCTAAATGGGTGATTTCTATGGGAAGTTGTGCCAATACAGGCGGTATGTTTAATACTTATTCTACGGTTCAAGGAGTGGATAGAATTATACCTGTAGATATTTATGTACCAGGCTGTGCTCCACGCCCCGAAAGTTTTCAGTTTGCTTTGATGATTTTGCAAAAAAAGATTCGCAAAGAAAAAGCAAGTCGCAAGATCGCACCTAAAAGGTTGGTATGATGAGAAAGTATAGCGATAAAAAAAATGCTCAAACTCAAAATTATTATAAAGATAGATTTTATCACGCACCACACACTGTAAAATCTGATGTTAATGAAAGTGTTTTTAAAGATGATTTTGAAGTTTTAAAAACTCAAGTAGAAATTTTAAATTCCTTTGTAGAGCTTGATTTTTGGGTAATAGAAATTAAAAAAGAAGACAATGTTAAAACCTTGCAAATGCTTAAAACTTTAGGGTATTTAAGTTTTACAGAGGCAAGTGCTATTGATTTTATAGCAGATAGAAATGGTTTTGAAGTGTTTTATCAGCTTTTAAATTTAGAAAAAAAATTAAGAGTGAGAATAAAAACTTTTGTAGGTGTAAAAGAGCGTTTGCAAAGCGTGACTCATGTTTTTAAAGGGGCAAATTGGAGTGAGAGAGAAATTTATGACATGTTTGGAATTTTCATCATAAATCATCCCAATTTAAAACGCATTTTAATGCCTGATGATTGGTTTGGACATCCGCTTTTAAAAACTTATCCTTTAAAGGGTGATGAGTTTGCAAGATGGTATGAGATTGATAAAATTTTTGGTAAAGAATATCGTGAAGTAGTGGGTGAAGAACAAAGAGATTCTGGTTTTGTTGATGATAAAGATACGCTAAATTTTGCAAGACTTTATCATGAAGTGCCAAAAGGTGGTCAAAAGAAGGAAATTTCCTTTAAACAAGAATATCAAGAAGATGAAGGCGTAGCTTTTGTAAAAAAAGTAAAACGTGATGAAGCAAAAATTTTAGAGAAAAGGCGTTAAAATGCAAATTCCTAGCAAGTTAAAACCTTATTATGAAAATATAGCTTTTGAGCAAGAAGACTCAAAAATGATTATCAATTTAGGCCCTCAACACCCTTCAGCACATGGAAATTTACGTCTTATTTTAGAACTTGATGGAGAGCAAGTTGTAAAAGCACGTCCTTGTATAGGTTATATGCATCGTGGTATGGAAAAAATGGCTGAAAATATGATTTATCAAGAATTTATTCCTACTACTGATAGAATGGATTATATCGCCGCTTCAGCGAATAATTATGCTTATTGTGCAGCGGTTGAAAAGCTTTGTGGTTTAGAGATTCCACGCCGTGCAGCAGTCATACGCATGATACTTTTAGAATTAAACCGTATTGCATCACATTTGCTTTGGCTTGCCACTCATGCGCTTGATATTGGTGCGATGAGTGTGTTTTTATACTGCTTTAGAGAACGTGAATATGTTTTGGATTTGATAGAAAAGTATTGCGGTGCAAGGCTTACGCATTCTTCTATGAGAATAGGTGGGGTTATGCTTGATTTACCTGAGAATTATTTAGAAGAAATGCTTGCATTTTGCGATAAATTTCCAAATGATTTAAAAGATTATGAAGATCTTTTAGATGATAATAGAATTTGGCGTTTAAGAACTGAAAATGTAGGTGTGGTTACCAAAGAACAAGCCTTAAATTGGGGTTGTACGGGTGTGATGTTAAGAGGAAGCGGTATAAAATACGATATACGCAAAGAAGAGCCTTATTTGCTTTATAATGAAGTTGAATTTGGTGTGCCTTATGCTACACAAGGGGATTCTTATGCAAGATATAAAGTTTATATGCAAGAATTTCGTGAAAGTTTGAAAATCCTTAGACAATGTGCCACGCTTTATAAAGATACTCCGCCTGAAATTTTAGCTACACATCCTGAGTATGTAAGTGCTTCAAAGGAACAAATTTTAACGCAGAATTATTCTTTAATGCAGCATTTTGTTTTAATCACTCAAGGTTTAAAACCCCCTAAAGGCGAAGTTTATGTGCCTACTGAAAGTCCAAAAGGTGAGCTTGGCTTTTTTATCCATAGTGATGGTACAGGAAGACCTTATCGTTTAAAGGCTAGAACGCCTAGTTATTGGCATTGTGCGTTTTTTGAAGAAATGCTTGTAGGTACTTATTTAGCTGATGTTGTAGCCATTATGGGTAATGTAAATATAGTTTTAGGTGAGATAGATCGATGAGAAGAGTAGATTTAAGAAAAAGCAAAGAGCTTTTTGAAGATTTAGCACAAATCATAAAAGAAGCAAAACAAGGCGAGGTTTTAGTGGTGCTTTTTGAAATCGGCGATTTTTCTCCTGTTGAAAAAAGTTTTTCTTTTGTAAAAGAACAAGGCTGTGAGCTTTTAAATTCTTTGAAATTTAATCAAGTGGATTGGACTATTGTTATAAAAAAGGAGAGGGTATGATTTATGGTAATGCTCTTTGTTTTTTAGATATGCCAAGCCTTAAAAACAAAAATTTATGTGAAAAAATAGGCATAAATAGCATTAATATTTCTTGTTTGGAAGATAAAAATTTAAAAGCTAAATTTTACAAATGCGAAATTGCAAGTTTGAGTTTTGTTTTGGCCTTGCTTTGTAAATTAAGCGATGAAGGGCATTTTTGCGATTTAGATGAGGGATATTTAAGTGCTGAATCTTGTTTTGGAGAGGAAGAAGCAGGTGAAGTGCTTGCTTTTTTAAAAGAGGCTAAGTATTTAATTATAGATAAAAATATCCATTTTTATAAAGATAGCGAAAATATCAAATATTTTTTGAATTTCTTAAGCGTAAAATATGAATTAAAGATTTTAGATAGCGATGAAGAAGAATGCGATTTTAAAAAGGCAAAATTAAACACCTTAAAAGAACTAGATAATTATGATGGTTTAGTGCTTTTTAGAGCAAATTTGCAAGATAAAAATTTACATTGTTCAAGGCAATTTTTACAAATTGCAAAATGTAAAGATCAAAGTGAAGTTGAAATTTTGGCTAAAGATTTTAGTCTTAAAGCCAAGCTTTGTTTAGATGAAAATTTACAAGGCACCATAGCTTTTTTAAATTATGAAAACAATGGTTTTGATTTTACTCCAATTCGCATAAAGGAAGCAAAATGACAGTTAAGATTAATGGTATCGATTGCGCCTTTGAAGAAGGCGAATATATTTTAAATATAGCAAGAAGAAATGATATTTTTATCCCAGCGATTTGCTATCTTTCGGGCTGTAGTCCTACTTTGGCTTGTCGTATGTGTATGGTTGAAGCTGATGGTAAAAAGGTATATTCTTGCAATACTAAAGCAAAAGAGGGTATGGTTGTAGAAAGTGATTTGCAAAATCTTTGGGATGAAAGAAATGAGATCATGCAAGCTTATTGTATCAATCATCCTTTAGAATGTGGGGTTTGCGATAAATCAGGCGAGTGTGAATTGCAAAATTTCACTCATAAAAGTCGTGTAAATGTTCAAAAACATTGGATTAAAGACACGCATAAACCACATAAACATTGGGGAATGATTAATTACGATCCCGCGCTTTGCATAGTATGTGAGCGTTGTATTACAGTTTGTAAGGATAAAATCGGCGAAAGTGCTTTAAAGACTGTTCCTCGTGGCGGAGATAGTGTGGATAATAGCTTTAAAGAGAGCATGGGAAAAGATGCTTATGCGATTTGGACTAAATTTCAAAAAAGTTTGATAGGCCCTGCAAATGGCGATACGCTTGATTGTTCATTTTGTGGAGAATGTACAAGCGTGTGTCCAACAGGAGCTTTGATAGGTTCGAAATTTCAATATACTTCAAATATTTGGGAACTTAAGAGAATTCCTGCTTCAAATCCGCATTCAAGCGATTGTGAGTTGATGTATTATGATATTAAGCAAAGTGGTATTAGCAATCAAAAAGAAAAAATTTATCGTGTGAGTAATGATTTTGCCTTTGCGAGTTTAAATAAGGCTGCAAGATTTGCTTTTGATACGCAAAATGAGGCGGATAAAGATGAAAAAGCCTTTAAAGAACTTGTGGAGCTTTTTGAGAAAAATGAAATTAAAAACATTAAATTTAATAGTTTTATTACCAATGAAGAAGCTTTGATTTTACAAAATTTAAAAAAGAAATTTAATCTTTCTTTGATCAATGAAGAAGCTTTGAAATTTAAAGAATTTTTACAAGAATTTATCGCTAATTCTGGCGAGTTTTATAGTGCTAATACTCAAGATATAACAAAAAGTGATTTTTTGGTTGTAGCTGGAATGCTTTTAAGATATGATGCTCCAACACTTAGCTATAAAATCAACAATGCTTTAGTGATGAATAAAGGCTCAGGGCTTTATTTTCATCCTATGGAAGATATGGGTATAGCAAAATATTCTAAAAATTTTATCCCGCACATTCATAAAAGTGGCGATGAAGAGCAAATTTTATATTTTTTACTTCAAAAATTTAGCCAAGATGAAGGTATTAAAACTCATTTAGCAGAGTTTTTTGTTAGCGAAAATAAAGAAATAGAAGAAAGTATCAACGAAGAAGTTGTAGAACAAGTCATAGAAAAAGATGAAGAAGGTAATGAAATCCAAAAAGAAGTAAAAAAAGTCGTACCTAAAAAAGTAAAAAAAATCATAGAAGTACAACGCTCTGTTTTTGCTAAAAATTTAGGCATAGATGAAGATAAATTAGAAGATTTATTGCTCAAAAAAGTAAATTTTACTCTTGTTATAGGGAGTGATTTTTATTTTCATAAAAATGCCAAAAAACTTGCTAAATTACTTGCTTTGATCCAAAATACCACTCCTTTTAAAGTCTTTTTAAATCCTACGCATACTAATACCTTAGGTGTGGCTATGATTTGTGATTTGGATAAAAACACACAAGAAGGCAAGACTTTAGGCTACAATGAAAAAGGTGATTTTAGTTTTTCTTATGAAGAGCATGCAAATTTAGCTAGTGCGAGTTTAAATCAGCAAGAAGGAACTTTTTTAAATTATGATAAAAGAGTGGTGCCAACTAACGCTGCTTTAGAATTTAAGGGATATTTTTTAAATGATTTAGCTAATGCTTTAGGTTTTGATGAGGAATATACTATAAATTATACTAAGAGACTCCCTATAAATAAAGGTTTTTCTCCGATTGATTTTGATCATTTAGACAATTTTTATACCAATGCAGGCGATTGTAAAAGGGGATATGAGCTTAATTTAGAATGTTTTAAACAAGTTGCTAAAAAAGAATTCGTCTCTCCAAATTTTGAAAATTTAAACCTAAAAGAAGATGAAATTTTGCTTTATAGCGCTAATCCTAGCTATCAATTTGGTAGATTTTCAAATCGTGCTAGTGCGATTAATGAGGTGATTTTTTTAGGCGTAAGTGAAAATTTAGCTAAAGAGAAAAATTTAAAAGATAAAGATCTTGTAAAACTTAAAATAAAAGATAAAGAATTAAGCCTTAGTGTGCGTGTGGATAAGGATATAAAAAATGGAGCTTTCTTGCCGTATTTTGATGAAAAACTTGACACGCTAAGCTTTTTTGATGAAAGATTTGTTGTGGCGAATTTAGAAAAATTAGGAGCAAACCATGAGTGATTTTGCTTTTTTTGCTTTAGAGGCTTTGATTAAATGTATTATTGTCATTGCAATATTTGCGAGTTTGGCAGGTCTTGCAACTTATGCTGAAAGAAAAGTTTTAGCTTATTTTCAAAGACGCATAGGGCCTGATATGGTAGGGCCTTTTGGGCTTATTCAACTTGTAGCTGATATGATAAAACTTTTTACTAAAGAAGATATAATCCCTTCAAATTCGCAAAAATTTATTTTTGCTATAGCACCTTTGATTTCTGCTATTTGTGCTTTTGTTTCTTTAGCAGCTATTCCTATGCTACCTGAATTTACTTTATTTGGAAGGGTGATTCAGCCTATAGTGGCAGATATCAATGTAGCTTTGCTTTTTGTCATCGGTACTTCAGGGCTTTGCTTTTATGCGGTGTTTTTGGGTGGACTTGCAAGTAATAATAAATGGTCGATTTTAGGGGCTGCAAGAGGGCTTGTAGCGATTATTTCCTATGAAAGCGTAGGGGCTTTAGCTTTGATTGCTATTGTAATGCTTGTAGGTTCTTTTTCTTTGGTGGATATTAACAATTATCAAAGTGATGGATTTTTTTCTTGGCTTATTTTTAAACAGCCCTTGGCTTTTGTGCTTTTTATAATTGCTTTATTTATAGAGACCAATAGAACTCCGCTTTGTTTGACGGAAAATGATGCTGAAATTGTAGCGGGTTATGGAACGGAGTATTCGGGTTTAAGATGGGGTATGTTTTTCATAGGTGAATATGCTTCTATGATAGCTGGAGCTATTTTGGTAACTCTTTTGTTTTTAGGGGGTTTTAATAGCTTTTGGATTATTCCTGGTTGGATTATGATGATAGTAAAATCAAGTTTTATTTTCTTTTGGTATTTTTGGGCAAGATCTGCTTTTCCGCAATTGCGCCCAGATCAAGTGATGAAAATGTGCTATTTGATCTTAATCCCTTTAGCGGTTTTAAACCTTTTAATCACTGCTTTGGCAGTTCTTTTATAGGAGTTTAATATGAAAAATTATTATTTAGTGGATGAGAAAAGAAAAACTCCTGTTAGCGCTTGGGAGAAAATTTCACAAGCTTTGCGTAGAAGCGTTAAACTAGAGCTTTTTATAGGGCTTTTTGTGATGATGAGAGAATTGCTTAAGAGAAATAATAGCGCTACGATTAAATATCCTTTTGAAAAGGTAAAACTTGACAATCGTTACCGTGCTGTCCATCGTTTGATGCGTTTTATAGAAAGCGAAAACGAAAGATGTATAGGTTGTGGGCTTTGCGAAAAAATTTGCATTAGCAATTGTATTAGAATGGAAACTTCTTTAGATGAAAATGGGCGTAAAAAAGTAGGAAATTATAGTATTAATTTAGGACGTTGTATTTATTGTGGTTTTTGTGCTGAAGTTTGCCCTGAGCTTGCTATAGTACATGGAACAGAGTATGAAAATGCAGCCGAGCAAAGGTCTTATTTTGGCTATAAGCAAGATTTTTTAACTCCTATTGATAAGCTTAAAAATCAAGTTGAATTTGAAGGAGCAGGAAGTCTTAGAAAGGATGCAAATTTGTGGGTTAAAAAAACGCCAAATTATTATGATGTAATGCAAGAAAGAGAGAAAAATTTATGCACAGATGAACAATGCGTTTTGCCAAATTTAGCTTCACAAGGAGAAAATAAATGATAGAAAATTTGGCTTTTGTATTTTTTAGTATAGTGGTTTTAGGCTTTTTTACTATTGCGGTTTTAAGTAAAAATATGCTTTATTCTCTTTCGGCTTTAGCAGGTGGAATGGTGTTTTTATCGGGATTTTATTTTTTACTTGATGCAGAGTTTTTAGGCGTGATACAAATTATTGTTTATAGTGGAGCTGTGCTTGGACTTTATAGTTTCGCGATGATGTTTTTTGATGCTTCTAAAGAATTTAAAGAACAACTTAAAGCTAAAAAAAGTTTTTTTACTTTGGTAGTTTTAAGTGCAATTTTACTTTTGGCCATGCTTATAGGTTTTAAATACCAAAATATCAGCACGGATTTGCCTTTAAATGATCCTGCTTTGTTTGATTTTAATAAACAACTGGCTTTAGCGATTTTTTCAAAATATCTTTTAGCTTTTGAATTTATAGCTATTTTGCTTTTGATTGCTTTAGTTTGTGCTATCACTCTTACTCATAAAGAGCTTACAAAGGAAAAACAATGATAGAAAAGTATTTTTTTGTCGCTATTTTAATGTTTGTTATAGGGCTTGTAGGGATTTTAAAAAGACAAAATCTCATTATGCTTTTTATTTCGAGTGAAATTTTATTAAATAGTGCTAATTTAGCCTTGGTAGCAGCTTCTAAAATGCACAATGATTTAAATGGACAGGTTTTTGCACTTTTTATCATGGGTGTAGCGGCTTGTGAAGTAGCTGTTGGTGTAGCTTTGTGTGTGCTTTGGTATAGAAGAAAAGGCACTTTAGAGTTAAAAAGTTTAAAAGAAGTGGAGGCTTAGTATGCAAAATTTGGCTTTGATTTCTCTTTTTAGTCCTTTTATAGCTTTTTTGTTTGCAAGTTGTTTTGCTTTGAGTGAGAAAAAACAATTTGTAGGGATAATTTGCTCACTTCTAATAGCTTTGAGTGCTTTTTGTTCTTTGTATTTGCTTTTTTGCAATGAAGCTTTTAATGTGAGTTTGTTTGAATGGTTTGCTGGAGTAAATTTTGGATTTGATATAGATGCTATTTCGCTTACTATGATGAGTGTTGTAGGTATTGTAGCTACTTGTGTGCATTTTTATAGTATTTTTTATATGGCTCATGATGAAGGTTTTAATAAATTTTTTGCTTATTTGGGGCTTTTTGTCTTTTCTATGTTTTTTTTAGTTATGAGTGATAATTTCTTAGGACTTTTTGTAGGTTGGGAAGGTGTTGGGCTTTGTTCTTGGTTGCTTATAGGTTTTTGGTATAAAAATAATACTTATTCTTTTGCGGCTAATGAAGCTTTTATTATGAATCGTATTGCGGATTTGGGTATGCTTTTAGGAATTTTTTGGCTTTATTTACAAGCAGGAACTTTAAAATATGATGAAGTTTTTTCCATGGCACAAAGCCTAGATCACAACGCTTTGATCTTAATCGCAACTTGTTTATTTATAGGGGCTATGGGAAAATCTGCACAATTTCCTTTTCACACTTGGCTTGCTGATGCTATGGCAGGGCCAACTCCTGTTTCTGCATTAATCCATGCAGCAACCATGGTAACAGCGGGGGTTTATTTGGTAATTCGTGCGAGTACGCTTTATGATTTAGTTCCTGAGGTTTCTTATATTATTGCCTTACTTGGAGCTTTTGTAGCGATTTTTGCAGCCTCTATGGCTTTGGTGGCTAGGGATTTAAAACGCATTATTGCTTACTCTACCTTATCGCAACTTGGATATATGTTTGTAGCTGCAGGACTTGGGGCTTATGGTATAGCTTTATTTCACTTAGCTACACATGCTTTTTTTAAATCTTTACTTTTTTTAGGTGCTGGAAATGTAATGCATGCTATGAATGATAAATTAGACATTAAAAAAATGGGTGGACTTTTTAAACCTTTAAAATTTACGGCTATTTTGATGTGTATAGGATCTTTAGCTTTAGCAGGAATTTATCCTTTTGCAGGATTTTTCTCTAAAGATTTGATTTTAGGATATTCTTTCATTTCTTTTCACCATGGTATTTTTTTAGTGCTTTTAATCGCAGCTTTTTTAACAGCATTTTATAGCTTTAGACTTTTAATGTTGGTATTTTTTACCCCTGCAAGGCATGATGAACATCCACATGAAGCAAGTAAAATCGCACTTTTGGCTATGAGTCCTTTGATGGTTTTAGCTATTGTTGCAGGATTTTTTGAACATAGTTTTTTTGAATATTTAAGCACAAAATTAGTTTTTATTGATGCACAAAATCAAATTGTAATGATTTGTGCGAGTGTAGCAGCTATTTTGGGTGTAATTTTGGCTATTTTTGCTTATAAAAATTCTTGGTTTAAAGAAAGTATTGAAGAAAATAAAATTCACAAACTTTTAAGTAATGATTATTTTATTCCTAAATTCTATCATCAATTTATTGTTTCAAAATATGAAAGTTTATGTGCGATTTTAAAGCATTGTGATCTTTATATTTTTGATAGAATAGTTGAAAAAATTGCTTTGTATTCTCAAATTATTTCACAAAAAATGATTATGCCAAACAGCTTAAACTTAATGCTTAGATTTTTGGTGGCAGCTTTTGTGATTTTGTTGATTTTGGTATGGATGGTGTAAAATGCTAAATTATTTGATATTTTTTCCTTTAATTTCTGCTTTTGTGGTTTTGCTTTTAAATCGTGGAGGCGTTAAGGTTTTTAGCGTTGTTGTAAGTTTTATGATTTTGGCTTTAAATTTGGATATTTTTGCGGATTTTTTACAAGGGGTAAGCTTTGATTATAATCTCTCTTTTAAAATTTTGAAATTTTTTAGCTTTCATGTAGGAGTAGACAGTATCGCACTTATATTGATGCTTTTAAGTTCTTTGATGATATTTTTAAGCTTTTTATTTTTGAAACTAGAACAAAAAGCACTTGTATCTTGTATATTCTTTTTAGAATTTGCTATTATGGGACTTTTTAGTGCAAAAGATGGTTTGTTATTTTATGTTTTTTGGGAATTTTCTCTTTTGCCTTTGCTTTATATTATGGGAGTTTATGGTAAAGATTTTAGAGCAGGGGTGAAATTTTTTATCTATGCTTTTGCGGGTTCAATTTTAATGCTTGTAGCATTGATTTATCAAGCTTATTTAAATTATCAACTTTTAAATATCTTCACTTTTGACTTGGAAATTTGGAAAAATAATGCCTCAGCAGTAAATTTCACAGAGCAACTTTTACTTTTTGGAGCATTTTTTATCGCTTTTGCTATCAAAGCTCCTTTATTTCCACTTCATACTTGGGCACCTAAGGTTTATGCAAATTCGCCCGTGCTTGTTTCTGTAATGCTTGTAGTTTTTAAAATGGCTCCTTTTGGATTTTTACTTTTTTGTTTACCACTTTTTCCAGATGCGAGTGTGTATTTTATGCCTTTAATTGTAGCTTTATGTATAGTGAGTATCGTTTATAATGCTTTAATTGCTTATAGAGCAGAAAATATTAAAGAATTGATCGCTTATAGTTCTATTTCACATCTTGGTGTGATGATTTTGGGAATTTTTTCTTTAAATGCTTTGGGTATTAGTGGTGCGGTTTTTTATATGTTTGCACACGGTATTGTAACGGGAGCTTTATTTTTAATGGTTGAACTTTTACACCAAAGATATCGTACTTATGATATTTCTTTTTACCATTCTTTGGCCAAAAAAGCACCTTTATTTTCAATTTTCTTTATGCTAATTTTACTTGCGAGTGTTTCTTTGCCTTTAACTGTTTCTTTTGTGGGAGAGTTTTTAATTCTTTTAGGTATAGCAAAGATTAATTTATTTTACGCTTTGTTGGCAGGTTTGGTGATTATTTTAGGAGCGATTTATATGTTTGCAGTATTTAGAAAAATATTTTTCATGCAAAAACAAAGCTTTATAGAGAGTTTTTCTTTACGCTTTAGAGAAATAGTAGTGCTTGTGTGTATTGTAGTAATGATTTTTGGACTAGGGCTTATGCCAAATATACTTTTAAAGCCGATACAAAAAGATGTGGATAATCTTATAAAAACAATGAATATTAGAGCTGTGGAGCAAAATACTTTAGATTTTTTATCTAAAATAGGAGAGGCAAATGTTAAATAATTTTTTAAATTTAGAACTTTTAAATATAAGCTTATCTTATCCATTTTTATTTTTAATTACAACTGCAATAGTTCTTTTGCTTTGCTCTGGTTTTTGGAAATTTCATCGATCGTTTTATATTGGCATAAGTTCTTTATCTTTAATTGTAAGTGCTTTTTTGATTTTAAATAATGCAAATGCTCAAGGTTTAGAAGCAAAAGCTTTTTTGGCTACTTTAAATAATGATATTGTTTCATTTTATGCTTCTTTGGTGATTTTGTGTTTTTCATTTTTATATCTTTTAATGCAAAAAGAAGAAAATCAAGGTGAATTTTATGCTTTATTTTTATTTATGATTGCATCTTTGCTTTTGATGGTTTCAAGCTCAAATTTAGTACTTATTTTTATAGGACTTGAAAGTTCTTCTTTAGCACTTTATACTTTAATAGCAATGCGTGGAAGTAATAATGCTATTTCAAGTGCAATAAAATACTTTAGTGTAGCGGCTGTAGGAGCTGGGTTTTTTGTTATGGCTGTAGCTTTTATTTATTTAAAAACAGGAACTTTAGATTTATCTGCTAATTTAGCGTTAAAAAATGAGTTTCAAAAAGATCCCATGCTTTTGGGTGCTGGAGTGATGATTTTCGTTCTTTGTGCAATCAAACTTTCTTTGGCGCCTTTTCATTTTTGGCTTAAAGACGTGTATTATGCAGCACATACAAATTTAGTTGCTTTTATTTCAGTTGTGCCAAAAGTTGCCATGTTGGTTGTGGTTATTCGTTTGTTTGATTTTTTAAATAATACAGGTTTTGAATATATCATAATAGTTCTAGCGATTTTTTCTATGCTTATAGGTGCTTTTGCAGCTCTAAGTCAAAACAATATCAAAAAAATGTTTGCTTATAGTTCTGTAGTGCATTCTTCTTTGGTTTTGGTAGCTTGTATTCCTTTATTAAAAGAACAAAATTTTGATGGAATTTTGCTTGCTATTTTTGGGTATTGGACTTTATTTGCTTTTGCAAATTATGCTGTATTTATGATTTTAAGCAATTATGAGAATAATTCTTATAAGAGTTTAAATGGGCTTTTGGTTAAAAAACCTTTAATTGCTTTTTGCTTAAGCATTAGTGTGCTTTCTTTAGCAGGTATCCCGCCTTTTGGAGTGTTTTGGGGTAAATTTATGATTTTAAATACAGCAATTTTAAATGGATATTGGTATTTGGCACTTTTTGTGGCTTTATCTTCTGTTATTATGCTTTATGCGTATTTAAAGATTTTAATTCATGCTTTATTTATGAAAAATGATAGGGTTTATAATATTAAGTTTAGTTTTATACAAAATTTTATTTTAGCTTTTTGTGTTTGTGTAAGCACTTTTGCTATATTGTTAATGTTATAAGAGTTTTGCTATAATTATTTTATGAGAATATTATTTTTAATTTTATTAAGTTTTTTAAATGCTTTTGCTTTTGAGCTTGTTTTAAACACGGGTCGCGAAAATAATCAAGCTTTTGCAGTTTTACATGCGAGTAATGATTTAGAATTTACATGTCAAAAATTTATTACCGAAGCAAAAGTTCATTTTGAATGTGATATTGCAGGTATGGTTGATAATAAATTAAAAGATCAGAGTTTTTCTGCTTTTGATTTAAAATTTATACAAGAAGCTCAAAAAATTAAAATGATCATTTTGCCAAAAATGCAAGCAAGAATGTTTGACACTTCTCAAAATATTTATATAGATAAAGAACTCAGTTCATCAAGTTCGCATAAAAGTAAGGCTTTTACTTTTATTTTTACACCAGAACTAGTGCGCGTTAAAGACTATGATGGACTTGATTTTAATATCAATTTTCCACATGAGAGTTTACCTTATGTTGGAGCTTTAGATTTAAATTCTGATCCTGTTGTTATTCCTCAAAGTGCAGATATCAATACTTATTTACGCATCAAAAAAGAATACGATAAGGCTAATTACAATCAAGTGGCGATTGATGCTCAAAATGCTATCAATAGATATCGTGGCAGTATTTTTACTAGTGAATTTATACTATATAAATTAAGAGCTCAAAATAAACTTTACACCCAAGATCCGAGCATGCGTGATCAACAAATTTTAGAAAAGATGATTGATGATGCTAAAAATTGGACGCGTACTTTTACAAGTGATAAAAATTTTTCAGAAGTTTTACATATAATGTTAAGAACTTATATCGCTTTAGCTCAGCGTGCTGATGTAGAATATACAATGTCGATTTTGGATAATGAACAACCTAATAATTATTTTACTCAGTTATCAAAACTTGATTATGCAGACTATATTTATAATTTAAATGAAAAAGAAAAAGCTGTAAATATTTATGAAAATACTTATTTTAATACAAAAAATTTAGATTTAGCTGCAAGAGCAGCTATGAGTTTGGCAAAGAATTTGCTTTCAAATGGGCAAGTAAATAAAGCTATAGAGTATATTAATACTATTTTAAAAGCCAATCCTGAATATTTTGGAAAAGATATTCCAAGATCTTTAGAACTTGCTAAATTATTTAATCAAAAAGGACAATTTGATATAAGTGCAAGTATTTATGAAGACGCCTTTGCTAAAATGTCCAAACTTGATCCAAGTTATGAAGAAACTTTAAAAGATTTAGCCTTAGTTTTATCACATACTAACAGATCTAGTGATGCTAAAAAATACCTTGATTTGTATATGGATGATTATATAGATGGCAGGTATTTAGATGAAATCAAAAAAGCAAGTGATGAGGTATTCTTTGCTTTAGGTGATAATAATGCAAGCTTTTTGCATCAGCGTTATGCAGATTTAATGAAGCAATATGCAAATAAAGATGAGAATATTGCAAATAAGGCTTTAGATGAAGATGTTGCACTTTATTATAAAGAGGGAAATTTTAGTGCGATTTTAGCTTATAAAGATCTTATAGAAAGTAAAAAAATTCCAAATGCTACTCAATTTTTAGAGAAAGCAGCTGTTAATGATTTAAAAAATGCGATAAAAGCTGATAATTGTATCAATGCTGCAAATATTTTTATGCGTTTTAGCGCTTATGATATAGGTCAGAAAATTGAGAATAAAAAACAAATGTTAGCTTGTCTTATCAGAACTTCTAATGTTGAACAAGCACTTGATTATATAGATAAAAATTATAATGAAGATTCTATATTTTATGGTCTTCAAAAAGCATCTATTCTTTTTGATAATAAACAATATTCTCAGGTGATCAAAATTTCTAAAGATATAGCTAATTCTAGAATTTTAAAAAGCGATGATGAGAATTTTAAGGCTTATTATTTGCAATTTTTGTCTTTGTTGCGTTTAAATGACTACAATCAAGCCATTAAAATTTTGCAAATTTTAGAAAGTTTTCCAATGAATTTTAGTATGGTAGAAGCTTATGATGCTTTACTTTCTTATGCTAATGATCATAATATGCAAACAACTATTTTAACTTACGCACCTAAGGCCATTGACTATCAAAATTTTAAAGGTATAAATCTTTTTAGTCCTAATTTAGAATTTATGTATCTTGATGCTTTGGCTAAAATCAATAAAAATGAAGAAAGTTTAGCTGTTTTAGCAGATTTGCTTAAATTAAAACTTTCAGATGAGGATAAGGCAAGAGCTTTATATATCCAAGCTTTAACTTATGAAAGAATGCAAAATATACAAGCTGAAAAAGAAAGTTTAAAACAATGTCTTGAAATCAAAAGCGTTTCAAATTGGCAGAATTTATGTAAGAGTAAAAATCAAATTTTAAATCAATAAGTAAATTTAGAGATAACTAGCTTTTTAGCTAGTCATCTAAGATTAAAACCTCTTCTTCTTAACATCTTCTAAGATATTATTAGCTATATCAC
>NZ_RYYJ01000089.1:0-297 GCF_004379015.1 Campylobacter sp. US50a | reverse complement strand
TAATTTTAGATAGTGGTTTTAAACCTGATAAATAAAAAGGATTAATATGTGTAAAGATCAAGAATATATAGAGCAAAGAAAGGTTTTATGGGAAAAAAGTTTTGAAGCCTTTAAAGATGATAAAGTGTATCAAAAAGAACAGCTTGAACTTGAAGAAGCAGGAATTAATGATGGCTTAGAGGAGGATTAATTATATAATTAGCCATATATTTATATTAGTTTTTTTTAAAAAACCGTTTTTACTATTCTTTAATCTTTTATATTGTATTTTGATTGTCTTATTTATGTAATTTTATA
>NZ_RYYJ01000088.1:0-298 GCF_004379015.1 Campylobacter sp. US50a | reverse complement strand
TTTTTGAAAATTCGCTAGAACTTCTAAAATCAGCCCTAGCTCTCATATTATCGCTATAAATCAAGCACAATCAAAAACACACGCCATGAAGAAAATTTTGCAGTTTTTGGCTCTAAAGTCTATTTTTGCCAAAATATTACATGATAACTTGATAATCAATAATGGCAACCACCTAAAAATAGATATTTTAAAAGCCTTTTACAAATCGCAAAATGTCGGTAAAACATTAGCATAATTTGCCTACAACAATAAGATTTAAATGCCTATATTTAGGCTATATTATTGCATTATGCCCATT
>NZ_RYYJ01000087.1:0-306 GCF_004379015.1 Campylobacter sp. US50a | reverse complement strand
GTAGGGGTAGAGAGAGTGGGCGGTGGATGTTGCTTTTCCTCCTAGAGAAGTTATGTTTATTATGAATAGTTTTTTTGCTTTGGTTGTTATATTTAAAATTAAAATTATCCCAGCGGGTGTTAAATAATATAAAGGCCTTCTATTGGCATCTTTTATTAAATATTCTAGTATAATATTTCTAGAAGTTTCATTTTTAATAATATCTTTTAAAAAGTCCAATTCTTCTAGCGTCTGCCTTTTATGAAAATCATCTAAAATAACACTTTTTTCTTGCCAATCTCTAAAACCTGAAATTCTAGCTAAAAA
>NZ_RYYJ01000086.1:0-308 GCF_004379015.1 Campylobacter sp. US50a | reverse complement strand
CATAGGCTGTATTGGTAGAAGTGCTTATATCTGCTTGTTTATATTTTAGAGTATAAATAGAGTTTTTAAATTCACTAGATATATCATAATTAGGAGAATTTGTCTTACTACTTATACTAAAATTAGTATTATTGCTAGTATTTGTTGTATTAGTAGAATTTAATACTTCACTTCTTGCTAGAGTTTGTGAATTTGCACTTTGAATTTCATTTAACTTACTAGCATTTTGTTTTAAAAAAGCATTAGCAAAACTTATTTTAGAATTTTCTTTACTTTCTTTATTAGCTTTTGCTTGTGAAAGTATAGAA
>NZ_RYYJ01000085.1:0-320 GCF_004379015.1 Campylobacter sp. US50a | reverse complement strand
TTGTTATTTTTAAACAAAGGAGTAAGCTGAGAGCCATTGCCTATGTTTGTGAAAAGATCTTGCATTAAATTATCAGAGTTTTGAAAAAGATTTCTACCTTGTTGATTAAGTAAGATACCTACTGAAACACAGTTTCTAAAGTAAAAATCAATATTTTTTTGTAAAGTTGCATCAATAGCCGAAAGCTTTACGCTTGGTAAAGTACTCATCACTTGAAGTGAAAAACCTAAACCTGCATTAGAGAAATTTGTAGATTGTGGAGTTGAAAAATGTTTTTCCATAGCTTCTAGGATAACCTTCTCAAATTGTGTCATTAATGC
>NZ_RYYJ01000084.1:0-320 GCF_004379015.1 Campylobacter sp. US50a | reverse complement strand
CCTATTCTTGGAGTATGAAAAAAACCTGAATGATTACTTGCTATACTAGAAGCTACTCTTAAAAAAGGAGTGTGATGATAAGATTTATAAGTATTGCTTGATAAATTAGAAGAATTTGTATCTATATCATTTGCAATAAAAGTATCATTATCTAATTCTTCTTGATTGGCATAAAGATTAATCCTTACCTTAACCCTTCCATGCTCATCAGTATAAATAGTATTTCTCTCACTTTCTATATCCTTACTCTCTCCTATAACAATACCTTGAGTGCTATTAGGAGCTTTAGGTTTAGCTTTAAAACTTGGAGTAAAGATAAT
>NZ_RYYJ01000083.1:0-320 GCF_004379015.1 Campylobacter sp. US50a | reverse complement strand
ATTATCTTTACTCCAAGTTTTAAAGCTAAACCTAAAGCTCCTAATAGCACTCAAGGTATTGTTATAGGAGAGAGTAAAGATATAGAAAGTGAGAGAAACACTATTTATACAGATGAATATGGAAGGGTTAAGGTAAGGATTAATCTTTATGCCAATCAAGAAGAATTAGATAATAATACTTTTATTACAAATGATATAGATACAAATTCTTCTAATTTATCAAGCAATACTTACAAATCTTACCATCACACTCCTTTTTTAAGAGTAGCTTCTAGTATAGCAAGTAATCATTCAGGTTTTTTTCATACTCCAAGAATAGG
>NZ_RYYJ01000082.1:0-331 GCF_004379015.1 Campylobacter sp. US50a | reverse complement strand
AGGCTATGGATGAGCAACTTAAAATCTTAGATACTATCAAGACTAAAGCTACTCAAGCAGCCCAAGATGGTCAAAGTTTAAAAACAAGAACCATGCTTCAAGCAGATATAAACCGCTTAATGGAAGAGCTTGATAATATCGCAAATACTACAGCTTTTAATGGTAAACAACTTTTAAGTGGAAATTTTACCAATCAAGAATTTCAAATCGGTTCAAGCTCAAATCAAACTATAAAAGCAAGCATTGGACCAACCCAGTCTTCAAAAATCGGTGTAACTAGATTTGAAACAGGTTCGCAAAGTGTGAGTTCGGGTGTAGTAGGACTTACTAT
>NZ_RYYJ01000081.1:0-338 GCF_004379015.1 Campylobacter sp. US50a | reverse complement strand
AAACATTAAAGCAGCAAGAATAATTACATATGTTCTAACTTCTCTTTTAAAGCTATCTAGTTTGTTTTCAAGCTTATCAACTGAATTTTCAAGCTTATCAAGTTTAGCACCTATTGAATATTCAAGCTTATCAAGTTTAGCACCTACTGAATATTCAAGCTTATCAACTGAATCTTCAAGCTTATCAAGTTTAGCACCTACTGAATATTCAAGCTTATCAAGTTTAGCACCTACTGAATATTCAAGCTTGTCAACTGAATTTTCAAGCTTATCAAATCTAGTATTCAAAAGATCTATAGTTGGTAATTTAGAAATGGCTTCTTTAAATTCTCTAAAAG
>NZ_RYYJ01000080.1:0-338 GCF_004379015.1 Campylobacter sp. US50a | reverse complement strand
CATCACACTCCTTTTTTAAGAGTAGCTTCTAGTATAGCAAGTAATCATTCAGGTTTTTTTCATACTCCAAGAATAGGAGATGAAGTAATTATTTCTTTTTTAGATGATGATATAGATAAACCTTATGTGAGCTCTAGTTTGTACAATGGGGCTAATCCAAGTTTAGTAAATCTTCCTTTTAATGATCATCAAACTTCTCTTTCTTCTAAAACCATAGGTGTTAATGAAGAAGGTTATAATGAACTTACCCTCTCAAATATAAAAGATAAAGAACAAATTTATTTAAAAGCCCAAAAGGATTATGATGAATTAGTCCAGCATAATTTCACTCAAAGAAT
>NZ_RYYJ01000007.1:0-105869 GCF_004379015.1 Campylobacter sp. US50a | reverse complement strand
TTAAACCTGTTTGGATAGCTGCAAGTGGAGAGAGGTATTTTGATACGATGAAATAAAGGAGAATGACGCTAATAATACTTGTAAAAATAACAATCGCGGTTTGTATAAATGCAATTTTATATATTGGAGATTCTATTTGTTCTATTGACTCCCCAATACAAGCAGTATAAACTCCAGAAACTTTTGCACATACAGCAAATCTTTCACTACCATCTTTTGGTCTAGTATACTCAAAAGGTTCAAAATCTTTCTTGGTTTTTGCAAGATTTGCAATTGCACTAATATCATAACCTTGTTGTAAAAGAGCTTTGTCTGTAGAAACAAATACTTTATTTTCTTCATCAAATACAAAAGTTCTACCTGGTAAATTTTCAAATTCAGCTTGCAAATCTACTGCAAGAACATCTATGGCCAAAACTCCCATAAATTTACCATCTTTATAAAGCGGAATAGAATATGTAAAGCAAGGTAAATTTGTAGTTACATCAATATAAGATGGGGTAATATAAAGTTTATTTGTTTTAACTGCTTCTATATAATATTCTCTTGTTCTAGCATCATAGTTATCGGCTTTTCCATAAGTTCCAAAATCTAAATTTTTAGCATCAGAGTCTGGATCGCTTACAACAAGTTCGCCATTTGGTTGAGCAATATAAACTGCTAAGAATCTTCCAGCATCTCTAAAATTCTTTAAATCTTTTCCAACATAATGCATTAAAGCATCTTGACTATCTAACTGTTCTACAGGATGCTTTAAAATACTCTTAGCCAAACTTTCAAGAGCTAAAGAATTTCTTGCCTTAAAAGACTCCATAGAATTTTTAGCCGTTTTAACATAATTTATTTCAGCATTCACAACTTCATGAAAAATTGCTTGCTTTACAAATATAAATGTTACAACACCTAAAATTATCAAACACACTACTGCGATTAAATTTGCAATCAGTGAAACCTTCAATTTTACGCTTTTCATAATTTAAGCGCTCCTTTCTAATATTATTTTATAGGGATATTTACATAAAATTTTAGAATTATAACTTTTAAATTTAAATTTTTACTTAAATTTAAAAGTTATAAAAAATTAATTTAATTAATATTAAATTAATTTATATTTATTATTTTTATTTAAATAAATATCGCTTCGAAAATTCTATGTATTAAGCTTAATATCGTTATAATTTAAAAAATTTATATCAAAGGAAATATTTTGAAAAAAATTATATTATTTATCTTATCTTTAGGGATATTTTATACTTTCACGCAAGCTAAAAACTTCGAACAAGATCAAAACAATAACAGCAATTTAGTTAGTGTCAGTATAGCACCTCAAGCATTTTTTGTTAAAAAAATAGCTGCAAATACTCTAGATGTCAATGTTATTTTGCCCCCAAATAGCAATGAGCATAATTTTGAATTTAAACCAAGCACTATGAAAAAACTTGAAAAAAGTGATATTTATTTCACCATGGGCTTAGAATTTGAAAAAGTTTTTACGGATAAATTTAAACAAAATTTTCCAAAACTTCAAGTTGTAAATATGCAAAAAAACATAGCTTTAATTCAAACTCATGACACTCACGAACACTCTCATGAACATGAGCATTTTGATCCTCATACTTGGTTAGATCCTATTTTGGTCCAAACTATGGCTTTAAATATTTATGACACCTTAATTCAAAAATATCCACAAAATAAAAATTTATATAAACAAAATTTAGATAAATTTTTAGCAGAATTAGATAGTTTAAATTTACAAATTGCCTCAAAATTAGAAAAATTAAAAAATAGAGAATTTGTAGTTTATCATCCTTCTTGGACATATTTTGCAAAACGCTATAATCTTACGCAAATTCCTGTAGAAATTTTAGGCAAAGAACCAAAAAGCAAAGATTTGCAAAAACTTATCACTCTAATGAAAGATAAAAATTTAAAAGTCATTTTTGTTCAAAATGGTTTCCCTGAAAATGCAGCAAAAACACTTGCTAAAGAATGTGATGCAAAAATTTACAAAATAGATCATTTATCTTATGATTGGGAAAATGAGCTTTTAAAAACTGCTGATGCCTTTTATCATAATTTATAATCAGGCTTTTTGATGCTTTTTTTTGAAATTTCTAATCTAAACTACGCTTATGATAATGAAATCATCTTAAAAAACATCAATCTTAGCTACGACAATAAAGATTTTCTCTCTATCATAGGTCCAAATGGTGCAGGAAAATCAACACTCGTAAAACTTATCTTAGGACTTTTAAAATCCAAAAATAAAATCCATTTCAAAGCTCTTCAAAGAAAAGAAATAGGCTATGTTCCTCAACACACTCTAGTCAATCCTAATTTTTATCCAAGAGTACTTGAAATCGTTCTTATGGGACTTGTAAGTAAAAAAATTTTTGGTTTTTATGGGAAAAAAGATAAAGAAAAAGCTATGCAAGCTTTAAGAAGCGTAGGGATGGAAAAATTTTGGAACAAAACCATTGATTCTCTAAGCGGAGGACAAAGACAACGTGTTTTTATCGCAAGAGCCTTAGCTAGTGAATGCAAAATGCTTATTTTAGATGAACCTACCGCAAGCGTTGATAACAAGTCTGCTATACAAATTTTTGAACTTCTAAGCTCTTTACACCAAAAAGGCATGGGAATTTTACTCATTTGTCACGATATCAACCTTGTATTAGCTTATAGCGATAAAATTGCACATTTAAACAAAGAACTTTTCTTGCATACCAACACTAAAGAAAAAGAAAAAAGTTC
The DNA here is from genome assembly GCF_004379015.1 of Campylobacter sp. US50a. NCBI lineage: Bacteria > Pseudomonadati > Campylobacterota > Epsilonproteobacteria > Campylobacterales > Campylobacteraceae > Campylobacter > Campylobacter sp. US50a. The sequence continues at coordinate 103,115 of NZ_RYYJ01000007.1, read as the reverse complement.
ATTTTTAAAACATTTATACGAAAACCACTCTCATTTTTGTGATGTAGAAATGAGTTTAAATACTTGTTTTTGCGATGAAGAAAATTGCGATAGTAAAAAACTATGCGAACAAGAATTTACAAGAAGAAATTTGAAAAAAACAGAATTTAAAAAAGAAAATTTTTGTTTAAAATTTTCAAAGGAAAATAATGCTTGAAATTTTAAATTTCACCTTTTTTCAAAACGCTTTACTAGGAGCGATTTTAGTTAGTATAGCTTGTGGGATCATAGGTACTTTGGTGATGATAAATCGCCTTTTTTCTATGGCTGGAGGTATAACACATGGGGCTTTTGGTGGTATAGGTATAGCTTTTTATTTTTCTTTACCTATTTTATTAAGCACGGGAATATTTACTTTATTTTTGGCTTTTTTAGTAGCTTTTTTAGCTAAACACTATGAACACAGAAGCGATAGTATTATCGCTGTAATTTGGGCTTTTGGAATGGCTGTTGGGATTATTTTAATCGATTTAAGCCCTAGTTATAACACAGATTTAATGGCTTATCTTTTTGGGAGTATTTTGGCTGTAGGAACACAAGATTTATGGCTTATGGCTTTGGTTGATAGCGTGGTCGTACTTTTGATCTTTTTATTTTATAGACAATTTGAAGCATTAAGCTTTGATGCGGAATTTGCAAAAGTTCGTGGCATCAATACAAGTTTTTTTCATTATCTTTTAATCGCCCTTATGGCTTTTTGTATAGTTATTTCCATACGCCTTGTAGGGCTTATTTTAGTTATGGCTTTACTTAGTATCCCAAGCTTTATTGCTGAAAATTTCACTAAAAGACTTGGCTTTATCATGATTTTGGCAAGTTTTTTAAGTATGATTTTTTGTGTTTTAGGACTTATACTTAGTTATTATCTTAATCTTTCAAGCGGTGCTTGCATCATAGCTGTAGCTTGCTTTGGTTTTTTAGTGCATTTGATAGGCAAATTTTTAAAAAGGTAAAGGTGCAAAACACACTTGCACTTTTATATCTTTTTGCCCTTGTTCTTTAAAATACAAATGTTCGCTCGCCTTAAAAACAAAAAATTTTTCTGCGATTTTTCTTTGTAAATCTTGAGTTTTTTCACATAAAGGATACACAAGTTTAATATCATAAATTTTAAATTTGCAAGCATAAGCAAACATTTGATACAAATCGCTTTGTGCTATACCCTGTTTTTTCTCATCTTCGCTATCATTTGGAATTTTCCACTTGGTATCTAGGATCATTTTATTTTCTATATATAAATCAGGCTTTAGCATGAAACAATTTTCATCATTTTTTGAGATTAAATACTTTCCACTGTTTTGAATTTTAATATCTTGAGTTGGATTTACTTTTTTTAGCATATAAGCTACATAATCTTCAAAAATTTTCTCCATAGGAAAAAGCAAAGCAAAAGCTTCATTTTTACCATGATAAGGCATAAAACTTTCATTTTTTAAGAAAATTTTACACCACAAAAGCAAGTTTTCATAATAATCAAAATGTCTTGAAATTTTATAACTAAAATCTTTTTCATAATTTTTAGAAAATTCTACCTCATCAAGCATTTGCATGGCTTTTATAAGTCTAAATTTATTCAAACTTGTTTTGGATTTTAAAAAATTTAGCGTTGATTTTATCAAACGATTGGGTGCTATATCTAAAACAAACTCATCATTGCTTGTAAAAAATCTTTCTTTGTGTATCAAATTTTGCTTGATATGTTCGTTAAATAGTAATTTTCCCTTCAAAAAAGCCCTATTTTCTTCGCAACTTAGATAAGATCTCATCAAGCCTTTTTTATGCACGCTATCAAATTCATCTAAAAACATAGTGATAAACACTTCAAATAAAGGAATTTTAGAACTTTGCAAAGATGAAATTTGCGATTTTTTAAAGGGGGAGTTTTTTAAGGTTTTTAGCATATTTATCAAAAGATTTTTAGGATTAAATTTAAAATCTTTTTCATAAAAATCATTATTTTTAGAAATATTGTCTAATTCATAGTATCTTTTTAGTTTTTCTTTATCGTGATTTGAAGAGCTATCTTCTTTTTTATAGCTATCTAAATTCGTGCATTTTGGCAAGATCTCCAAAACCCCACTTTTAGTCTGTATAATGCCGACATAATTTTTAGCTTTTAAGGTATTTTTATTTTTAAAGCCTAGAAGACTTTCATTGTTTTTTGCAAAGTCTTCTAATTCTTTATAAAATCTTTCAGCTTTTTCTTTGAAAATTTCTTTTAAATCTTCTTTAGAAAAAGCTTGGTGTTCAATGATAGAAAAAGTGCTATTCATTTTCGTTTTTTAATTTATTTGCTATTTCATCATTATAAATTGCTTGATATATTTCTATTTTATCCCAAATTTTATCATCAAATGAAGCAATATTATAAATACTTCTCTCGCTATTAATACTATCTAGATTTTTTATTTTTTGAAGATATTTATCATCTTTTTTATCTTCAAAAATCATACCATTATCATTTAAAACCTCATTAATCAAAGCATAATCATTATAAAAATACTCTTGCAAAAGCGGGATAATTTTGTTTTGAAAAATACTTTTTAAATCATTTAAATTTTCAACACCTATAAAAAATGCATGACCTATGGTTTTTTCTCTATCTAGTAAATATTCTATACGAGTGTTTATAGCTTTTAATAATTCTTGTAAATTAATACCTTCGCAATCCATAGATAATTTGCTCACATCAGGCATCATCTCTACAAATTCAAATCTTCTTCGCAAAGCTGTATCAAGAGAAGTTATGCTTCTATCGGCTGTATTCATAGTGCCTATGATATAAACATTTTTAGGCACTCCAAATTTTTCACCGCTATAAGGCAAAGTCACTTTTAACTCTTCTTTTTCACCTATCCTTTTACTAGGCTCTATCAAGGTTATAAGCTCACCAAAAATCTTACTTACATTACCACGATTGATTTCATCTATTATGATTATAAAAGGCTCTTTTGTATTATCTTGTATAAGTTCTAGATTTTTTACGTTACTAATTTTATCTAATAAAATATTGGGAGAAATTCTCCATAGTTTATAAACTGTTTTTTGGGTTAAATTTATATTATCATTGAGTTCGTATATATTAACTTCATCATCTTTTGATATCCATTCTACTTCTCTATAGGTTTGATATTCACCTTGTTGAGTATATTTAACATCACTCTTAATTATACCTATGCCTTTTATTGTCTTTAAAGAATTAAAAACACATACTAAATCACCCAATTGCATTTCATTTTTAAAACTATTAATGGTATTTTTATCATTATTGCCTAGTTTTAAAAATTCATCTCCCATATTTTTTGGAATTTCATTCCATCCAATGCAAATTTTATTTTCTTTAAAACATTCTTCCCTTAATGAAGCATTATATCCTAATGAAATTTTCCATACAGATGAATAATTACTTATTAAGGTATCATTTTTTAATTTCTGTTCTTTATATAAAGCTTTCTTACAGAGTTTTTTAAAAATACCATCTTTAATTTTATATCTAATTTGTGAATTTTCATTTTCTTTATCTAAATCAGGCTTTATACCTTCTACAAATTCTTCATATCCATAGCTTTGATGAAAAGTAGTAAATACTATTTGTCCCTTTCTTACATACTCATCAAATTTTGCTTTTTTGTCATCTCTACTTTCTAAATTTTCGCCCAAAATTTCCAAAGCTTTATCTATAGTATGATAAGTTTTTCCTGTACCCGGAGGCCCATAAAGAATTTGATTTAAAGGTGGATTTAATTTATTTTTTTTAAAATAATTGTTTAAAAAATTATAATAATGATTTAAAACACCTATATATCGCCTTTTAACATTATCATTTATTTTATTAAATTTTTCATTATTTTCTATTTGCTGTTTGCAATATAAAAAATCATCTATACTATTACAATTTAATAAATTATTATTCTTTAAACAACTAGAAATTTTTTCAATATCTTTAATATATGTTTTTATAGTATCTTCTTTTAGCTTGCTATCGTTATCTTTTGATATATCCTCAAGATATTTTTTAAATAAATCTAAAATTTTATTTGTATATTTTTCCCTATATTGAAACCATAAAGGAATAGATAAATTTTCCACCATTTTGATTAATGATAAATTTTTATTTTCTAACAATTTTTCATAAATTTGATATGTTTTTAATTTTTCTTTAAATTCATTCAAAGATATTAAACCTAAAACATTTTTAGAAAAAATATTAACTATTTTTATATTATTTACATCTTGATAATGAAAAGCTATTTTCCATTTAATGGCGTCTCCAAAATCTATATTTTCTATAGTTTCTAAATCATTATTTTTACTTGCTTGTATTATATCTATAATTGTTTGTTTTATTTTATCAAAAGCTTCATCTTGATTATTTCCATATTTAGATAGCCAAGCATAATTATCATTGTAAATTTTACCTTTTAAATTTTCTTTATCATCATTAGAATTTCTTTTATATATACCAAATTTAAAACTTGAACCACCCCAAATACTTCCTATGTCATCAAGTATATTTTCTATCCAAAAAGTAAAATCATTCCTATCTTGATTATCTTTTTTAATACTAGTATATTCTTCAAGAGTCATACTTTCAACTTTTTCTAAAGTCCAAATTCTTTGAAATTCTAAAAATTTATTTTCTATGTTTTTCTTTTGTTCTTCATTTAAACTAGTATTCATTTAAATTCCTTAAAAACAAAAAATATTTAAATCACCACTCCACAAAGGTTCTAGCTTTTTTTATATCATTAAAATTTATAGTAGTTTTTTCTTTATTTTCTAAATTTTCTAAAGTGATATTTTCATCATCTACAGCAATGATTTTTGCTTCGAATTTTTCTTTTTCATTGGTTGTGATCTTCACAAGTTCACCTATACTTTTAGCAAAGTGTTCTATCTTACTCAGTTTTCTTTCAAGTCCTGGTGAAGATACTTCTAAAAAATACTCCCCATTTACAGGTGGTTCTACATCAAAAATAGGCGATAAAATTTCACTAAGCTTTGCACAATCATCAAGATTTACCCCGCCTTCTTTTTGCACATAAATTCTATAAATTTTTTTACCATTTTCACTTACTAGCTCATCATCATAAAAGCTAAGTTCTGCTTCTTTGCAAAGGGCTTCAAGATTCATTTTTATCCTTTTTTATTTTTTCAAAAAGTGCGTCCATATGGTTTTGATACTCAAGCCTGTCATCAAATTTAAAATGAAAATTCGGACACCTATACCAGCCCTGCTCGCTCATGCAATAATTTTGCAAAGCTCTACTTGCCTTTTTTAAAGAAGATAAAATTTTTTCTTGCTCATGAACATTAAAAAACATTTTATCAAGATACACAAAAGCATCGTATCTACCCTTTTTACATTCCACATCAATCACACAAAGATTTTTTAAATTTTCATCATCTAAATTTGCTAAAGCTTCAGGGATCAGCTCTTTTAAAATACTTTCAGTGCGTAGCTTTTTAATCTCACTTGGATTCATAGACTTGCTTGTTCCTCTACTTCTTTATAGCTTTCTATATAATCACCCACTCTCATATCATCGCACCCTTCTATACCTACGCCACATTCATAGCCTTTTGCCACTTCTTTAGCATCATCTTTAAAGCGTTTAAGCGAACTTACATTGCCTTCATAAACCACAACTCCATCACGGATAAGGCGAATTTTGGCTCCACGGTTAATCACCCCTTCAGTTACCATACAACCTGCGATTTGTCCGATTTTTGGTACATTGATCACTTGTCTAATCTCTGCTTGTCCTAATTGCTCTTCAGAAATAATCGGGCTCATCATACCACCAAGCAAGGCTTTTACATCGTCTAAAAGATTATAAATCACATTATAGGTTTTAATTTCTACGCCTTTATCTTTAGCACGCTCTTTAACTTCCCCTGTTGGGCGTATGTTAAAACCTAGTACGATAGAGTTTTCACTCGCACTTGCAAGCTCTATATCACTTTGTGTGATTCCACCTACTCCGCTATGAATGATATTCACTTTAATCTCATCATTTCTAAGTTTTTCTAAACTTGCTTTTAAGGCTTCTAAAGATCCTTGCACATCAGCTTTTAAAATAACAGGCAAGGCTTTTAGATTACCTTCTTTAATCTTAGCTCCAAGCTCATCAATGCTAACTTTAGTGGATTTGCTAAGTTCTTTTTGGCGATTGTATTCGTGGCGTTTATTAGCGTATTCTCTTGCTTCTTTATCGGTTTTTACTGCGATTAAAATTTCACCTGCATCTGCTACTTCGCTAAGCCCTACGATAACCCCACATTCACCTGGTTTGATTTCTTTTAAAGCTTTACCTTGATCATCACTCATCGCACGCACTTTTCCATAAGCCTCGCCTGCAACCACAGTACTTCCTACAGTAAGTGTTCCATTTTGCACGATGATAGTAGCCACAGCACCACGCCCTTTTTGCACAGAACTTTCTATAATGCTTGCTTTAGCAAAACTTTTTGGATTGGCTTTAAGTTCTAAAATATCAGCTTGTAAAAGCACGATCTCAAGCAAATCTTCAATCCCCATTCCTGTTTTAGCTGAAACCCCTACAAATTCATAAGATCCGCCCCATTCTACTGGCATGATTTCCATTTCTGCGAGTTGAGTTTTTACCATATCAGGATTTGCTGCTTCTTTATCCATTTTGTTAATAGCAATAATAATAGGCACACCTGCTGCTTTAGCATGATTTATCGCTTCTTTAGTTTGTGGTTTTACCCCATCATCTGCGGCTACAACGATGATTACAATATCAGTGATACTTGCACCCCTTGCACGCATAGCAGTAAAAGCTTCGTGACCTGGGGTATCGATAAAAGTAATTTTACGCCCGTTTTTTTCTACCATATAAGCACCCACGTGCTGAGTAATACCCCCTGCTTCACCACTTGCAACGCGTGATTTTCTAATATAATCTAGCAAAGAAGTTTTACCATGATCAACATGCCCCATGATAGTGATCACAGGTGCTCTAGTCACTAAATCTTTTTCATCAATCTCTTCTTCATAGTCTTTTACATAATCAAACTCATCAGCCTCGTTAATGATATTAATCTCTATACCAAATTCAGCAGCCAAAATTTCAATCGCATCTTCATCTAAGAAATCATTTTTTGTTGTCATCATTCCAAGCATGAAAAGTTTTGAAATCACTTCACTAGTGCTTTTTCCTATCTTATCAGCGAATTCATACACACGAATTTCTTTAGAAATAGAAACACTACTTACTTCTTCTACTTCCTTTTTTTCAATCTTTTTAGGTGGTTTTTTACGACTTCTTCTTTGAATTCCACCTTCAAGCCCAAAACCCGCAGAATTTCCAACAGCTTGTCTTATAAAATTAGGTTGTTTTTTATTGATATTTTGTGGTTTTTCTTGTTCTTTTACACTAAAATCAGGTAACACTACCTCATCTTCATCTTCTAAAGAAATATCACCAAAATCATGTTCATCTAAAAAATTCATTTTTTCGGTACTTTCTTTTTTACTCGCAACAAAAGATTTTTTTTCTTTTTTCTTTTTCTTTAAACTCTCATCAGCATTTGAAAACATAGTTTTTAAACTTAAGCGCTCTTCATTATTGATAGATATATCATTTGAATTTTTTACTTCTTCTTTTTTAACTTGAATTTCTTCTTCGTCTTTTTTCTTTTTAACAATGACAAGTCCGCGTCTTTTGGCTAAAGTTGCACTAGCAAGGCTTTGTGGCTTATGAGTATCAATAATTTCTTGTTTTTCTTCCTCTTTTGCATTTTCTTTTTCAACTTTTAATTCTTCTTTTTTAACTTCTTTTTTAAGCTTTTCTTCTTTTTTAGGTTCTTTTTTTTCAGATTCATTTAGCTTTTCTTGTTCTTTTATATTTTCTTTTTTAGGCTTTTTTGCCGTAGGAGTTTTGATATTTTTCTTAAAAGCTTCTGGAATTTCTCTTGTTTGTATATACTCATAAATAGCTGCTGCGATCTCAGGCTCTACAGCATTTGATGCTGTTTTAATTCCAAGTCCTAATTCATTTGCCTTTTCAATAATTTCCTTACTATCATAACCTAATTCTTTTGCGATTTCATGAATTCTAATCTTTGCCATTTAAAAATATCTCCTTAAGTCCTTGCTGAGTAATTTTAGTATTTAAATTTTTACATATTTTAGAAAATGCTTTTTGTAAGATTTTATCTTCTTTCTCAATACAATTTTGACATAAATATCCGCTTCTTCCATGTTCTGCTTTAGGCACAATATCTCCTAAAACAACTTTAAATCTAAATAACATATTTTGCTCAAAGCGGTTTTTACACACTATGCACATTCTAATTGGTATATGTTTTTTCAAAATTATATCTTTTTTTTATATTTTTTAGCAAATTTCAAAGCCATTATCATCAAATTCTAAATATTGCACACGAAAATCTTTAAATTTTGTTTGCATTTTCTTTGCCAAAGCTAAAGCATCATCTTTAAAAGCTAAAGAAAAAAAGCTCGATCCCGAACCTGAAAGTGTGCTCATTAAAGCTTTATTTTCTAAGGCAAATTTTTGCACTTCAAAAAGCTCGGGTAAGTTTTTCATACGATTGATTTCATGGAGCTTATCTTGACTTGCAAATTTTAAAAATTCATATTTTTTCTCCAAAAAACAAGCGGTTAAAAATGAAGCATGGGAAAGGTTGAAAACCGCATCATTAAAACTTAAATTTTTGGCCAAAGCTTGGCGTGATTGTTCTGTGCTCATTGCCAAATTTGGGATCACAACCACAGCAGCTAAATCTTTATCAATCTCTTTTTTGATACTATAAACTTTATTTTTTTCAACCAAAGAACACACAAAACCACCAAGAGTAGCTGGAGCGATATTATCTGGATGGTTTTCGTAAATTAAAGCTTCATCTAAAATACGTTCTTTTTCTACCTTAAATCCACTCATATAATAAGCACTGGCAATAGCTCCAACAATCACAGCTGAAGAGCTTCCTAACCCTCTTGAAAGAGGAATGTTATTTTGAAAAATAAAACGAAAATTATCTTTTTTTCCGCTTAGTTTTTCATAAATTTCATAAAAAATATTTACAAATATATTGTTTTTTTTAAGAAAAATATTATCACTGCCCTCACCTCCAATACTAATACTAAAAACACCTGATTTTTGGATTTGAGTTTCATTAAAAAGCTTTAAACTAAGTCCTAAACAATCAAAACCTGGCCCTAAATTCGCACTCGTAGCGGGAACTAAAATTTTCAAATTTCATCCTAAATTGCATCTAAAAAATAAAAGGGAAGATTATCATTATTTAGTTTAAGCTCTTGTAAATTTTTTGGTAAAAAAAACTCTGCTGGGATATTTTGCTCTAAACAAATTTCACCTTCCTTATATACAAAACAAAAATTTTTATTTGCACTTATGGGTTTATAGCCATTTAATTCAAAAGCACTCACCGCAAATAAAGGAATATTTTTTACTATACTTAAAGTACTCAAACTTACATAAGAAATTTTAATCCCCATATAAGAACCTGGACCATTAGCATAAATTAAACTTGTAAAATCATATTCTTTAAGCAATTCATCTAAAATTTTTGGTAAAAATTCGCTTGCTTTTTCTTCACTTTTATAAGTTTTTATAAGTTCATCATCTTGATAAATTCCGATCATTAAAGGCTTAGATAAAGCATTAAGCAAAAGAGAGATTTTTATGCAAATACCTTTTCATAAGCTTTTTGGGTTGTTTTTTCAAGGCTTACAATTTCATAAGCATCTTTATCTTTTAAAACTTCTTTAGTAAGCAAATGATTTAAATGATGACTCCCAGCATATGAAGTATAATCTCCAAAAACACGATATCCAAGTAAAGTTAAATCTCCAATTGCATCTAAAATTTTATGTCTTACAAACTCATCTTTGAAACGCAAACCCTCAGGATTTAAAATACGATTTTCATCTACCACTATAGTATTTTCTAAACTTCCACCTAGTGCTAAATTCATACTCCTAAGAGCTTGAACATCTTTTAAAAAACCAAAAGTTCTAGCCCTTGCTATGTTTTCTATATAATTTTTTTTGCTAAATTCAAAATTGTAACTTTGTTCACCTATAACAGCATTGTCAAATTTAATTGTGTAATTAATACGGGGTTCTTTAGTAGGAGTTAAACGCACAAATTTATTACCATCTCTTACTTCTATAGGCTTTTTAATTACCATAATTTTTTTAGGCGCATCAAGTTCTTTTACCCCTGCTTCATCAAGCATCATACAAAAACTAATACTTGATCCATCCATAACAGGAGCTTCATTTGCATTTAAAACTATGCGTACATTATCGATTCCATAAGCATTAATCGCACTCATTAAATGCTCTATTGTAGAAATAAATCCACGATCATCTCCTAAAACAGTTGCCATTTGAGTATTGATCACATTTTCAGGACTTGCCTTATAGCTTGCATTAAGATCGCTTCTAAAAAATACTATACCACTATTTGCTTCTAAAGGCTCTAAAGTAATTTCTATAGGTTCACCCTTATGAAGTCCTATACCTACGCCTTTGACAGTTTTTGCTAAAGTTAATTGTTTCATTAATTTTTTCCTAAAATTATCTTTTTACCATCATTTAAAATATTGTAAATATTATTTTCTATCCATTTTTTATCTTGCCATTGTTCAGGACGCGTTTCAACTCCTTGAACCAAAACTCCAAAATGCAAATGATCACCTAAGGCCAAACCACTTGTTCCTGTTTTGCCTATAATACTTTGTTTATTAATCATTTCATCTAAATCAACATTTTTAGAAGAACAGTGCCCGTAAAGACTATAAACACCAAAACCATGATAAACAATTAAATTTAAACCATAAATTCCATTTTCAGCAGCAAAAACAACCTTGCCCGCGTTATTACTTATGATAGGAGCTTGTGCTACGCTTGCTAGATCAAGCCCCATATGATAAGAATCACTCACAAATTGCCCATTATAAGAATAATACCTATGATCAGCAAAATCCGCTACTTTCATACCATTTTTAAGAGGTAAAAATAAATTCAAATCAAAATTATCAATTTTTTCCTCAGGTACTTTTGAAGTGATTTCATGGATAAGTTTTTCATTACTATTTCTTAAAGTTTCATTGACAAACTTAAATTTTTCATAACGATTGAAATTATTATCTTTTGGAGCGTATTGATTTGCTAAATTCTCAATCTTTCCATCTAAAAATTTATCCGTTAGATTGATATTTGAAACACGATATTTACGATTAACAAAATAATACCTTATACGTTCTTTTGAAATATTTCCCGCTTTATCCGTAGCGATAACAAATGCACGAAATTCCTCATCTCTTGCATCCCAAGCAATTAAAGCTGCATAATACCCTTCTTTTATATAAGGCGTAGCTTTAAAAATTTTACCTTTATTTGTCTCTATATATACCTTATCTAAATTAGCATCATCGGCCTTGAAAACAACAGCCCCAGCACCGCCTTGCTCGATTTGGTAAGAATTGCTTATGATATTGATTTTTGGAGCCGTATTATCTACTAATACCGCAATTTGTTTTCTTGCTTCATTACCACTAAAAAAATTCCAAAAACTAGAATCTTTAGCTATCACCTCCAAAACAAAAGATTTTACATTTTCTTTGTAACTAAATTTTGGCAAAGCAACTTGTAAGGTAATATCTTTTAAATTAGAAATCTTTTCATCTGCTATAACCATTGCACTAGTATTGTCGTCTTTATGCAATATAATTTGTACATTTTTGATAGAACTTTCATCATCTTTAACATGCACTAAAATAGGTTTTTTAAGATCAGTATATACAACATCTGGCATTAAAATTTGAGGAGGATTTTTTTCAAAAATACTTAATCTTGAAATAAAAAAAATCAAAATTGCTATTAAAACTAAAATTAAAACAGATAAATAAGTTTTGCCTTTTCTTTTTGCCATAACCTTCCTTAAAAATTTTCGATGTTTTTGTTGTTTTTAGTATAAATTCTATTATATTTTCAGTAAATATCTAGCAAATTTATAAAATTTCTCTTAGAGTATTAGCCTGTTTCATCCATTCTCTTAATTCATCGTTTTTATCTAATTGTATCATTTGTTTACATCTCTCTAATTCTTGTTGAAAAAAATCAATAGAACTTAATAAGTTATCTTTATTTTGTAAAAAAATACTTTCCCACATTTGTGGTGATGATTTGGCAATTCTGCTCATACCTTTAAAAGATCCTCCAGCCAAATGAACAATATTTCTTTTATCCTCTTCTTTCATTACAAAATTAGCCAAAGAAAAACTTATAACATGAGGCAAATGAGAAATAATAGCAGCATGATGATCATGGGCTTTACTATCCATAAAAACAATTTTCATCCCTAAATGAGAAAAAATTTCTACTGCTCTTTTTTGATGCAAATCATCAGCTATTTCACTATCGCAAAGAACACAAACTGCATCTTTATAAAGCTCTTTAAAAGCCGCTTTTGGACCTGAATTTTCAGTTCCTGTCATAGGATGAGCAAAAAGAGTTTGTTTGATTAAATTCTTAGGCAAACTTTCTATAATTTTTCTTTTTGTACTTCCAAGCTCTATAATTGTTACATTAGAAGGCAAATCAACTAACTTTTGCAAAATTTCTATAATAGCATTAACAGGAGTTGCGACAAAAATCATATCACATAAAGCTAAATCTTTAAATTCTATAAGCTCATGAATAAGACCTAATCGCAGGGCATCTTTTTCATTTTCTTTACTTAAATCCATACCATAAACACAAGAAATAAGCTTATTTTCTTTCAAACAAAGCCCTAAAGATCCACCCATAAGCCCAAGCCCTATAATTGCTATTTTCATACTTTCTACCTTAGTTTTTTTGTTAAATTTTTTTTGCTATTATACAGCTTTTAATAAAGCTTTAGGTAAAAAATCAATGAAAAAACATCTTATTAGTATTTGTGCTTTAGTTGCTATAGCCAATGCAGCAACCATTAAGGATATTAAATTTATCGGATTAAACCACTTATCAAATACAAGTGCCATAAATATTACAGGGCTTAAAATAGGAGAAGAAATAAATCCTGCAAAAATCAACACTGCTATTCTTAATCTTTATAAACAAAATTATTTCGAAAATATTGCAGTAGAAAACAACAATGGAATTTTGGAAATTATAGTTACTGAAAAACCAACTATAGCAAAGGTTACTATCACAGGTATAGCTTCAAATGATAGAAAACAAGTTGAAAGTATTTTAGGGATTAAAAGAGGTACGCTACTTGATGAAGGAAGTATAAAAGAAGCTATTGAACGCATTAAAGCTTATTATGAAGCAAAAAGTTATTTTGATACTATTGTAGAATACAAAAAAAAGACTTTAGAAAATACTGATGGACTAGAGCTTGAATTTATAGTAAATCGTGGTGAAAATATCATTATTGATAATGTTCATTTAAGTGGAGCAAAGAAATTTTCATATTCTGATATAGAACCTTCAATTGTCAATAAAGAAAAAGAATTTATGGGATGGATGTGGGGACGCAATGATGGAAAATTAAAAGTTTTTGAACTTAGTAACGATAGTTCAAGAATTGCTGATGAGTACATGAAAAAAGGATATTTAGATGTTCAAGTATCTCCTCCTTATCTTAAAACCTACACAGATACTTATCAAGCAAATTTGACTTATTTTATCAAAGAAGGAAAGCCTTATAAAATTAAAAGTATAAACATAGAAAATCCTTTATTTGATGATAAACAAAATGCACAAACCGTAAAAGATTTAAGATCAAGCGCTGGCAAAACTATCAATATTGAAGACATTAGAAAAGATGTTAAAACCATAGAAACACAAAGTGCTGATTTAGGTTATGCGTTTGTAGAAGTCTATCCTGATATTCAAAAAAATGATCAAACTCAAGAAGCCACCGTTGTATTTAAAGTAATCCCTCACGATAAAGTTTATATAAGAAATGTTATTATTTCAGGAAATTCACGTACTGTAGATCGCGTCATACGCCGAGAATTATATATAACAGAAGGTAATTTATACAATAGAACAGACTTAAGCGAGTCAAAAAATGCTTTAAAAAGAACTTCTTATTTTGACGATGTAAATATCAAAGAAGAAAAAGTTGATGATACACATATTGATTTGATTGTTGATGTTAAAGAAGCTTCTACAGGAGCTATTTCTGGAGGCATTGGCTATGGATCAAGCGATGGTATTTTACTTAATGCTTCTTTATCAGATACAAATATCTTTGGTTCAGGAATAAAAAGCTCTGTAAGCGTAGATAAAAGCGATGATACCTTATCAGGAAGGATTAGTCTCATAAATCCACGCGTTCTTGATAGTCAATATAGCCTAGGTGGAACACTTTATTCAAATGACTATGAATGGGATAATTATTCAGAAAAAAATTACGGCTTTGATATAACAGTTGGACGCCAATTTGCAAGATACTATAATGTAAGCTTAACTTATAATCTTGAACAAAGCGATATTTATCACTTAAGTCCAACTCTTTTAAGAACAGGATATGAACTTGGTAAAAGTATTAAAAGCTCTATAACTCCAGCAATCACCTTTAACAATACAGATGATTATTATCTGCCACGATCAGGTATCATTGCTTCAACCAGTTTAGAATACGCTGGACTTGGCGGAGATCAAGAATTTATTTCATCAAGCTCTAAATTTAACTTTTATCAAGGTTTACAAGACTATATAGGATATGATCTTATTTATCGCTATAAAGCGAGTTTTTATAAAGTATGGGATGAAGGCTATTTGCCAATTAATCAAAGAATTTATTTAGGTGGTATTAGATCGATACGCGGTTTTGAAAGCAGAACGGTAAGTCCTAAAAACCAATGGGGAGATGAAGTAGGTGGAACCATAGCTTTTGCCAATTCCGTAGAACTTAGCTTCCCTTTGATTGATAGAATCAAACTTCGTGGTAGCGTGTTTTTTGATTATGGTATGATAGGGCGTAAAAATTTAGATGAAATAAAAAGAATGAGTACAGGTATAGGCATTGAATGGATTACACCAATTGGGCCTTTACAGCTTGTATTTGCCAAACCTCTTAATGATAAAAAAGGTGATGATACTAATAGTTTTGAATTTAATCTTGGAACACGCTTTTAATGAAAGAATTTTTAGATGCTTGCTTGAATGCAAATTTGCAAATACGCAAGTATCTAAACAATATCCCACAAAATGATCTTAAACTTTGCTCTAAATTAGGCTATGATAAAAATCAAGGCTATGAGCTTGACTTAAAATGTGAACAAATTTTCATAAAATACCTTAGTTGTTTTGGGCAAATTTTTTCTGAAGAAAGTGGCTTGATCGGGAAAGATAACCCAAAACAAATGATTCTTGATCCTTTGGATGGAAGTTCAAATTTTGTTTCTAAAATACCATTTTATGGAACTTCTATAGCTCTCATAGAAAAAGATCAGGCAAAAAGCGCTTTTGTTTGCAATCTTGTCAGTCAAGAAATTTTTGCTTTTAATAACAATCAAGCTTTTAAATCTAATCTTTCCGATCCAAAATACTCACCCTTAACACCTAATCTATTTTCTAAAATAGGTATAGTTGAAAAAATTTCACTTTATCCAGAACTTCTCGATTTTTTAACAAAAAATCAATTAAAATTTCGCTCTTTGGGCGCAACAGCCTTAAGTCTCGCTTATGCTTCGTATTTTAGTTTTGTATTAATTCTTGGAAAAACACGAATTTTTGATACAGTAGCTGCTTTAACAATTCATCAAAATTTATATATAGAAAAAAATGAAAATTTCCTTCTCCTAAGCCAAGACAAGAAAATTTTTGATATAATCTTAAAATTTTTAAAAAATAATTAGGTGAATATATGAATTTTGCAGATATTTTTTCAAAAATAAGAAGACAACAACCTAGCGTTAAAGAAGCTCCAAATCACTGGGTAAAATGCCAAAGTTGTCATGCTTTGATGTATTATAAAGAAATAGAATCTTGTTTTAATGTTTGCCCTAAATGTAATTATCACATGAGAATTTCAGCTGATGAACGTATTAAACTTTTAAGCGATGAAGGCAGTTTTATTGAGTATGATGCAAATTTAGAGGCTATAGATCCTTTAAAATTTGTTGATAGCAAATCCTATAAAAAACGCCTTAGCGAAGGTGAAAGTAAAACAGGTAGAAAAAGTTCTGTTATTAGTGGAGAATGTGAAATCAATGGTTTAAAAACCCAACTTGTTGTATTTGATTTTTCTTTTATGGGCGGATCTTTAGGTTCTGTTGAAGGAGAAAAAATCGTTAGAGCTGTACAAAGAGCCATCACAAGCAAAACCCCTCTTGTCATCGTAAGTGCAAGCGGTGGAGCTAGAATGCAAGAAAGTACTTATTCTTTGATGCAAATGAGCAAAACTAGCGCCGCACTTAAACTTCTTAGCAAAGAAAAACTTCCTTATATTAGCATTTTAACTGATCCTACTATGGGCGGAGTAAGTGCTTCTTTTGCTTGGCTTGGAGATTTAATCATCGCTGAACCTGAAGCTTTAGTCGGTTTTGCTGGTGCAAGAGTTATTAAACAAACTATAGGAGCAGATTTACCTGAAGGCTTTCAAAAAGCAGAGTTCTTGTTAGAACATGGACTTATAGATGCCATAGTTGAAAGAGGAGAACAAAAACAATATCTTAGCGATGTGCTAAAATTTTTCAGTGGAAAATAATTTGCAAGTTAATATCTTTTGTATTCAAAAAAGTGATGAATTTAAAACTTGGAGTGAGAAATACTCTAAACTTATTTCTAAATACTCCACTTTAAAAGAAATAAATGTTTTTAATAAAAAAATAGCCTTAGCTCAAAATTTAAATGCCATAGAAGCAAAAAAAAGCTATGAAGAAGCTTTTATGCCTTATAAAAAAGGCTATTGTATCGCTCTTGATGAAAAAGGGAAAGAACTTACAAGTATAGAATTTGCAAAACTCATCCAAGATAAAAATGAATTAAGTTTTTTTATAGGTGGTGCTTATGGTTTAAGAGAAGAATTTAATCAAAGTTTGGATTTTAGACTATCATTAAGCAAACTTACTTTAGCACATCAATTTGTTAAAACCTTACTTTTAGAACAAATTTATCGTGCATTTTGCATCAACAACAATCACCCTTATCACAAATAGAAAGTTTTAAAATGAAAAAAAATGAAATACAAAATTTCAAAAATATTTTAGAAGAAAGAAAAAAAACCATCTTAGAAAATTTGCAAAGCAATTCAAATGAAATCGAAGCTCTTCACAATAGCGTCCCAAGCGATAGTGTAGATTTTTCTATCATAGAAACAGGCTCTCAAATTGACTTTACTATCAGCACCAATCTCAAAGAAGAACTTATAGAAATCGAAAATTCTTTAGATAAAATCAAAAACGGCACTTATGGAATTTGCGAATCTTGCGATGATGAAATCGACTCTCAAAGACTAAAAGTCAAACCTCACGCAAGATATTGTATCACTTGCCGTCAAATTGCAGAACAAGGAAAAAAACATGAAAATTAAACTCTTTTTACTTGCAAGTTTTATTTATATAGCACTTATTTTTGCCTTTGCTTGGCATCTAGAACTAGGAAGCTATACTCTAAATATCAGTACTTATACCTTTGAACTACCTATTATGATATGGCTTGTTATTCCTTTATTTGTTTATATGATTTTAGCCGTTTTGCACATAGCATTTTATGGATTTTTGCGTTATTTAAAATTTAAGCATTTTTTTAAAGATGCAGCTAAATTTGAAGCTTATACTCAAGATTTGCTCCTTGAAAAAGATCTTAAAACCACTTTTCAAACAAAAGAATTTAGAGCTGTGGCACAACTTTTTAAAACCCTAAAAACACATGAAAAAATTCCACACTCAAATAAAATCAATGAAATTTTAGATCTTATTGATGGTTTAAATAAAAACGAATTTTTTAACCTTAGTAAATTTAAACTCGAAAATAACAATGTTTTATATTTGCAAAATGAAAAAAATCATCTCAAAAACGATGCAAATTATGCCTATAGCAAACTTAAAAACCTTAATGAAATCAAAGATGAATTTGAAGAAATTGCTTTTAATACTCTTATAGAAAAAGCTAGTTATGAACAAATTAAAAATGTAAAAATCCCTAAAAAGCCTTCTGAAGTTCTCACACTTATCAAGCGTTTTAAAGAAGGAAATTTAGAACTTAGTGCAGCAGAATACGAAGTTTTACTTTCACACAATATACTAAGCGAAAAAGACTATCTTAACGCAGCAAAACTAAGTACTAAACTTTTAAATCCTGATGCTATTTTAGGAATTTTTAACAAAATTAAAAATGAAAAAAGCGAAGCTTTAAGAGCACATTTATATCTTTTAGCTGAATTTGGACTTTTAGATGAGTTAAGAGAGCAAATTCACAATGATGATAAGAAATTTAATGATTTTAAGGCCTTTTTAGCCTTGCGTGAAAAAAATATCAAAATCAATCTAAACCAACTCATACAATGATAGATTTTAGCAAAAAACCTTTATTTTTAGCTCCTATGGCAGGTTTTTCAGATCTGCCTTTTCGTAATGTAGTAAAAAAATTTGGTGCTGATATTACCATAAGCGAAATGATAAGTTCTAATGCCTTAGTTTATGAAAGTTCTAAAACTCTACATATGCTAGAAAGAGCTGAATTAGAAAATCCTTATATAGTCCAAATTGCAGGTGGAGATAAAGAAGTGCTAAAAAAAGCAGTGCAAATGCTAAATGAAATGGATTTTGTAGATGGGATTGATTTTAATTGCGGTTGCCCTGTAAATAAAGTTGTTAAACAATGCGCTGGCAGTGCTTTGCTAGAAAATTTAGAGCTTTTTAAAAATCTTGTAGGAGTAATTAAAGAAAACAATAAAAAAAGCCTTACAAGTGTGAAATTTCGACTAGGATTTAATGAAAAATATCCTGAAAAAATGGCTAAAATTTGTGAAAGCTTGGGGGTGGATTTTGTAAGCATCCACGGACGCACAAGAATACAGCTTTATAGCGGAAAAGCCGATTATGAATCCATTGCCAATGCTAAAGCAAGCGTTAGTATTCCTGTGATTGCAAATGGTGATATTAACGCACAAAATGCTAAAGAAGTTTATAAAATCACAAAATGTGATGGACTCATGATAGGGCGTGCAAGCGTAGGAAATCCTTGGATATTTTATGAAATCAAAAGCGGTAAAAGCGTAGATGAAAAACTCAAAAAAGAAATCATACTCACTCATTTTGATGAAATGATAAAACACTACAAAGATCAAGGTGTAAGTATATTTCGCAAGCATTTACACGAGTATTCTAAAGGGCATAAAGACGCTTCAGCCTTTAGAGATGAAGTCAATCGTATCGACAATACAGAAAAAATGCGAAAAAAAATAGAAGAATTTTTTAGTTTAACTTGATCGATTTTTATAATTTAAAAAACCTTAAGCCTTAATATCTATACTTTTTGGTGCAGAATTTAAAGAAAGAATTTTATTAAATTCTCCTGCATCATCATCACTAAATTTCACACCAAAAAGAATTTCTAATTCTTTACTAGTGCTAAATTTACCTTCTAATAGTTTTTTTACAAGTTGGTTTCTTATATTATCATCTTTGTAAGTTTCTTTGTTTTTACTTTCTGCTTGTATAGGTTTAAAAGGCTTTTCTTTGCCTTCTTCTGAAGTTTCTTTGTTATTTGTATTTTTTAAAGGATTGCTATAATCTACACCTTTTGCCTTTTCTGCTTCTTCTAGTGATTTTACAAACTCATCGTGTCTTTGTTTAAAATCAAGATATTTGGTTTTAAATTCTTCTAGGCTCATATTAGAATTAATAAGCTTATTGTATTCATCTCCTAAATTCTCAATAGTTTTTATTAGTTTATCATCTCCTAAATTTTTAGCTCTATTTATATAATTCCATATTGATAAACTATCTCCCATAGGATTGCCCCAGCCATCTTGCTCGTAGGAATATTTTAAAGGATTTTTATTCATAAAGGACAAAAATTCTTTTATTTCATTGTTGTCCGTATCGCTATTAAGTCCAGCTAATTTACCCAGTAAGGTTGTTTGTCCTTTAATTGTGCTAAGATTATTTATAAAAAACGCAATTAAAGCACCACCTTTAGATATTTTGTTATCATGTATTTGATATTTATTAGAACCCAAATCTGCTATATTTTCATCAGTAAGCTTCCAAATGAAAGCATTATCGCTTTGTAATTCTTGCCAATAATTTACCCCATCTTTTTGGGATAGATTTTTTAAATCCTGTTCTTGAAAGCTTTCTCCTAATCCCTTATCTTTAACAAAAGAAGAAAAAGAGTTATAAGCATTTCCTATTGTTTTAGCAATGTCTATTTGAGAGTAAAAAGGTTGTCTTTTAATAAAGTTATTTACAAAATTATTTAAACCATCTGCATAAATCTTATAATCTTTTGGCAAGCCTGCTGCTTCGTTGAAATCACTTGTAAAAAAGCCCTCTTTATCTACGCCATAGCCTAAAATTTTATCTACTGCTTGTGATTTATCACTTACAAGGTTATTATTTGCTATGGCATTAGATGATTTTGTATTTGAAGTAGTATTACTAAAAGTATTTGTGTAATTGCAGCTCGAATAAGAATTTATACCATTAATCATTTTTGCCTTCCTTGTAAATAAAATTTATTAAGATAAATCGGCAAAAATGATTTTTTCTTAAAATATCTACTCATAATTTAAAATATATAATATAAAACCTTCTAACACTCGAAGAAAAAATTCTTACTTAATCTTTTAAAGTCCTTATAATCAAACTTTTAGGCAAATTAAAATGCTCTATAAGTTCTTTCTCTTTTTCTCTCATTTCTCCATTATCATTTTCATGATCAAAACCTAACAAATGAAGCATAGCGTGGATAAAAAGCAAGCTTATTTCTTCTTCATAGCTATGCCCTAACTCTTTAGCCTTCTCTTTTGCCAAATCCACATTGATCACAACAGAACCCAAAGGCAAACTCTCATCGATATTTTCAAGCGGAAAAGAAAGCACATCAGTGGTTTTATCTTGTTTTCTTTGCTCTAAGTTAATTTCTTGCATTTCTTTACTATCCACAAAGACAAGCTCCACATCTTTAGGACTTAAAAAACTTGCTATAGATTCTAAAAAATCACATTTTTCATCACTTAATATCATAAACCTTCCTTAATCAAATGATATAAATTTTCTATTTCTTCATCATCAAAAATCGCACAATTTTTACTGCTATAAAATTGTTTTAGTTTTTTCTCTTCAAACTCAAATCCTAAAGCACATTGAGAATGCGAAGGTAAAAAAGCCCTTAGTAATGTAATGGAATTTTGAATTTTCTCATCACAGGCGAAACAAAAAAAATCTTTATGCAATCTTCCTTCAAATTCCAAAATTTTTAAATAAGCATCAACAATAACACGCTTTGGATTTTGTTTTTCAAACCTTTTCACACACTCATCAAGTAAATCAAAATAAAAACTATCAAGCTCTTCCACATCTTTTAAGTGTCTATATAAAAGACGGATAAATTCTTGCCAAATAAGCATTTTATCCCTTTGCATAATCCATAAAAATCCCAAATGCAATACATCTTTAAGTCTTGGTAAGAAACTAGGATTTTCTTCTAAAGCAAAGTCGATTTTATAGCCGCTTAAAATACTAGAATGTCTAAGTCCATAAAAACGATAAGCCTTAATAAGCATTTTAGGACTTAAAATATAAACGATCAAATCCTCATCTTTAACTTTTTGAGTATGAAGTATAAAGCCTTGCATTAAACAATTTCAATACCATAAGCCCTAAGTATATCAAAAGCGGATTTTTCTAAATTTTCATCAAAACTTGCACTTAAATTTTGGTGTAAAATTATCCTTGCATTAGGCTTAGCGCCAAAAGCTAAAATGATATTACAAAACACACAAATATGAGAAACAAGCCCTGCAAAATGAAGTTCTTCATAATCGCTTTTTTGTATGAAATTAGCTAGTTCTAAGCTACCAAAAGTATTTTTATAAAAAATTTTATGAGCTTTTTGTAAAAAAGGTTCAAATTCCTTTGGCATTTGCCAACCCAAACTCTCTTTAATACAATGTTTTACAGGTAAATTTAAACCTTCTTTACTTTGTAGATAATGCTCATCATGCGTATCATAGGTTAAAAGCAAATGCGTGTTATTAAAATCGATTTGATTTAAGGCTTTAAGAATATTTTCTTTGATTTTTAAAGCCTTATCAAAACCTAAACTTCCATCAATAAAATCATTTTGATAATCCACTAAAACAAAAGCTTTTTTCATGCTTTTATGCCTTTTGAAGCCAAAAACTCTCCGTGTGTAAATTGGCAAAAGCGGTTTTTAAACTTGTAAAAAGCTTAGGATGATCTTTTTCTAAATTTGCTAAAAGCTGTTTAGCTTCTTCTCTAGCGTGGGGGAATTTTACATTTTTTTCGCTGAGTTTCATACCAGGACAAAATTCATTTCCTATCACGCTAAGTTCATTTTGTGTAGCATTATCCCTAAGCTGTCTTTCTCGCACAAAAATCAAAGGGCGTATCACAATTACACCGCGTTTGCTTTGATAAATAGGCGCTAAGGTTCTTAAAGCTCCATTATGAATAAAATTCATAAAAAAGCTTTCTGCTGCATCATCTAAATGATGGGCTATAGCAAGCTTGTTAAAACCTTTTTCAAGAGCGTAAGTATATAAAGCTCCACGACGCATTCTCGAAAAATAACTACAAAAACTTGAATTTTCTCTTATGGTATCACCTGAAACTTCATAAATATTTGAATCAAGCACGCTATGTTTAATGCCGTGTTCTTCACAATGTGCATGAAGATGAGAATAATCCTCGCCCATGCCATAACTCAAAGTTACCGCTTCAAGTTCAAATTTAAAAGGAGCATGAGCTTGCATACGATTTAAAAGATGGGCTAAAGCCAAAGAATCTTTCCCGCCACTAAGCCCTAAAAGAACCCTATCTCCATCTTTAATAAGTCCAAATTTAGCATTAGCTTGTGCAACTTGGCGTATGAGTTTTTTGCTAAGATTTATCATAATTTCTCGCACATTTTAAGCACAAAATTGGCTGAAATTTTAGCTGAATTGATCACAAATTCATCAAAATCAAATTCAGCCTTTTCCCCTGCTTTATCACTCATAGCTCTTAAGATAAAACAAGGCACCTTTAAAGCATCACAAACCAAAGCCACACTTGCGCCTTCCATTTCACAAGCATCCGCATTGAAAATTTCTCTAATTTTTGCTTTTTTTGCTTCATCGCAAATAAACTCATCACCCGTTGCAATAATACCTGCACGAAGTTTGATATTTAATTCCTTAGCAACTTCTAAAGCAAGATTGTTTAATTTCTCATCGGTTTTGATAAAAATTTCATTACCTGGAACAAAACCCAAAGGATGCCCAAAAGCGGTAATATCAAGATCGTATTGAGCTAATTTTGTTGCGTAAAGCAAATCACCAATTTCAAGTTCAGGATTAAAAGCACCTGCAACTCCTGTAAAAAGCAAAGCTTGTGCGCCAAATTTTTCTATCATCACACTAGCACTAAGAGTAGAATTTACCTTGCCGATTTTAGAATACGCTAAAACAAGTTCATGATTTTTATACTTTGCAAAATAATAAGTATTATTAGCGTGTTCTATTTTTGTATAATCTTTAAGTGTTTCAAGCAAAGGAGTGATTTCTTCACTCATGGCTCCTAAAATTGCTATTTTCATCATATAACCTTTAAAAATTCATCAATATCATTCATATTTGTTAAAGCATAAGTTTCTTTTGAAGTGATTTTTTTATTCAAACCCTTAAGCACACTTGCGCCAAATTCTATGAAATAATCTACTTCATTTTCACATGCCTTAATGCTTTGTTTATAAAGCACAGGAGAGATAAGTTGTGCTTTTAAAAGCTCAAGGGCTTCTTCTTTGCTTGTATAAATTTTGGCATTTGCATTAGAAATTACGGCTTTAAAATTTGGTTTTAACACCTTTTCAAGCTCCACACAAAGCTTAGCTGAAGCATTTTCCAAAAGAGGACAATGACTTGCCACGCTCATATTTAAAAGCATAGCTCTTTTAGCTCCTGCTTCTTTAAATACACTTTCATAACTTGCTAAATCAGGTTTTAAACCTGCTACAACGATTTGTCCATCGCAGTTATAATTTGCAGCGAAAATTTGCTTGTTTTCTTTTTGTGCTTTTTGACAAAGCTCTTCAACCTTTTCATCATCAAGCCCTAAAACAACCATCATACCCGCTTCAACTTTTACACAATCTTCTTGCATAAAAAGCCCTCTTTTATTGACCAAAGAAAGAGCCTCTAAAAAATCAAAAGCACCATTGACAGCTAAGGCTGAAAATTCTCCCAAAGAATGCCCTAAAGCAAATTTCGAACTTAAATCAGGTTTTTTTTCAAGTAAAACACTATAAGCCATTAAGGAATTTAAAACGATGGCGGGTTGAGTAAATTCACTTTGATTGAGTTTTTCGTTTTCTTCAAAAAGCAAATGTTTAAAATCAATCTTACAAAAATCACTTGCGTTTTGAAGGAGTTCTTTGGCTTTTATAGAGTTTTCATAAAAATCTTTTCCCATGCCAAGACTTTGTGAGCCTTGACCTGGAAATATAAACGCGGTCTTCATTAATGACAACCGCAACCGCCACCACCACAGCAACCGCCGCCACCGTGTCCGTGATTATGATCGTGTCCATGTCCGCTTCCACAACCACAACTATGACTTCCTGCGATAATACCTGTAAGAATTTCATCTTCACTTGCAGCTCTAGCATCTACGATATTTAAAGAAAAAAGCAAATCACGACCCGCATAAGGGTGATTATAATCAATTGTCACATCATTTTCACTAATTTCTTTTACAGTTACACGAACAGTTTCGCCATTTTCACCTTCGCCAAAAAGCTCCATACCTACCTTTAAATCAATACCTGCAAATTGCTCTTTTGGTAAAGTTTGAACGGCATTTTCATCATATTCGCCTAAACCTTTTTCTTTTTTAATTACCACATCAGCATTGCTAGGACAATCAAGCTTCATCACTTCTTCTTCTAAGCTTTCTAAAATCTGACCTTTGCCTAAAATAAAAGAAATAGGTTGAGAATATAAATTTGATTCTAAAACTTCATTTGTATTTGCGTCTTTTAACTCATAAAACATTGAAACTACACTATTTTTTTCTATAGCCATTTTATCTCCTTAATTTATTTTCTATTGGGTGAAGCTTTTGCTTCGGGTGAATTTGGATAATTAGTTTTTAAAGCTTTATAAAAACCATTTGCTGTTTTTGTATCACCTGTTTTATCCAATGAAATGGCAGTATGATATAAAAGTTTTGGGAAATAATCCCCTTTTGTACTCAAAGAAGAACTTTTTTTATAATAAACAATAGCATTGTTATAATTTTTTTGTTTATACTCGATCTCCCCTAACCAAAAATTTGCTCTTGCGGGTTTATACTGCTTTGTTATGAGAAAATTTAATTTTGCTTTGGAATCTTCAAAAGCATTTTTATCAACATCTTTTATCGCTAATTCTAAAATTTCATTATTTTTTTTCTTTTTCCAAGATTCATCAATTTGTTTTACTTTATCATCTTGGGTATTTTGAGCATTATTGTTTTCAATAGTACTGTTTGAATCTGTAGTTGAAACAACAACACTAGGTGTAGTAGCTTTAACGCTTAAATTTGCATCATTTAATTCGTTTTTAGAAACATAATTTGCATTAATAGCATCTACTAAAGAACTAAGTTCGGCTAAAACTTTTTTTACTTGCTTATTATTAGCTTCTTGAATTTTTCTACTTTCTTCAACATAAGCCTTTAATTTTTGAATTTCACTAGTAAAATTATTTTCAATATTTTGATTATTCTCTTCAACTTGACTTAATCTAGAATTTGATTTAGCATATTGAGAATTTATACCTTCTAAAGTGCTTTGTAAACCCTCGATTCTTTCGTTAATTTCATTAATTCTAGCATTTGTTTGTATATTTTCATTATTTAAATTATCTAACTTTTCTTTAAATAATTTTTCATTTGAAGTTAAACCATAAGAAGAATTGCTTGTTATATCTCCTGCGCCAAAAGCTGAGCTTTCTGCATAAAGTAAAGTAGCTCCAAGAAGAGCTACTGTGAATATTTTTTTCATTAATTATCTTGATAATTTAAATTCAGCACGTCTGTTTTGCGCATCGCAAGCTTTAGTTTTTTCAGTGCACACAGGATTTGTTTCTCCATAGCTTTTAACAGCAATTCTATCAGCATTTACACCTTTAGCGATTAAAGCTTCTTTTACAGCTTTTGCTCTTTTTAAACCTAGAGCTTGGTTATATTCATCAGTTCCCCACTCATCGCAGTTTCCTTCAACAGTAATACTTACACCGCTTACTTCAGTGTTAAAGATATTAGCATTCGTGCTTACAACATTTTGCATATCAGGACGAATGTTGAATTTATCAAAATCAAAATATACTTTATTTAAAGTATCATTAAGTTGAGAAATTTTTGAATCAATATCCCAACCATCACTTCCACCTGAACCACGATTTGAATCAACACTACTATCACCGCTTACGCTAGTGCTTTTTGTGCTACAACCACTAATAACAACTGCAAGAGCTGCAATTGAAGTAAAAAGAATTTTTTTCATTTATGACCTTTCAAAGTTAATAAATTCTTACTATTATATCTAATTTTTAATTAATTTTAACCTAAAATTGAAATTTTTACCAATCAATTGATTGAATTTTTCCAACCCTAAGAGGAAAATAAAAAGTCTTATTTGCATTTACACGAATAACACCTAAAGCACTTTGCGCACCTAAATATTTAATAAATACTATACTTCCACCGTCACTAGAAAATCTTGGAAATAAATTTTTTCCATTTGCTGTAAGTTGACGAATATAATCACTATTAATTGACATCAAATAAATATTAAAAACACCTGCTTGATTTGGTTCACGACTTGAGTAAACCAAAAAATCTTTATAAGTCGAAACAGCCGAATTGTTTCTACCATGAAAAACAACTTGTTCAGCACTATTGCTATTTAAATCTTGCATAAAAATATTAGGATATCCTAAACGATCGCTTACAAATACCACTTTACTATCATCTGAGCCAATAAAATTTCCATTAACATCAATACCAGAATAATTAGTTAATTGTGTTAGATTTTTGGTATTTAAGTCATATAAATAAACATCAGGCTGATCTTTTGGAGCCATGGTAACAAGTAGTTTACTTCCATCTACACTCACATCACTTGCTACAACCATACCGCCGCTTGATAAAATTTTACTAGCTTTATTGGTATTTAAATCATAACGGTATAAAGTTGGCTTATCATGATCATAAGCTGTATAATAAAATAGAGTTTGTTCTTTATTTCCCCATTTTGGAAATAAATTAAGCCCACCATCAACAATAACTTTTTGATAAGTTAAAGTATAATCAGCCATAATAATTTGACTTTTCTTAGAGCTAGAATTTCTCGCGATCAAAATTTTATGATCCATCCAATCAACAGGTGCAAGTCCTAACGCATTTACAGAAGCTTTGACGCTTTTATGTGCCAAAAATGGATATTGCTCTAAACCATTTAAAGTATAAGTTTGCTCTGACTTATCAGAACCGCCAGCTTTTATTTTTACATTTAAACTCAAAGTGTTACCATTTTTATTTAAAGCGTATTCAAAAGTATAATTACTTGTCTCAGTTGCATTAGCAACAACTTCAAAGTTTGAACTTACTTTCAAATCGTTCACAATGATATTATAAAAGCTTTTCTTTAAATTCTCATCACTTAAATTTGAATTATCTTTAACAATAATCTTTGGTAAAACTACACCAGAATTAACAACATCAATCACTGGATCTTCTGCCCAAAGACTTCCTAAAAAGACTAAAAAAATTGCTACAATTTTTTTCATTTTTTTCTCCTAATCATTTTTAACTTTTGCTTCATCTCTTAAATTCATGGTAATGCTTATATTTTTATTTTGCGGAGGATAAGTAATAAATTTACCTTTTTGACTTTCTAAAAATTCAGCCACTTTAGCATCATATAAAGGATTCCCACTTTTTTCAACTGAAGTATAGCCAAATTTTCCATTTTCATCAATAAAAATTTTTACCTTAACAGAAATTTTTTCACTATTTGGATAATACTGAGTCCATCTTTGAGTGATAATACGCACAACTTTCCCTAAAAATTCATCATAAATTCCAATCTTTTGCGCCTTTGTGCTTTCGCCTTGCGTTGAACTTTCTTCTTGAAGTAAACTATCATTAAGTTGCTTTACAAGTTCGGAAGCTTGAGGTTTTGGGGCACTAGAAGCTCCTGATTTAGCACTTGATTGAATTTTTGTAGTCTTTTCTTCTTGTATTTCTTTGATATTTCCAAAAAGCTCATTAAAATTACTTGCCTTTTGGTCAATATCTTCGGTTTTAACTGTTTTATTTGTAGTCTGAGCAAAAAGCTTTTCTATATCAATTTGCTCTGTTGGTTTTTGTATTTCTTTAGGAGTGTTGCTTTGAGTAATAACTTGTTTTGATGGTTCGGCAAGTTCAATATCTACAAAACTATCTTTTATATCAGTATATTGTATAGCAGGTTCAACCTCGCTTACAAGTCTAAAAAAAACAAGAATTACTATACTAATATATATTGCTAAAGCAAGTAAAAACGAATTTAAATTACTCAAACCATAATTTTTCATGATTATTCAGTCTGTAAAGCAACTTTATTAAATCCTAAATTTTTTACACTTCTTAAGACTGAAATAACATCGTCATATTTTAAGCTTTTATCAGCGCGTATAAAAACCGGATCTTCGGTATTAAATTGTGCTTTTCTTTGAGCAAGATTGTCAGCAAAACTTATAAAATCGTATTTTTCTTGATTTAAAAAAATTTCTTTTTTTGCATTAACACTAATAATTAAACTCTTAACAGTTGGAGCACTAGTATTTTTTTGACTACCTTGTGGAAGATTAATTTTTTCTTCATAAGTAATGCTTGGAGCTGTTACCATTAAAATCGCAAGCAATACAAGCATAATATCTACTAAAGGTGTGATATTAAGTTCAGGTTTTTCATCATCAAATGGCATTTTTAACCTTATTTACTCGAACTTATAACTTTAATCTCGCTATCAATAATGCTTAAAAGTTCAAAAGCTTTTCTTTTAATGATGAGATGAAATGTATAAGCAGGAATTGCTACTAAAATACCACAACCTGTAGCAACTAAAGCCTCGCTGATTTTAGGAGCTATGATACTTAAAGAATTTTGAGTTCCAAGCCCACCAAAAGTTTCAAGTATAGAAATAACTGTCCCAAAAAGACCTATAAAAGGTGAAGTTGAAGCAATAATACTAAGCCAAGTAAGTCCAGCAGAAGCGCGACGACTTGCTAAATTTTTATAAATTTCTAAATGATTTGAAGTTGTATCATTGCATTTTCTTAAAATCGAATCAGTACGACTTAAATCCTTCTCACCCAAGAGCAAAGTTTCTAAACTTTCTTTTTCTTTATCTCTCCATGTAGCCAAATAAGTCAATCTAGCAAACAAAATACTAAACGCTAAAATAAAATATAAAGAAAGCCATAATAAAACTATATAAGTAATAATACTTGAACTATTGAAAAAATGAAATATAGCTTCAAAATTCATTAATGCATCCTTGCATTATCAAATTTTGAAAAAGTTGCTGCTAAGGCTACATTATCAGAACTCATAGATTTAATCAAATCTTTTGCTTGAGCAAGATTTTTTTCAATCTCACTTTCATCACTTCCACAAATCCAAATCGCACCCTTTGCTAGCACGCAAATCTTATCTTCATCTACCTTTGCATGTCCAGCATCAATAGCAATTAATTCATGATTTAAATCAGCTTTTTCAATATCAATTACTCCAGATTTTAAAGAAGAAACCAAAGCAGCATGTCCTTTAAGCACGCCAAATTCTCCTTCGCTACCTGGTAAAGTAACAGATTTTACTTCTCCTTGATAGATTACACCCAAAGGCGTAACTATCTCGAAATTAATCAAATCATTCATAAATTAACCTTTTAATTTATCTGCTTTTGCAATAGCTTCATCTATATTTCCAACCATATAGAAAGCATTTTCTGGTAAATGATCATATTTACCTTCTAAAATTCCTTTAAATCCTGCTATTGTATCTTCAAGACTTATATATTTTCCTGGGCTACCCGTGAAAACTTCTGCAACGAAAAATGGTTGTGATAAGAATTTTTCAATCTTTCTTGCTCTTTCAACTACAAGTTTATCCTCTTCGCTAAGCTCATCCATACCTAAAATGGCAATGATATCTTGTAAATCTTTGTATTTTTGAAGTACTGATTGAACACCACGAGCAACTTTATAATGTTCTTCTCCAATGATATTTGGATCAAGCATTCTTGAAGTTGAATCAAGCGGGTCAACTGCAGGATAAATACCCTTTTCAGCAATAGCTCTATTTAAAACTGTTGTAGCATCTAAGTGAGCAAAAACAGTTGCTGGAGCTGGATCGGTTAAGTCATCAGCTGGAACGTAAACAGCTTGAACTGAAGTAATTGAGCCTTTTTTAGTTGAAGTAATTCTTTCTTGGAATTTACCCATTTCACTTGCTAAGGTTGGTTGATAACCCACAGCTGATGGAATTCTTCCTAAAAGTGCTGACATTTCAGAACCTGATTGTGAAAATCTAAAGATATTATCAATAAACATAAGCACATCAAGACCCATTTCATCTCTAAAATACTCAGCCATTGTTAAACCTGTTAAAGCAATACGATTTCTTGCCCCTGGTGGTTCATTCATTTGTCCATAACATAGAGCAACTTTGTCTAAAACATTACTTTCTTTCATTTCATTATAAAGGTCATTTCCTTCACGAGTTCTCTCACCCACACCTGCAAATACAGAATAGCCGCTATGCTTAAATGCAACATTGTGAATAAGCTCCATAATAATAACAGTCTTACCAACACCTGCACCGCCAAAAAGACCTACTTTACCACCTTTTGCATAAGGAGCAAGTAAATCTACAACTTTAATTCCTGTTTCAAAAATCTCACTTTTTGTGCTTTGATCTTCAAAAGCTGGCGGATCTCTATGAATTGCCCATTTTTTATCAAAAGGAATTTCTTCACCTTCATCAATCAAATCTCCAGTAACATTGAAAATTCTTCCTAAAACTTTCTCACCAACAGGAACACTAATAGGAGCACCTAAAGCCTCAGCTTTTAAGCCCCTTACCAAACCATCTGTCATATCCATAGCAATAGTTCTAACTCTATTATCTCCTAAATGAGCTGCTACTTCTAAAACAAGTTTATGCTTTTTTCCTTCACTTTCAAAATTTACAACAATTGCTTCATTAATTTGAGGTAAATAGTCGTTAAAATCTACATCAACAACCGGACCTAATACCTGTGAAATAAATCCTTGCATTATTTATCTTCTCCTTAAAATTTACTATTTCATTGATTCAACACCACTGATAATTTCTATAAGCTCAGTAGTAATAGATTCTTGTCTTGCTTTGTTATAAGCTAAATTTAGTTGTTTCACTCTTGCCTTTGCGTTATTAGTTGCATTATCCATAGCTTGCATTCTTGCGCTATGCTCTGCCGCCAAAGAATCGATTAACGCATAATACATATTATACTCAAAATATGTTTTCATTAAATCTTCTAAAAGCTCAGTTCCTTCCGGTTCAAGCTCTAAAAGAGAATTATGAGTCTGTTTAATACTCTTTGGTTCAACTGGAATAAGATGATTAATTTTAAGTTCTTGGGTAATCATATTTTTATAACCATTATGAACTAAAATCACTTCATCTGTATTTCCATTTAAAAAATCATCTACAGCAGCATGAATTACTTCACATGCTTTCTCATAATCAGGACTAGAACTAAGATGGAAATATTTCTCTAACAATTCTATTTTTTGAAAATTAAAATATTCAATCCCAGTTTTACCTATAGCTCTAAGACGAATATTAATATTTTTTGCTTCATATTCTTTTAGCATTTCACTTACTGTTTTTAAAGTCTTAATATTAAAACCACCACATAAACCTTTATCTGCAGTGATAAATATTAAATCTACGGTTTTAATTTGTTCTTTTTTATGGAACAAAGATAAACGCACATCATCTTCATTGTGAACAATTTTATTGATCTGAAATGAAATTTCACTCAAAATTTCATCGATTTTTTGTGCATAAATTTTTGATCTTTTAGCTGCTTCTTCTGCTTTTTTTAACTTAGCAGTAGAAACTAGCTTCATAGCATTTGTAGTCTTTTGAGTGTTATGAACACTTTTAATTTTTCTTTTAATTTCTTTTAAATTAGACATAAAAGACCTTATAAATGATTTGCTTTAAACTCATTAATTGCTTTAGCTAGTTTTTCTTCCAAGTCAGAATCTAAAGCTTTTTTAGAGCGAATTTGCTCAAAAATATCTGGATGTTTTGCCTCAATAAAAGGATAAATTCCATCTTCAAATTCTTTAATTCTAGAAACAGCAATATCATCTAAGAAACCTTTGGTTCCTGCAAAAATTAAAACTACTTGTTTTTCAACGCTAAGCGGAGAATAAGGTGGTTGTTTTAAGAGTTCAACCATTCTTTGTCCACGTTCAAGTTGTTTTCTACTTGCCTCATCTAAATCACTAGCAAATTGTGCAAAAGCTTGGAGCTCTCTATATTGAGCAAGGTCAAGTCTTAATGTACCTGAAACTTGTTTTGTAGCTTTAATTTGAGCAGCCCCACCTACACGAGATACCGATAAACCAACGTTGATTGCAGGACGAATTCCTGAGTTAAATAAATCAGTTTCTAAGAAAATTTGTCCATCTGTAATTGAAATAACATTAGTTGGAATATAAGCAGAAACATCTCCTGCTTGTGTTTCAATTATCGGCAATGCCGTCAAAGAACCAGCACCTAATTCATCATTTAGCTTGCTTGCTCTTTCAAGCAATCTTGAATGAAGATAAAAAACATCGCCTGGATAAGCTTCACGACCTGGGGGACGACGCAAAATCAAAGACATTTCGCGATAAGCTACAGCGTGCTTACTCAAATCATCATAAACAATTAAAGCATGTTTTGCATTGTCTCTAAAAAATTCGCCCATGGTTACACCAGTATATGGAGCTAAGTACTGTAAAGCTGCAGGATCTGAAGCACCAGCATTTACAACAATAGTATATCCCATAGCACCATGTTCTTCTAGTCTTTTAACCACTTGTGCTACTGTACTTTGCTTTTGACCAATTGCAACATATATACAGATAACCCCTTGACCTCTTTGAGATATAATAGTATCAACAGCAACAGTAGTTTTACCTGTTTGTCTATCACCTATGATAAGCTCTCTTTGACCACGACCAATTGGCACAAGCGCATCAATAGCTTTAATTCCTGTATGCAAAGGCTCATGAACACTTTTTCTCGCCATAATACCTTTTGCTTTTTCTTCAACAAAACGATATTCATTAGCATTGATTACACCTTTAGCATCAATTGGTTCACCTAAAGCATTTACAACACGACCGATCAAAGCCTCACCTACTGGAACTTTAAGTAATTTCTTAAGTCTTTTTACAGAAGCACCTTCTTTTAAACCTTCTCCTTTTCCAAGTATAACAATACCTACACTCGACTCTTCAAGGTTTAAGGCCATTCCTTTATCACCATTTTCAAATTCTACCATTTCTCCAGCCATAATATTCTTAAGTCCATATACCTTAGCAACACCATCAGCTACAGAAATAATCTTTCCTGTTTCTTCAATTTCAAGATTTAAATCAAAATTTTCAATTCTTTCTTTGATTATTGAACTGATCTCATCAGCTTTAAATTTCATTTACTTTTTCTCCTTAGATAATTTTCAATATATATTCATTTAGCTTATTTTGAAGAGCTTTCATAGAAAAAGAAAGTTCATAACCTAATTCTTCCAATTCTATTTTAATGCTATCATCTTGACTGATTTTATTATTTAATTTAATATTTGCATTAAATTTTTTATTAAGTTTTACTTCAAGATCTTTAAGATTTTCTTGATTTAATTTTTCTTTAGAATATACAATACCAACAAAAATATTTTCTTTAAAAGCTTTTTGTCTTTCAAGTTCTTTAACTATTTGAGGAATGCATTCTAATCTTGAATTTTCAATCAAAAGTCTTAAAAAATTTTGAAAACTAGAATTTTTAATATCAAAAAAAGAATCAAGAAATTCCATTTTTCTTTCTTTTTTAATCTCATTAGATTCTATAATATTTTTAAATTTTGGCAAAACAAAAGCAGAATTTAAAATACACAAATTCTGATAAAAATCATTTATATCAGCTCTTGAAGCTATCGCTTTTGCATATCTTCTTGCAATTATATTTTCCATATTTAAGATACCTTCTTCATCATAAGTTCTATTATTTCACTCTGTTTTAATGTCATATTTGGATCAGAAAAAATTTCATTTAAAGTATTTGATACTAATTCTTTTTCCATTTTTCTAAATTCATAATCTTTCTGTTCCTCGAAATGTTTTTGAAGCAAATCCAACTCATCTTGAGTTTCTTTCTTAATATTTTGAACTAAGATTTCAGCTTCTTTTCTTGCTGTAACTAAAGCAGCAGCAGCATTTGCTTTAGCTTCTTCAAGTTTTTTCATCGTATCTAATTTCTTAGCTTTACTTTCTAAAAGTTTTTTTTGAATTTCATCAAGCTTAGAAGAAATTTTTACAATACGGTTTTTGTAAAAATTTTTAAATGGAGTTGCAACAAAATAATACAATATAGCCACAAAAATTAGAAAATTAATAGTCCTTGGAATAATATCATATTCTCCACTAACATTTGATGCACCAAAAGCATACAAAGGTAGCAAAAATATAATAAAGAATAACTTACTCATTTCTCTCCTCTTAAATTCTCTTTATGTTATTTTGCAAAGCTTGCTTAAGCTCAGGTAAATGTATGTTTAAATGTTCTTGTAATTCTTGTTTTTGAATAGCTAAATCTGCATAAAAGCTGGCCATTTTTCTTTCTAATTCTTCTTTCTTGCTTCTAAGAATTTGCTCCGCTTCTTCTTTAGCAGTAGCTATAGCACTTTGTTTAATTTTTTGAATTTCTTCTCTAGTGTTAATATGAATAGCTTCTAATTCATTATTCACATCTAAAACTTCTTGAGAATTTTCTTTTACTTTATTCTCGTCATTTTCTATAGAATCATTTCTTTCATCCATAAATTTTAAAAGTGGCTTATACAGCATACTATTTAAAATAACTATCATAGCTAAAAAAATAGCCATAGTAGCAAGCATTATGGAAGGATGCATATCTTCAAACATAATTCTCCTTGGTTAGAATTTTTGAAGGACTATTCTACCATAAAAAAACTAAGATTTTGGTTAAAACTTTTCAAGCATTTTGATTAATTTTTTAATTTTATCAATATTTTCTAAATGAATTACAAAATCATTATTTTTATTTTTGCAGTCAAATCCAAAGCGATTTAGTATGTGTTTTAATTTCTTTATTTCATCTTCAAATTCTTGATTAGGTAAGCTTTCATTATTTTTTATTTTTTTAACTATTTTTTCGGTATCTCTAACATTAAGTTTTTGACCTATTATACTATCAACCAACATTTTTTCATCTTTTTGATCTAAACCAACCAAAACTTTAGCATGACCCTGAGAAATTTTTCCAGAAGCAATCAACTCTTGAGTTCTAATATCTAAATTCAGAAGTCTTAAAGTATTTGTTATTTGAGTACGAGACTTATGAATAAGTTCTGCTAAATTCTCTTGTGTAATTTTATGAACTTGCATTAAATCCTTATAAGAATTAGCAAGCTCAATAGGGTTTAAATTCTCTCTTTGTATATTTTCAATAAGAGCCAATTCTCTAAGCTTATTCTCATCAATATCAGCAATAAAAGCTAGAATTTCTTTTTTTCCTAATGCTTTCACTGCTCTTAAGCGACGTTCTCCAGCAATTAAAATAAATTTACTATTTTTTTTAAATACAATAATAGGCTGAATAAGTCCAAATTCTTTGATAGAATTAGCAAGCTCATCTAAAGCTTCTTGATCAAATTTCTTTCTTGGCTGAAATGGATTGGGTGAAATTTGATCAATTTCTATCATAGTGCTTTGATTTTTATCAAAACCCAATTCTTTACTATAAACAGTATCCATATCACTGATTAAACTGCTTAAACCCCTATCTTTATTTAACCCCATTATAATTATCCTAATATAGAATACGCCAAATTTTGATAAGCAACAGAACCTGGCGATTTAATATCATAAAGAATTATAGGCTTTCCAAAACTTGGACTTTCTGCAAGTTTTACATTGCGAGGGATCACAATAAAGTCATCTTCGTTTCCATTAATAGTAAAAAGTTGTTTTTTAAAATTTTGTTTCAAATCATCTACAACATCTTTAGAAAGATTATTTTGAGAGCTATACATTGTCGGTAAAAATCCACGAACCCTGAGTTTAGAATTAATAGTTTTTTTGATAATTTTAATTGTATTTAAAACCATAGCTACACCCTCAAGCGCATAAAATTCACACTGTATAGGGATAATTACACTATCGCTTGCTGCAAAAGCATTTATAGTAATACTTCCAAGAGCAGGTGGAGAATCAATAATAATAAAATCATACTCATCAATCACTTCTTGAATTTGATTTTTAAGCAGCATTTTTTTCTCATTATTTTCACCTTTAGCAAGCTCTTGTTCTATACCTACAAGACCTATATTTGAAGGAGCTAAATGAAGTTGTGGCAATTCTGTTTTTAAAATAATATCTGAAAGCTTTTTTCTTCCTATAAAAACATGGTAAATATTATACTCATAATTATTACGATTAAAACCAAGTCCTGTAGTCGCATTAGCTTGCGGATCAACATCAATCAAAAGTACTTTTTTCTCAGCCACAGCTAAAGAAGCGGCTAAATTTACTGCTGTTGTAGTCTTTCCTACTCCACCTTTTTGGTTTGCTATTGTAATAATTTCGCTCATCTTAAACTATACACCCTTTTATCACCTAGTAAAATTGAACCATCTTCATACAAAAAAGAATTTTCAAGTGAAAAAACTTTACCTTCATGATGGACGCTAAATTTTCTTGATTTTTCGAATTCTAACATATACTTGCTAAAAATATTCTTCCATAAAAATTTTTTTTCTACTTTTTGCAAAAACTCACTCACTAAATCTTTAAGCGAAATTTCTATATCGCATAAAGCTGTATTTTGAGGTGAAAATTTCAGATTTAAACCCATACCGCCTATGATAAAATTTGAAATTTTAGCACTTATAACCCCTCCAGCTTTTTTATCATCTAAATATAGATCGTTAGGCCATTTAAGCCAAATTTTAGAACCTTTTTCTTGTAAAACTTCTTTAAGTAAATAAGCAAAATAAATGCTCA
Source organism: Campylobacter sp. US50a (assembly GCF_004379015.1). Taxonomy (NCBI): domain Bacteria; kingdom Pseudomonadati; phylum Campylobacterota; class Epsilonproteobacteria; order Campylobacterales; family Campylobacteraceae; genus Campylobacter; species Campylobacter sp. US50a. The sequence goes on along the minus strand of NZ_RYYJ01000007.1, from coordinate 65,514 downwards.
CAGAGGCCAAAGGTAAATCTTTTGGTAAATCTTCTTCTTTAATACAAAAAGAAAGATGTAAATTTCCTTTAGAGCTTTGCCAAGAATTTTCCCTGCTTCCAACTCCATTTGTTTGTTCTAAAGCATAAATAGCAAAATTTCCATCAATCTTTCCATTGCGTATTTGCTCGCATAAAAAAAGATGAGTTGAGTCTATACTTTCAACACAAACTATCTTCACTTTTAAGCCTTTTTCCATTTAAATAAGTCCTACCATCAAGAACTTTTTTTCCACTTTCTTGAAGTTTTTTAATACGCAAAACTCCTTGTTTGCAAGCAAGCAAAAAACTTTCTTTTTCTAATTCTAAAATTTCACCCATCCTAGCATTTTGTTTTAATTCATCCACAAGTTCAAGTTCTAAGAATTTAAGTCCATTTTCCAAAAAAACTCCAGGCCAAGGAGTAAAAGCTAGATATTTTTGATAAAGTTCTCTTGCATTTTGCAAATTTATAAGTCCATCTTCTTTTTTGATTTTTCTACAAAGTGTTGCTAGACTTTCCTCTTGTTTTTTAGGGGTGATTTTATCGAAATTTAAAAGAGTAGAGAGGATGAGCTTAGCGGCCAAATTTGCTAAAAGTTCAAAAACTTCACTTGAATTTTTATCTTTTATATCACATTCTAAGCTTTCAAGTATAGCACCTGTGTCAAGCCCTTCTTCCATCAGCATGGTGCAAACTCCACTTTTTTCATCTTTGTTTAAAATTGCACTTTGGATCGGACTGGCACCACGGTATTTTGGAAGTAAAGAAGCGTGCAAATTCACACAAGGTGCTAAATCTAAAATGGCTTTAGGTAAAATTTTTCCATAGGCAGCAACCACGATAAAATCAGGATTTAAATCCTTAATCTCTCTTATAATATTTTCATCTTTTAAAGAACTTGGAGTAAAAATAGGAATACTAGGATAATTTTGACTTAAAAAAGCCTTAGTATCACTTGGAGTTAAAATTTGCTTTCTACCTACAGCTTTATCAGGCTGGGTAAAAAGTGCTACGAGTTTAAAATTTTCATTTTCTACTAGTGCTTTTAAAATACAAGTTGCGTAAGATGGAGTACCCATAAAAATAATTTTTTTCATTTTTTCGCTTTGTGTGAAATTAAAAGTTTTAATTATAACTTATTTGATTTTAAAAGAGAATTTAATAAATTAATCACTCAAACAAAGTTCCACCTATTTGTTTATCTTCTAATAAAAATGTCTTTGCCGCACTTAAATCAAATCCACTTGCTAAAAACATTTTTTTATTGTGTTCAAGTAAAAATTTAGCTGCTTTAAGTTTGGTTACTATACCGCCTGTTCCGTGTTCACTGCCTGTTTTTATGGTTGCTTGTAGCCATTCTTCTTTAATATGAGTGATTTTTTCTAAACGCTTTGCATCACTAAATTCACTAGGATTTTTATCATAAAATCCATCAATATCGCTTAAAATCACAAGCAAATCCGCATCAAAAAAATGCGTAGCATAAGCACTTAAGCTATCATTATCACCAAAGACAATTTCTTCTATAGCTGTAGCGTCATTTTCATTGATAATAGGCAAAATTCCTAAATTTATCATCATATCGATAGCATTTTTTGCGTGTTTGGTAGCTTTTCTAGAGTCAAAATCCTTACCTGTAAGTAAAATTTGTCCACCTAGTTTATTAAATTTGGCTAAAAGCTCGTTATAAACATTGATTAAAAAAGGTTGTCCAATAGCGGCTAAAACTTGTTTATTAATGAGGTTTTTTCTATCGATATCTAGTTTGGTGTGTCCTGCTGAAATAGCCGCTGAAGTTACTAAAATCACTTCATATTTTTCCATGAGTTTAGCTAAAAATGCGACTAAATTTTTAAGACGCTCAAAACTTAAAGTGTTTTCTTCGCTAATCACATGAGAACCCACTTTAACAACTATTCTTTTCATGCTTATTCCTTGAAAAATTTTTATAATTTTAGCCAAAATTTCATATAAACTAGTTATTTTTTGAAAAAATAGGGAGTGTTTGAAATTTTTAATATAAAACACTTCCTAGATTGTTAAAATTTTTATTTGTTATTTCTTAAAGTTTTAATTTCTTCTAAAAGCATGAATTTAAGTTCTTTAAGTCCTGTTTTTTCAAGGCTTGAGACTTTGATTAAAAAGCTTTGCGGATTATTTATTTCTTTGAGATAATTTTCTAACTCATTAATGTTTAAAGCAATTTGCTCGGCAAATTCTTCTCCTAAATTAACACTATCACTTTTTGAAATCATGATGCCAAATTTACGCCCAAAAAGTTCATTGGAAAATTTTTCAAGTTCTTTTCTTAGTACTATAAATTGTTCTTTTAAAGGCATTTCTCTCATAGGATCAAGCACGAAAAGTAAAAAGCTCGTTCTTTCTATGTGCTTTAAAAAAGCAAGTCCTAAGCCTTTACCCCCACTTGCTCCTTCGATAATCCCTGGAATATCAGCCATAACAAAGGAATTATACTCATCTACATCTACGAGTCCAAGTTTTGGAGTAAGGGTGGTAAATTCATAATTTGCAATTTCAGGTTTTGCATTTGAAACAACGCTTATAAGAGTAGATTTTCCCACATTTGGAAAGCCCACAAGCCCTACATCGGCAATAAGTTTAAGTTCAAGTCTAACTAAGCGACTTTCTCCTTTTATACCAGGTTGTGCGTAATCGGGGCGTTGATTAGTGGCGTGTTTAAAATGAGTGTTGCCAAGTCCGCCTTTTCCACCTTTTAAAAAAAGCTCTTTTTGTCCTTCTTTGGTAAGATCGAGTAAAATTTCATTAGTTTGTGCATCGATAACTTGCGTTCCTTCGGGCACTATAAGTTCTAAATTTTCACCCTTTTTGCCATTTTTATTGCGTCCCATTCCACCAGCACCATTTTGTGCGCGTAATTCTCTTTTGCCTTTGAAATTTACAAGAGTGTGGGTATTATTATCACATACGAAAATAATATCGCCACCATTTCCACCATCTCCTCCATCAGGGCCACCAAGTGGAACATGTTTTTCACGGCGAAAACTTACAGCACCTTTACCGCCATCGCCTGAAGCTAAAGTAATTTTAACACTATCAATAAACATTTAAATTGCCTTTGACTTTAAATTTATAAAGCTAAATTTGAGTAAATAAAAGAAGTTAAATTTATAAATTTAAAGTTTTCAAGACGCTAAAAAAGCGTCCTGAAAACTTATGCAGGATATACAGAAACTTTTTTTCTATCTTTATCTTTTCTTTCGAATTTTACAAAACCATCAATTAGAGCAAAGATAGTATGATCTTTTCCCATACCTACATTGTTACCTGCATGAGTTGCAGTTCCTCTTTGGCGGATGATGATATTTCCAGCTCTAACAAACTCGCCACCAAATTTTTTAACACCTAAACGACGACCTATAGAATCGCGGTTATTCTGAGTTGAACCTTGACCTTTCTTGTGTGCCATTCTTTACTCCTTAAGCTTTGATATCTTTTACTACAACGCGAGTAAATTGTCTTCTAAAACCGCGTTTGAGTTTAGAATCTTTTCTGCGTCTTTTTTTGTAAATCACAACTTTTTTATCTTTTCCGTGATTGATCACTTCTAAAACAACTTTTGCACCTGCTACGAAAGGCGCACCTACCTTTAATTCTTTATCATTGATAGCAAGAACTTCGCTTACTTCAATACTTGCTTTGCTTTCAGCTTCAAAGTGATCTAGTTTTAGCTCATCGCCAACACTTACTTTGTATTGCTTTCCGCTGTGTTTGATAATAGCATACATTGCTTTTCCTTATAAATTGGTAGTACCATAAAGCACCGCAATAACGGATTTAAAAGCTTTAGTGGTTTAATAAAATTTCAATTTTACACAATTTTTCTTTAATTTTTGATGAATTTAAGAAAGGATTTAGAGTTTGAGAAAAATCAAACTCTAAAAATTTAAAAGCCTAGATTTACTCCGCCACCTTCTTGGGTTTCATAATTTGCATCACGACCTATAGTATAACCATTTCCACTATTGCTACCAATTAAAGGTCTACAAATATCGCCTACTTTTACACTACCTTCTGTGATTTTTGCATAAGAAAGTTTAGGGCTTGTGCGAGTGATTTCAATACTTCCTGTTTTGCTTTCTACTCTTCCTGTATTTTCTTTTGTATAAGCATCTTTTATAACCTTCCCAAGAGCAAAACATTCATAAATATCACCTTGATTTAAGCTTTGAGAAAATACTACTTCATTGTTTTCAACGCTTGCAACTTTCAAAGGATAAATTGCATTTAAAATATCTCCTGCAATACGATTTGCAATTTGTTTGAGTGCGGTTTCATTGGCACTAAGACTATTGTCTTTAAGATTGACTTTCATACTTAAAGTATTAGAAAATTTAATTTGTCTTGTAGCAAATAAAAGCACACGATAATCTACGATAACTTCAATTTCAGTTTTGCTTTTTCCTGTTAAATTGCTTGTTTTTTGTTTACCTTCAAGTCCTGAAATAGAAAACAATAAAATATAATCTGTTGCTAACACATTTTTAAGTTTATAAACTTCATCGCTAGCTGCGTCGCCACTTTTGATTAAAGCTTTTTCCATTTCATAATAACCACTAGAATCACGGTCTAAAACATTAAATTTACGACTTTGCAATAAATCAGAAATGATTTTTTGTTGCAAAGCTGAGCCTATGCCTCTTTTTGCAGCATCTGGAGTAGAATCAAAAACAGTAATACTTCTTCTATTATCTGCACTTAAACCTGGAACTTGATACTTTTTTGTTGTTGTGGTTTTAAAAATCGTTACATTGGCTGTATATTTACCATTTGCATCTTGTTCAACACTATTGATTTCATAAGTATCGGCTCTACCTTTGGTGGCTTTTGAAATTTGCTCGCTGTAATTATCTTGTATGTTTGAACCTGAATTACCAGTTGAAACGCTAGTGTTAGATTTCTTAAGAGAATTGATGCTTACTCCGCTCATTTTTCCTATAGCTTCTATAATGGCATTGTTTATCGCATCTTCCCTAGTTAAACCTGTGCCTTCGCCTGTGCTTGATTTTGTTGAAGTTGTGGTTATAACTTTAGCATTAAGACTTAGGCTTAAAAATAAGCCTAAAAAAAGAATTTTAGTTATTTTCATCTTTTACCTTTAAAAATCATCCATGCTATTTACAACATTAGAACTTCTTTGTATGCTAGAAGATTTTTTAGCTTCATTTTTTGTTGCATTTGACTTTGAATTTAAAGCCTCATTTGTGTTGGCTAAATTTTCATAAGAATAAAATCTCACAGCTCCTACATGTTCAATACCATTTTCACTTGTATAGCTCCATTTTTTAAGAGTACGAATACCACGAATTTTACCGCTTGCGCTTGCTTTTATTTTACTATTTACTTTATCAATAATATTTGTTATGTTTTGAGTTTGTTCTTGAGTGGAACTATCATTAACATTAATACTTTGTTTGATGATTTCCTCGTAAGTATCACCAGTTGTTCTTTCATCTTTAAGACTTAAATTTGTATTAATAAACTCTATAATAGCAGCATCAGCCATAGCAAGTGCTGTTTCTTTGGCTCTATCTTCTAAAATATTTGTTTTTTTAGCATTGCTAGGATCTGCTACATAACCCCAGTTTCCATAACTTAAAATAATAGGCGCACCATTTTCATCATAAACTAAGCGAATTCCATATTCATTTAAAAAGCCTTTTGTATCTTTTGGCAGATACTCACTTATTGCCTTGCCTTTACCCTTAATAGCACTCTGTCTTGCTAGTGCCATATCTTTTGCTAATTGGCGAGTTTTATTGGAAATAACAGCAATAACACCTACATCATACTCACCTCTTCTTTGTGTAACTATAGTTTGCACAGGAACAAGTCCACTCATAGAACCTATGGCATTTGTCATAGTTTTGTTAAGAAATTCTTGCTTTAATAAAGTCTTTTTTCTGTCTTCGCTTAAAGAATTTGCATCTATACCTAAATCTTTTAATGCCTTATCAAGCTGAGCACCAGCTAATTGTGTAAGTTTATTTAAAATTTGATCAACCTTATCACCTTTTGGCAATTCATCAAATTCCTTAGCATTAGTAGAATTGTCTGCTTCATAATTTTGAATCCTGCTTGTAGCAATTCTTCCAAAAGCATCTCTTATAAATTCGCTTTGCAAATTTAACATTGCTTTTTGATAAGCATTTTGTAAAGCTTGTGCAAATTGTGGATCAGTATCATTTACAGCAACAGTACTTTTTCCCGTATAAAAAGTTTTTCCATCTTTGGTTATACCATATTCTATACCGAAATTATCGGCAAATTCTTCAAAAAAATCTTCAATTGATTTTGGGGTAATATCCTTAGTACTTGCGTCAGACATTTCATTTTGAGTATTTATATCTTGTTGTGTAATTTCTACAGGCTGGGAACCTTGTGCATAAAGTAAACTTGCCATAACTAAAGAGCCGATAAATAATATTTTTTTCATTTCGTATCCTTTTAAAAATGATAAAAAAAGCCCAAGCTAAACACTTGAGCTAAAAATTTTATTCATAAATTAATTTTTATTTTACCAAGTAACTGATTTACTAGAACCGGTTTTATCAATAGTTTGTTCATCTTCCCAATAAACTAAACCTGATGTTAAATCAGTAAGTCTTAGTAAGAAAAAGTATTCTACTTGAGTTTTACCATTGCTAAGTTTTACATTATCTTGTCTAATTTTACCCGCAAGAGAAAAATCAGGCGATACCAATGTACCCTTTTTTGCTATGGTTTTTTGATTAAACTCATCATTATCTCTTAATTCTCTTACATCTTCACTCATGCTATCAAGTGCTCCGCCTGCAGCAACTGCTGAAGTTAGAACAAATTTACCTGATTTTCTTAATGCAGAAGTGATTTTTGCGGTGAGTTTTTCAGTATCGATTCTTTGTGGGGTATCATTTACAACCCTACCAATAGCAATAACCTTTCTTGTACCTGGTTTAATATTTGCAAAAGCAGGATCGCTTAACATACTATTTATCATAGTTTCAGCTGCACTTTCAAAATCTTGTCTATCAAGACCCAAGGTTAAAGCATCGCCTTTTTTCACTTGACTTGCCTTTCCATCTGTATAAGCTGTTTGCGCACAACCACTAAAAAGCAAAGCTCCAATCAGAGCTGTTCCTAAAATTTTTGTTTTTTTCATGATTTATCCTTCCTAAAATGAGATTAATTTTTTGCTTTAATTTCTAATCTAAAATCCTTCGCTCTTATATCAGATGCAAGTTTACGAAGAATCACCTCTTGTCCTGCTGGAATTCTAAGGGCTTGATAGTCCTCATTTAAAACATCTCTTAGCACAAAACCATCTTTATCTAACCAATCTACTTTATAAATTACATCTTTAACAAAAGTACTGCGTAAAATCACTTCAAATTCTAAATAACCATTGCTATTTATACGCTTTTGAAATTGTTTTACTAAACTTTTTGGTAAATTTGAACCTAAAATTACAGTATTTTGATTTGAATTTATTTGATAACTTGGTGCACAAGCACTAAGTAAAAACATTAAAATAAATAAAATAATTTTTTTCATCTTTTAGCCTTATTTTTCCATGATAGCAACACTTGCAGGTAAATACGGAGCGAAAGAACGCACTATCACAAGAGCATTTTTATTTTTGTCCAATGATTTTTGAAACAAAATATTGCCTTGTGGATCTTTGATTTCTAAATTTCCGTCGTTTTCTATTGTTGCTATGGCAATACTTTTTGGTAAACCTCTCCAAGAACGCACATCAGCTTTATTGGTTGCAGCAGTTGCTACTGCTGTTGCAAGACTTAGCCATCCACCTGTAGAGTCATTATTTGCAACAGCTACATTTAAAGTGGTTTTAATTATAGTTTGAGCTAAGGCTTTAGCAATCATTGCAGGCATATTTATTTTAAATTCAGTAGCGACAATATTGTCTAAATTTACAAAATCATTTGTATTTTGACCATTTATATTTAAATTTGCAAAAGAAGCTTCCCTTTTTTTCAAGGTTTGTAAAGCAATATTTGTGCTAATAATTTTTTTATCCACTATAAAAGGTAAGGTTAAAGCAAATTCATCCTTAACTACACCAAATCCATTTTCATAAACTACAAAAACATATTTTTTAGCTTTTTTGACTTTTATTTTTGTGGCATATTCTTTAAAAATTTTAGCCTCTTTTTTGATAGTTTTGTTTTTTGGATAAATAATAGCTACTTCTCTAAATAAATCTGCAGCTTTTCTATAATCTTTATCCATAAAGAAAAATATTGAAGCAAGATAAGTCGCATAAGGATTTATGAAATTTTTTGTTGTATCAAATTCTTTAAATAAGTTGCCATATTGCTCTTCTATAACTTTTGAGTTTTCATTCATATTTTTATCATAATTTTTATCTTCTTTTGCCTTATCTAAATCAGCACGATTTTTTTCAATTTCTTTAGCAAAATATTCTTTTGCCTTATCTTGACGCATTAAAGCACGATTAAACTCAACTCTTGCATTTTCATAATCATCTTCTTCCATATAGTTTAGAGCTTTATATATATTAACCATAATTCTTTCATATAAAGAACCATCATAATCTACTATATTATCATTAAGCAAGGTTGTACCAACAAATTTAGCTGCTTTAGAGCCTACATTTTCTAAATCCACATCATATTTATAAGATTCTTCCGCAGCATCAAAAAATACATTACTTTTGTTAAAATCACCACAATTTCTAGCAATCAAACCTGCATTTAATCCTGTATAAATGACATCATCATTTTTTTTAATTTTTTCTAAATTTTGATTGAAAAAATCATCACCACAATATTTTTGTGTTAAAGCATTTTCAAATGTTGTATTTTGTTTAACCTGATTAACACAAGCTGTTAAAAAAAGGCAAACAATACCTGAAAAAATCAACCCAACTTTTATCTTCATTAAATTCTTTTCTTAAATAAAATTAAAAATGAATATTATAGCGTAGTATGTACTTAAAAACTAATGAAAAAATTTAACCCTAGGAGAAAAACCTAGGGTTTGATTTAAATAAGCATAGGAGCTAATACAAAGCTTAATGCTACAGCAATTGCAATAGCTAAAACTCCTGGTATAAAGAAAGAGTGATTAAATATAAATTTACCAATTCTAGTCGTTCCTGTATCATCCATTTGCACAGCGCCAAGTAAGGTTGGATAAGTTGGAAGCACAAAAAGCGCTGAAACTGCTGCAAAACAAGCTACAAGCATATAAGAATCATGCGGATTTGCTGCCGAAATTCCTAAAGCGGTGATAATTACAGGTACAATGGCCTTTGCGGTTGCTGCTTGAGAATATAAAAGCATACTTGCAAAGAAAAATGCAACTGCTAACATAGCAGGGGTTTGTTTAACCCAGTCGCCTGCTACTTCTTTAATAGAAGCTTCGTGTCCTGCAACAAAAGTATTTCCAAGCCATGCTACACCAAAAACGCAAACACAAGCAGTCATACCACTTTTAAATACACTGGTATCAAGAATTTTACCTGGTTCAACTTTGCAAAGCCAAGTGATCAAAGTTGCTGCAGTAAGTAAAAAGCTCATAATAGCTGCATCTCTTGGAACCACAACAGGATCAATCCATTTAATATTGCTCGAAATTGCGGTTGCATAAAGTACAACTGCCAAAACAGTGATCAAGAAAATTCCTACTGAAAGTTTAGCACCTGGTTTATCTTCACCATGTAAAATAGCTCCTGCATCTTTAACAAGTCCTGCTTTTAAGCGTTCTTGATAAACGCTATCTTTGCTTAAATCCATAGGAGTGATTAAACTCACTATAAAAGCTGTAAGCATACAAGCTATAAAAGTTGTACTGATCCAAATTCCAATTAAAGTTGGATAATTCCATCCAAGTGGCTCTAAAACTCCGCTCATATAAACCACAGCTGCACTCACAGGAGAAGCAGTGATTCCAATTTGCGAAGAAACAACCATTAATGAAAGTGGAGCACTAGGTTTTATGTTTTGAGATTTTGCAACATCAACTACAACAGGCATTAAAGAAAATACTGCATTTCCTGTTCCTGCTAAGATTGTAAGCAACCATCCACAAGCCGGAGCTAAATAATTTATAAATTTAGGGCTTGATCTTAAAATTTTTTCTGTCACCCTTACCATATAATCAAGTCCACCTGCTTGTTGCATAGCAGAAATTGCTGCAATAGCTGCAGCAATAATTAAAATAACATCCCAAGGAATATTACCAGGTTTCATACCTAAAACAAGTCCTAGTATAACTACACCTAATCCTCCAGCATAACCTATAGCAATACCGCCTAGGCGAATACCGATAAAAATTGCCCCAAGAAGGACGATTACTTGCAAAATTATCATTATATCCATATTAAATCCTAAAATGCTATTTTTTAGCTTCCATGTGAGGATTTAGCATATTTGATGGTGTTAAAATTTCATCAATTTGTTCTTTACTTAAAAGCCCTCTTTCAAGCGCAATATCAGCCACTCTTTTTCCAGTGTTCATTGCCTCTTTAGCTATAGAAGCTGAATTTTCATAACCAATATAAGGATTTAAAGCTGTTACTATACCTACTGAATTATAGACAAAGTCTGAACAAATTTTTTCATTTGCAGTAATACCATCTATACATTTATCAGCTAAAGTATACATTGCTTTTTCTAGCATTACAATAGAATTAAATAAGCTATATGCTGCAACTGGTTCAAAAACATTAAGTTGTAATTGTCCACCCTCACAAGCAAAAGTTACAGTTACATCTGCTCCAATAACAAAATAACAAACTTGATTAACTACTTCAGGAATAACAGGATTTACCTTACCTGGCATGATAGAACTACCTGGTTGCATTTTTGGAAGATTAATCTCATTAAGGCCACATTTTGGACCACTACTTAAAAGTCTTAAGTCATTACATACTTTAGAAAGTTTTGTTGCAACACGTTTTAAAACACCTGAAATTTGTACATAAGCTCCCGTATCTTGAGTCGCCTCGATCAAATCCTCAGCCACAGTATATTCAAAACCTGTCACTTCTCTTATTTTTCTTTCTACAACCTTCGGATAATCAGGATGAGAATTAATTCCCGTTCCAATAGCAGTTCCGCCCAAATTGATCTCTAAAATCAATTTTCTAGCTTCTAATACTCTTTGTATATCTTCACCTATCATTACGGCAAAAGTTTTAAATTCACGACCTAAAGTCATAGGTACAGCATCTTGCAGTTGGGTTCTACCCATTTTAAGAACATCTTTAAATTCTTCAGCTTTTCTCTCATAAGCTTTTTTTAGATGTTCCATAGCTTTTGCCAAATCACTTAAATAATCATGCAAAGCAAGGTGTAAAGCTGTAGGATAAGCATCGTTAGTACTTTGGCTTAAATTAACATGATCATTTGGATGAAGATATTGGTATTCACCTTTTTTATGACCCATAAGTTCAAGTCCTATGTTTGCTATAACTTCATTAGCATTCATATTTGTACTTGTTCCAGCACCTCCTTGGATCATATCTACTACAAATTGATCATAATACCCGCCTTCTAAAATTTTATCGCATGCTTTAATAATCGCATCTTGGATATTTTTATCCAAAAGACCTAATTCATGATTTGCCATAGCTGCAGCTTTTTTTACTCTAGCCAAAGCTCTAACAAAGCGAGGAAAATCTTTTAATCTATCATGAGAAATATCAAAATTTTCAACAGCTCTAAAAGTTTGCACTCCATAATAAACCTCATCAGAGATTTCCAATTCCCCAATAAAATCATGTTCTTTTCTTGTTCCCATTTTGAACCTTTCATAAAAAGTATTTTAATTTAAAATCAAAAATTTTTGATTTAAATCATAAAATAATGATATTGCATTTTTAGTTAATAATTGGTTAATAATTAAAATACTTTCAAAATATAATAAATTAAGTATTTTTATATCCTAAATTATGTCTTTATATTTAATTTTTATTAATATAAAAAATTTTATTTACTTCAAAAAAAATTAATATATTTTTGCAAGCTTTTTTTTGCTAGAATAAAATTTTTAATAATTTAAATAATTAGGGATAACATGGAAGAAATTACAATAAACATAGATAAGATTAAAATAAATGATGACTGGAAAGAATTTTTAAGAGACGAATTTCAAAAAAAATATTTTCTAGAAATCAAAAAACAATACCTAAATGCGATTGATCAAAATATAATTATTTATCCGCCTGCAAATTTAATCTTTAATGCTTTTAATTTATGTCCCTTAAAAGAAATTAAAATTATTATCCTAGGACAAGATCCCTATCATCAACCAAACCAAGCAATGGGGCTTAGTTTTTCGGTTCCAAAAAATGTAAAAATCCCACCAAGTCTTAATAATATTTTTAAAGAATTGCAAAATGATTTAAACATCACTCCAGAAAAAAGCGGAGATTTAAGCTCTTGGGCAAAACAAGGAGTTTTGCTCTTAAATTCTATTCTTAGCGTTGAAGCAAATAAAGCAGCTAGTCATAGTTCGTGGGGTTGGCAAGAATTTAGTGATGCTATAATACATAAATTAAGCAATGAAAAATCAGGGCTTGTTTTTATGCTTTGGGGAAATTACGCAAAAAGCAAGGAGATTTTGATTGATAATACTAAGCATTTGATTTTAAAAGCAGCTCACCCAAGCCCTTTAGCTAGAACAGGATTTTTAGGTTGTAAGCATTTTTCAAAGGCTAATAAATTTTTAAAAAAAGTTGGTAAAATTCCTGTAGATTGGAAAATAGTTTAAAAAATTATTTTAAATTTTAATAAAAATATTAAAATATATTTATTTATTTAAAAATAAATCGTATTTCTATGAAATATATTATAATAAAACAACTCAAAAATTAATTTTTAAGGAGAAAAATGAAAACCATTGGTATTATAGGCGGAATGAGTTTTGAAAGCACTATTACTTATTATAAAACAATAAATCAAGCTATAAATGATAAATTAAAATCTTTAAATTCTGCAAAAATTTTACTTTACAGTGTTAATTTTGAAGAAATAGAAAATTTACAAAGCCAAGATAAATGGCAAGAAGCTGCACAAATTTTGACTCAATGTGCTAAAAAATTAGAACTTGCAGGGGCTAATTTTATAATAATTGCAACTAATACTATGCATAAGGTTTTTGATGAAATTCAACAAAACATAAATATCCCTATTTTGCATATTGCAAAAAGTTCTGCTAAGGCTTTAAAACAAGAAAACATACAAAAAATTGGTTTATTGGGTACTAAATACACAATGACTCAGGATTTTTATAAAAAAATACTGATTGAAGAAAATATTAGCGTTATTACTCCTAGTGATGAAGATATAAAAATCGTTAATGATATTATTTTTAATGAGCTTTGCAAAGGTAAAATCAAGCAAGATTCTAAAGAAAAATATTTAAATATTATAAAAAAACTACAAGAAAAAGGGGCAAAGGGAGTGCTTTTAGCTTGCACTGAAATTGGTTTATTAATATCCAAAAATGATACAAATATTAAAATTTTTGACACAAGCCTTATTCACGCCCTTGATGCTGCTAATGAAGCTTTAAAAGATTTATGATTAAAAGATGCCCAAAAATGGGCAAATTGCAATATTTTGAAAAGATTTATACTTATATCGGTTTAAATCTTATCTTGCTTTATAGTTTGCTATCTTTTTCTAATTGATTGATATTTAGCATTATAAATTTATAGCTTAGATAAATTACTAAAGGCCAAGCCAATAAAAACAAAGCATGTAACATTTTTTCTCCTTAATATGCGTGATCATCGTTTGCGATTTCTTCGCGTGTAATTTTTACTTTATCCATTGCATTCCAAACATAGATAATATAAGCTAAAACAAAGGGTACAAGTAAAGACACATAAGCCATGACGCTTAGAGTATAATAGCTTGAACTTGCATTTTTTAAAGTTAAAGAACTTTGCAAATCACTTAAAGATGGGTAAAAAGCACTTTGACCTAAACCAATGCTTGATAATAAAGCAAAAACTGTTAAAACCGTTCCAAGTCCTAGGGTAAAAATAGCTTTAGAGCAACCTTTTGCTCCTTGAATCATACCTAAAAGCACTAAAATCACACCGATAGCAAGCAAGATAGCAAAAATCATTTGATTTAAGAAATTATATAAATACAAATTCGCACTCATGCTTACAGTTCCATTGGCATCTACGCTAAAACCATCTTTTAAAAAAATCCACGCTAAAAAACCTAAGAAAAAAGGTAAAAACAAAATGCTATTGATCATAAGTTTTTTCATAGCTCTTATTTTGATATTCTCATCATTGATATTGTTCATAAAATACGCTGCGCCTAAAAGCCTTGCTAAAAATACCAAAGCTAAGCCTAAGAGATAATTAAAAGGATTGAGTAAAAGTTCTAAGCCGTGCAAAGGGTTTTGCCAAGAAACAAAATTATGCTCATTTAAGATAAATTCAGAACCGCTAAAAAAACTACTTACTGCAACTCCGATTAAAAATACCCCTAAATATCCATTGATTTTAAGAAAAATTTCATAGGTTTTAGAGCCATAAACATTATTTTCTTTTTTACGATACTCATAAGCCACAGCTTGTAAAATAAAACAAAATAAAATACAAAGCCAAGCCCAATAAGCTCCGCCAAAACTGGTACTATAAAAAAGTGGAAAAGCTGCAAAAGCTGCTCCGCCAAAAAGTACAAGAGTTGTAAAACCAAGCTCCCATTTACGCCCTAAAGAATTGACTAGCATGGTTTTTTCAAGCTCATCCTTGCTAAGCTCATCGATTAAAGTCTGTCCACCTTGGACAAAAAACATAAAAACTAAAAGTCCACCGAGCAAACTTAAAATCAACCACCAATAAATTTGCAAACCTTCAAGTTCTAAACCAAAAAACATTATTTTTCTCCTTTGCCCATAAGTGGAGTATGTCCTGCATGTGCGTCAAAACCTTTTTTAATCTGAGTAAGTATTATTTTAACTTCTGCAATCAATAAGGCTGTAAAAAGTACTGCAAAAATCCAAAATGAAATTTGAACATTGACTTTTCCAAGTTGTGTTGCTGCGATATGTACGGGAAGTAAGTCTTGAATTGCCCAAGGTTGTCTGCCTACTTCAGCAACAATCCAGCCTGCTTCAGCGGCGATATAACCCAATGGAATGGATAACAAACACACCCAAAGTACTTTTCTAAATTTCTCAATATCATTTGCCATAGTAAGATAAAGTGTAACAATGAAAAGTAAAAAGAAAAAACTTCCTAAAGCAACCATAATATGAAAGCTATAAAAAGTTAAAGCCACAGGCGGAATAGTATCACTTGGTTTTTCTAAATATCCATAACCAAAATCTTTAAAATGAGTTTCTAAAATAGATTTGTGATTTGCCATAGCTATTGTATCATTGTTTTCTTTAGCAAGTTTATAGTCTTTTAGAGCTTGTATAGCGATTTTTCCTCTATCGATACGATTTTGCATAGGTTCTATACCTTTGCTTTCATTTCCATAGATTAAATCTTCAATTCCTGGAACAAAAGAATTTGGATCACGGTTTCCTAATATAGAAAGAGCGTAAGGTATAGTAATGTCAAATAAAAACACACTTTCGTTATTGTCTATGGTTTTTTTAGGGTTTAAAATTCCAAAAGGCACAAGTCCTGCACGATGTTCACCTTGATAAACCCCTTCCATAGCTGCAAGTTTCATAGGTTGAGTTTGAGTTACACGGTAAGCACTTTCATCTCCGCTGAAAAACAAAA
Source organism: Campylobacter sp. US50a (assembly GCF_004379015.1). Lineage (NCBI taxonomy): Bacteria > Pseudomonadati > Campylobacterota > Epsilonproteobacteria > Campylobacterales > Campylobacteraceae > Campylobacter > Campylobacter sp. US50a. Next base: position 49,721 of record NZ_RYYJ01000007.1, on the reverse strand, counting down.
AGATTGAACAAACCAAACCAAAACTAGCTCCTACAACTAAGCTTTTTTTAGCCTCGATAATATGGCGTCCCTTTAACATAAACCAAGCTGAAATTCCTATTACAAATAAAGCTGAAATCACATAACCGCTGCCTATGGTATGTAAAAATTTTGAAATAGCCACAGGAGAAAGTGCTACTTCAAAAAAGCTTTGCATTTCATTTCTTGCTGTATCAGGGTTAAAGCTCATTCCTACAGGATATTGCATCCAACCATTTGCCACTAAAATCCAAAAAGCAGAAAGATTGCTTCCTATAGCCACACACCAAGTTGAAAGTAAGTGAAAACCCTTACTTACTTTATCCCAGCCAAAAAACATAACTGCAAAAAAAGTAGCCTCTAAAAAAAATGCCATAATACCTTCAATCGCCAAAGGTGCACCAAAAATATCTCCCACAAACCAGCTATAATTTGCCCAGTTTGTTCCAAATTCAAATTCCATTATAATACCTGTAGCTACACCGATAGCAAAATTTATAGCAAATAATGAAAGCCAAAATTTGGTGATTTTTTTCCATCTTTCATTTTTAGTTTTTACATAGATAGTCTCCATGATAGCAATGATAAAAGATAAGCCTAAGGTTAAAGGCACAAACAAAAAATGATAAAGTGCAGTTAAAGCAAACTGCGCTCTTGACCAATCAACGCTACTAAATTCGTTCATTTATTTTCCTTCGAGTGTAAGATTTTTGAGTACAAAAGTGCTTTTTTCTTTGTCGCTTTTAAAAATAGAATTAAAATTTACATCAAAAACAAAAAGTTTTAAAATCACAAACATAACAAAAAGTTTGATAAAGATAATTTTCCAAAGGGTCTTTCCAAGAGTTAAATTTTTAAAACCTTCTTTGTAAAAATTAAAAATTTGAGAAATACTAAAATATAAGTGTTTAAGATGCATGTAAATTCTACCTTTAAAAACAACAAAATAAAACATTTTAAGAAGCGGAAAATTATAATGAAAATTATGTTATTATTTTCTTAAAAAATTTAAATACATAATCAAGGTTTTTAATGCAAAAAATTAAAGTTTTTATTTTTGTTTTATGATTTTTTTCTTTAATGCATGTTCTTCTAAATTTTGAAAATGTAAATCCTTTGGGGCGTTCATTTGGGGAATTTGAAGACACTCACTCTTTAAAACTGGATTTTGAACCTATTTTTCCTACCAATCAAGAAATTCCAAGTTTAATTAGCAATGCTGATTTAGTACTTATTACTCCTATTTACCCCACCTTTAACTAGTAGCATCAACAATAATGCAGTAAGACAACTTGCAAGTGGAGCAAACCCCTTAGATATCTTGATGATACAAGAAATAGGAACTTTACTAAGAATAGCCACTCCAATAGGACACCATGTGCAACAAAGTGGAACGCCTATTGACGAATATGAGTAGAATTTGAGGACTCTTTCAAGACCTGATAGGGTTTTTATTTATTATTCTCACATTGATGTAGAAGCTAATCGTGTAAATTTAGCTATAGTTTCAAGACCCATTATAGGAATTCGCGATGGAAGTGATGCTTTTTTTCAATATCTATGCTTTAGCCAATGAAGGAACAGATGTAGGAGCAATTATCACAGCCCATAAATACACATTTTGTAAATATACCTCAAGTTAACTGGATGATAGCAGGGGATTTTAACCGCGATCCTTCTACTATAACAAATACAGTGGATAGAGAATTAGCAAATAAAATTAGAGTGGTTTTTCCAACTAGTGTAACTCAAGCAAACGGAGGGACTATTGATTATGCAATTACAGGCAATTAAACATACAACAAGCCTATACTCCACCACTTTTAGCTGTGATTTTGATGCTTGCAAGTTTAAGATCATTTTCCAGTTAATTTTAGAAAATTTTAAGACATTTAATATGAAAAAATTGTTGCTTTATTTTTTATGTTTATAACTTTAGCCTTTGCAACTCCTACTGGAGATTTGAAAGATTTTACCGAAATGGTTTCTATAGGAAGTTTAGAAACGGGAATTTTTTTAAGCACCTTTAGAGATATCTCAAAAGATCCTATTGATCAAAATTGGAATATTAAAGAAATTGTTTTAAGCAATGAGTTAAAACAAAAAGATAAATTAGCCAATGAACTTCCTTTTGGTTATGTGCAATTTACAAATCCAAAGGAAAGCGATCTTTGTTTGACCATCCTAGAAGATGGAATCTTTGGAGCAAAATCTTGTCGAGATAATCTAAAAGATGGTAAACTAGAAACTGTATTTTCTATGAATGCCAACAACAACTTCAGATGTGCAAATTTGTTCTTTAGTTTTGGAATCTGATGAATGTATGGTAACTTTTTAATCCAAATATTCCTACACAAAAACGCTTTAGAATAGCCCCTTGCACCTTAGATCCTAATTTTTTATGAAGTAAACGAACTAATGATTATAACTCCACCTTTAACAGCTTCTACCCCTTTAGAATAAGATTTTTTCTTGTTCTATTTTTATATTTATTTAATATTTATGATATTACAAAAATACACAAAATAATCAATAACAACACAATATAATTTACTTTACTCTATAATTTTTTTATTTTAATTTAATTTTTTGTTACAATAAATTTATACATGATAATTATCAAGGAGGAAAAATTGGAGCAAATTTTAACATGGCAACAAGTTTACGACCCTTTTTCAAACATTTGGCTAAGTGCTTTAGTGGCATTTTTACCTATACTATGTTTTTTAGTTTGTTTGGTTGTTTTAAAACTTAAAGGTTATCAAGCAGGTTTTTTAACTGTTATACTTGCTACTTTGGTAGCTTTATTTGCCTATAAAATGCCTTGGAATTTAGTGGGCGCAAGTTTTATTCAAGGCTTTACAAATGGTATGTGGCCTATAGCTTGGATTATCATTGCAGCAATCTTTCTTTACAAACTTTCTATCAAGTCGGGTTCTTTTGAAATCATTAAAAAAAGCGTGATGAGCATTACTCCAGATCATAGAATTCAAGTGATTTTAATAGGTTTTTGTTTTGGTTCATTTTTAGAAGGTGCTATAGGTTTTGGTGGCCCTGTGGCTATAACTGCTGCACTTTTAGTAGGACTTGGTTTGCGTCCTTTGCAAGCTGCAGGACTTTGTCTTATCGCAAATACCGCTCCTGTTGCTTTTGGTGCGGTGGGAATTCCTATTATTGCTATGGCAAATCTTGTCGGCATAGAACAGCATTCAGTTTCTGCCATGGTAGGTAGAATGCTAGTTCCTTTAAGCCTTACTATACCTTTTTTCATAGTTTTTTTAATGGATGGATTTAAAGGCGTTAAAGAAACTTTTCCAGCTATTTTAGTTGCGGCGCTAAGCTTTACAACTACTCAATTTTTAAGCTCAAATCACTTAGGAGCGGAATTGCCTGATATTATTTCAGCTGTGGTTTCTTTAGCGGTTACAACTATATTTTTAAAATTTTGGAAACCAAAAAATATTTTTAGATTTGATAATGAAAGTAATTTCACTCAAGATAATACTCTAAGCTTTAATCAAATTCTAAAAGCTTGGTCGCCTTTTATTTTACTCATTGTTTGTATTATCATTTGGACACAACCTTGGTTTAAAGCTCTCTTTGATAAGGACGGAATTTTAAGCTATACAAGCATTACTTTACAATTTAGCAATATCACAACTGGAATTTTAAGCCCTTCTATCACAGGCATAGGAGAAGCTAAGCCTTTATCTTTGGCTTTAGGTGTAGATTTAATCAATGGAAAAACCGTAGCTCAAGCAGGAACAGCGATTTTGCTTGCAGCTTTTTTAAGTATAGCTATTTTAAAAATTAAAGCTGAAGATGCAGCAGAATGCTTTTGGGCTACTTTAAAAGAAATGGCTATACCTTGTATCACCATAGGTTTAGTTGTAGCTTTTGCTTTTATTTCTAAAAATAGTGGTATGAGTACTACCTTAGGACTTGCTTTTGCACACACAGGCGATGCTTTTTCTTTCTTTTCGCCAATCATTGGTTGGATAGGGGTATTTTTAACAGGCTCTGATACAAGTGCAAATTTACTTTTTGGAACCTTGCAGCAAGTAAGTGCTCAAAAACTAGGTATTAGCGAAGCTTTATTTTTAGCAGCTAATTCAGTAGGTGGGGTCGTTGGAAAGATGATCAGTCCACAAAGCATTGCTATAGCTTGCGCAGCGGTTGGACTTGTAGGAAAAGAATCTGATCTTTTCAAATTCACATTAAAATATTCTATAGCTTTTATTATTTTAATAGGAATTTGGACTTGCATTATAGCTTTTTTCTTGCAAGGAATCATCCCTGAAGTTATAGTGAAATAATTAAAAATTTAAGTTTTACTTCAACAAATATTCGTTTTTAGAATATTTGTTGGAAATTTTACTTTGCTTTTATTTTTATAGGATTAGAATATTTATCCTAAATTATCCCAAAAGGAGAGATCATGAAAAAGGTGTATTTTTACGCCACATGCTTAGGAAGTGCTGCTATGCAACAAAGCGTTTTAAATGCAATAAAACTTTTAAGGCGTGAAGGTATTGAAGTGATTTTTAAAAAAAATCAAACCTGTTGCGCTCAACCTTCTTTTAACTCAGGTTATTTCGATGAAAGTCGTGAGATTGCTTTATATAATGTAGATTTATTTGATAAAGATTATCCCATCGTTGTGCCAAGTGGTTCTTGTGCGGGTATGATGAGTCATGACTATAAAGAACTTTTTAAAAACAGACCTGAATTTTCTAAAGTCAAAGATTTTAGCTCTAGAGTGATAGAACTTTCACAATACCTTGATGAAGTTTTAAAAGTAGATTATGAAGACAAAGGTGCACCTATAAAAGTAACTTGGCATTCTAATTGCCATGCTTTAAGAGTGCAAAAAAGCATACAAGCGAGTAAAAATCTTATCAAAAAACTAAAAAATGTAGAATTAGTAGAACTTCAATACGAGGAAGAATGTTGTGGTTTTGGCGGAACTTTTTCAGTAAAAGAGCCTGAAATTTCAAATGCTATGGCAAGAAGCAAAATCAAAGATATACAAAATAGCGGTGCAAAATATCTCATCAGTGGCGATGGAGGTTGTCTTTTAAACATATATGGCACAATGAAAAGAATGGGTTTAGATATAAAAGGCATACATTTATATGACTTTTTACTTAAACGCTTAGAAGGAGAAAGACTATGAGTCAAAAAATTCCTCACGAACAAATCGTTCAAATTAAACTCAATGACAGGCAAATGCAAGAAAATTTAATGACTGCCATGCATACTTTACAAAAAAATAGACTCAATGTTATTGATGCTAGATTTAAAGACTGGCAGGGTTTAAGAGCTAAAGCTAAACAAGCTAAAAACAATGCCTTAATGAGTTTAGAAGAAAGGCTTTTAGAATTTGAAAAAAATGCTACAAAAAATGGCATTAAAGTGCATTGGGCAAGTAGTGATGAAGATGCCTGTGAAATCGTCTATGAAATCATGAAAGAAAAAAATATCACTAAGCTTTTAAAAGGTAAATCTATGGCAAGCGAAGAAATAGGCCTAAATCACTACCTAGAAAAAAAAGGTTTAAAAGCTATAGAAACCGATCTTGGAGAGCTTATTTTACAGCTTAATGAAGAGCCTCCTTTACATATAGTTGTACCTGCTATACATAGAAACCGCCATGAAATCGGAGAAATTTTCAAAGAAAAATTAGGAGCGAATTTAGAAAACGATGAACCTGAAAGTTTAAATGCGGTAGCTAGAGAACATTTAAGAAAAGATTTTGAAGGCTTAAAGCTTGGACTTAGTGGGGTCAATTTTGCCATGTCAAGAGAAGGAGCTTTTTGGCTTATAGAAAATGAAGGAAACGGTAGAATGTGCACTACAGCACCTGATATTCATATCGCACTTTGCGGCATAGAAAAAGTCATGGAAAGCTTTGAAGATGCGGCTACTATGGTTTCTTTACTCACTCCTTCAGCCACAGGACAATTTATACCAACTTATAACAATATCATCACAGGTCCTAGAAAAAATGGGGATTTAGATGGTCCTAAAGAAGTGCATGTGATTTTATTTGATCACAATCGCTCTAAAATGTTAGCTCATGAGGATTATTATGAGGCTTTGCGTTGTATTCGATGTGGGGCTTGTATGAATTTTTGCCCTGTTTATGATCAAATCGGCGGACATGCCTATCAAACCACTTATCCAGGACCTATAGGAGAAGTAATCAGTCCTAATATTTTTGGTATAGATCATACAGGAGATATTTTAAATTTCTGTTCACTTTGTGGGCGTTGTTCTGAAGTTTGTCCAGTGCAAATTCCTTTGGCTGATCTTATTCGCAAATTAAGATGTGATAAAATAGGACAAGGTAAAAATCCACCTTTAGGAGCAAATAATGTTCATCGCAATGCCTTAGAAGCCTTTGCTTTTAAACAATTTAAAAATATCGCAACCAATGGCAATAAATGGCGTTTTTCACTTTCAAAAGCACATTATTTCAACTGGACGGTACAAAATTTCGCAAGCGTTTTACCTGTGATTAAAAAATGGCACGCTTTTAAAGAATTACCTCAAATTAAAATGGATCTTTATAAAGAAGTGCAAAAACTAGAAGGAGTAAGCTATGAGTAAAATCGATGAAATTTCAAGCAAAAGTAAAGCAAGTATTTTAGAACATCTTAAAAAAGCTTACAAAGAAACAGACTTTACGCGTATTGAAAGTATAGATCCTGTAGAACATATCCAAACCACCCAAGATATGCTTGCAGAAATGAAGCAAAAAATGAGCAATAATAAATACATCGTTGAAAATGCGACTAAAGATACCTTAGAAGAAAAAATCAATGAAATTATCGCAAGATATGGCTTTAAAAGTATGATTTATGGGGCGGATTTAAATTTAGATTTAGAACAAATCAAGGCAGAAAAGAAGATTTGCTTTGATAAAGAAATCGAAAATCTAAGATCTGAAGTTTTTCATAGTGATTTTTCCATCATTCACGCAAGAGCAGGGGTAAGCTCTCACGGAGTTGCACTTATACCTTCAAGTAAAACCCAACCTAGAATGCTAAGCCTTGCACCTAAACTTTGCATAGTATTGCTTAAAAAAGAAAATGTTGTTAAAAGTCTTAGCGAAGCTTTAAATTTAGTAAAAAAAGAAAATGAAATTTTACCTACTAATATCTTATTTATAGCAGGGCCTTCAAGAACAGCAGATATAGAACTTATCACTGTTTTTGGTGTTCATGGGCCACAAATTGCACATATTATTATTTACTGATTCTATACTAGAATCAGTAAGTCTTAATTTTTAATATTAATTATATATACTTTTTATATTATACAAATATAAATAAAATAAATAATTTCTAATTAATAATATTTTAATAAAGTATAATGTAATATTTCACTCAAATATATTAAATTAATTTTAAATACAAAAATTAAAGAAGGTGCTTTTGGATAAATTAATTCCTGTTTGGGATGAAAAATATAGTATCAATGATGAGAAAATAGATGCTCAACATCAAAAACTTTTTGAACTTGCAGCAAAAATAGAAAATGCGGTTTATAAATTTGTTCAAAGAGATGAGTTAAAAGAAATTTTAACAGAACTTTTTAACTATATGAAAGAACATTTTAGTAATGAAGAAGATTATATGCAAGAAATTCATTATCCTTATTTAAATGAACACAAAATCATGCATAAAAATATCATTCATGATATGTCTTATCTTATACAAAACATAAAAACCACTAATGATTTAAAAGAAAAACTTTATACTATAATGTCAGAGTGGCTTTTAGAACATATATTACATCATGATGTTATGATAGGAAATTGGCTTTCGGATCAAATTTTAAGCAAACAAGAAGAAGAGCTTGAAAAAATCAATGAAGAAATATTATACGAAAACACTCCAACAACTCCTACCGCCAAACAAGTAAAACATAAAGAATATGAATTTATCTATTCTTGCCCTTGTAGAACAAATCACATACTTTCATATACAGAACACCTTGACATTCTCTGTCATAAAAAACAATTAAGATGTAAAAAATGTCAAAAAAATTTATTCTACGTTAAAAGTGAGTTAAAGGATTAAAAATGTTTCCAAAATGGGATGATAGTTATAGCGTTCATAATGCAAAAATAGATGAACAGCACAAAAAACTTTTTGAACTTGCAGGTAAAGTAGAGTTTATGTTTGATAAACCTGTTTACAAGGATGATGTAAAAGCTTTATTGGCTGAATTTTTTAACTACATGAAAGATCATTTTAATGATGAAGAAAAATACATGAAACTTATAGGATATCCTGACTTAGAAGAACATAAAAGAATTCATAAAGAAATCATTCAATCCATGATAGATCTTATTAAAAATATAAAGTCCACTAATGATTTAAAAGAGAAGCTTTACACAGTTTCTAAAAAATGGCTTTTAGAACATATACTCTATGAAGATATGAAGGTTGAACAATACAGAAGATCTTCTTTGGCTTCTGAAGATGATGGAGAAGTAAGCTTTGAAGAAGTTAAAGAAGAAAAAGATGATGAAAATGCAGTTTATCTTTACATATGTGAATGCGTAGGACAAATGCATGATGTACCTTTTGGAATTCATCAAAAAATTCAACTTAAGGGCGTAAAATTTAAATGTAAAAAATGCAAAGAAGCCATACAGTTTTATAAAAAATATTCAGAAAATTTCTAATTAACTATTTATGCGTTAAAATATAAGTTAGACAAAGAAGGAAATTTAATGGATAAAAAAATAAAATATTTTATTTTGGATAAATTTGATTATTCCTATCCTATACTAACCAAAGATATAAAATGCTCATTTTGTGAAAAATTTTTTCCAATAGAATATAGCTCAAACCTAAAAACAATAAAAAAAGAATGTCCATTTTGTAATAATAAAATGGACATTAAACTTAAAGACTAAGCCTTAGTTTTACTTACAATATTAATAATATTTGAAGCTACTTCATCAGCAAGTTCTAAATGAGAAGTAAAGCCTACACAAGAACAATTAATCTCGCCTAAAACATATTTATCATTGCCCTTTTCATCAGTATCTAAAATAAAATCAGCCGTCCAAATCAATGGTAAGTCATAATTGCCTAATTTTTCCCTTACCTTAGGAAGCTCGCCTAAAAACATATCCACCAAAGTTTTCCAATCTTCTGGCTTATCATAGCGATATTTTGCCCCGCTAAAAAGCGTAGCAGAAAAAGCATCAGCATCTTCAGCTGGTTTTTTATGTACTACATTTACAGGGGTGTTATAAAGCATTAAAAGTCTGATTTCACCTTCTTTAATGCGCGGTAAAAAAGTCATATCCACAAGCATACCATTATCACCTATGATATATTGCTCACAAAAATCCATAAATTCCCCAAGCTCTCTATGTTCTACATGATTATCCTTAGCTTCCGTACACTTGATTTTTGTGTTTAAAGGCAAACTATCTCCACTAACATTACCCTCTACACTCACACGCCAAATTCCCTCTCCTGTAGAGCCACGATTTTGTTTTAAAACCCTTTCACCTTTAGCCAAACTTTTTGGAAAATTTTCTTTAAAAGTCTTAATATCATAGTAAGCATAAGTATCACTTGGAACAAGATCAGTATCTGCTAATTTTGTAAGTGCATCTTTAGCGCCATAACCTATCATAGCATCAGGATGAGGCATGCCTACAAGCTTATCGGCACAAAGTTTTCTTAACATATCAAAATACTCATTTTCTTCTTTAAGATTGCCAGGATTGATGCGAGAAACATAACCATCAAAATTTTCTTTTACATATTTGTAAATTTCATCTTTTTTACCCACTTCAAAAAAAATCACCTCAGCATTCCAACCCTTAGCTTTTAAGGCGTTTACCATAGGCATGGTATCTTTTCTATAGCCATCTTCACCTTTATCACTCCCACCTTTAACTTCGAAAAAAACAATATTTTTTTTCATTATTTTACTCCTTATCTAAGATATAAATAATTATTGCATAAAAATATTACAAAAATTAAATAAAAATATTTATATATTTTATCTAGCGTTTATAAAACTGCTATTAGTTTTATAAACGATTTCGATTAAGCTTTTACTTATCAAGCTTGATGTTTGTCCTTCTAGGCGGTTAAGAAATTTATCAATCTTATCTTCTTCTTTCCAAACAGGATTTGAAACATTAGCAAGTTTTTCAAGCTCCTTTTTAGCATTTTCATAATTACTAAGCTCATCTATAAGACCAAGCTCCTTAGCCTTGGCAGCTAAAAACACTCTTGCATTTGCCCATTGATCTTTTTTATTAAGATCTAATGCTCTTTCCTTGGCAACAAAACCTGTAAAAAGATCATAACTTTGATCAATTAAACCCTGTAAAAAATTTCTTTCATTCTCATTCCAAGCTCTTGCAAAAGTTCCAGCACTTTTAAATTCACCCGCTTGAATAGTTTGTTCTTTAATACCGAGTTTATTAGCCAATCCGCTTAAATCAGCTCCTTGCATAATCACACCGATAGAGCCTATAAAACTTGCTGGATTGGCTAAAATTTTATTAGCTCCAACTCCTGCTAAATAACTTCCGCTTGCCATAGTTCCGCTTGCATAAACAAGCACAGGCTTTTTAATTTTTAAATCCTTTATAGCTAGAGCTAGTTCCATACTAGGAGCAAAAGCTCCACCAGGAGAGTCTATAACAAAAAGCACTCCTTTGATATTGCTATCATTTTTAGCGTTGATAATTTTTTCCAAAACTGCAGAGCTGTCAAAAATTTCACCCTTTAAATCAATGCGTTCTAAATTTGCAAGATTGGAGCTTGAATTTGCACTAGGCATTAAAATCCATATAACAATCAACAATAAAACAAAGGTTTTAAAATAAGTATTGATAAATTTTATACCGCATCCTAAAGCCTTAAAAAATGATTTTAAAATTTGCATTCTTTTCCTTTTATAAATAATTTATTTACTTCCTTAGCATTTAAAATAAACTGCAAAGGAGCTTGCTTTTTATCACATTCTCCTAGCTCAAATACGCTAAAATCAGCAATTTTACCTTTTTTAAGCTCTCCTAAATTTAAATTTAAAGCCTTTGCAGGATAAAGTGTTACCATTTGCAAAAGCTTAGAGGCTAACTCTAATAAATCAAAATTCTTATGTATAAGCAAATTCGCGCGCATTTCATCAAGTAAGGACAATGAAATATTTGAGCTAAGTCCATCGGTTCCTAAATGGATATTTAATCCACTTTTTAAAGCCGTTTTTAAATCTAAGCTTTTTTGACTTAAAAGACGATTTGAAAATGCACAATGTGTAATAGAATGTAAATTTTTATCTAACCATTCATATTCTTTTAAATAAACACAATGCGTAAAAAGAGTCCTTACTCCTTTAAAGAGTTTAGCAAAATCCTTTGGTGTATAAAGAGGCTTAGGGTGAAGTGTGAAATTTTCAAGCCATTTTTTAAACCCTCCTTTAGACTCTCTAAGCCAGATATTTTCAGCCTTACTTTCTAAAAAATGCGTACTAACTAGTAAATTTTGCTTTTTAGCTAAATCAAGAGCAAAATGAGCCAAACTAGGATGAGTTGAATAAGGAGAATGAATCGAAATTGCTGGGATAAAAAAATCATTTTTAAATTTCAAAGAATTTTCAAATCTTTTTAAAAATTCTTGTTTTTTATCTTCAACTTGATTTTCATTTGTACCCAAAATTTCATTAAAAAATACTATACGCATACCCTTTTGACTAGCCTTTAAACAAGGATCTAAATCACTCCCAAAACTTGAAATTTCACCTATAGTGCCTATACCGCTTTTTTGCATTTTTTTAATGCTTTGAAGTATTAATTCTTCTTTGGCCTGTGCATTTAACATAGAACGAGAATTTATAACACTTTTAAGCCAAATTAAAAATTCTCCAAAATGTAAAGTTGTTGAATTTGCACTAAATTCTAAGTGTGTGTGAGGATTTATAAAAGCAGGTAAAATAACCGAATTTTTAGGTGTTTTGATGATTTTAGCCTTGGGATATTTTTTTCTTAAATTATCCAATTCACCCAATTCTAAAATTTTATCTTCAAAAACAAAGGCTTGATTTTCTAGTATTGTAAAATCTTCATCGCATAAAAAAAGATATCTTGCAGCAGCTATAAACACGATTTTCCTTTCAAAAATTACATTGTAGCAAAAATTTATTTTTAAAATGTTATAATAAAAGGTTAAAAAATAAATTTTTAAGGTTAAATCCATGAAAATAATGATTATCCAAGGCCCAAATGTTAATATGCTTGGCGTAAGAGAAGTGGGAATTTATGGTGCTATGAAAATGGAAGAAATTCATGAGCAAATGAAACTTGCAGCATCGCAAAACAATGTAGAACTTGACTTTTTCCAAAGTAATTTTGAAGGTGAAATCGTAGATAAAATTCAAGAATGCCTTGGAACAGTTGATGGAATTATTATCAATGCAGCAGGCTATACTCATACTTCAGTAGCTATTCGCGATGCTATTGCAGCAGTAGCTTTACCTACAATTGAAGTACATATTAGCAATGTTTATCGCAGAGAAGAATTTCGTCAAAAAAGTCTTATAGCGCCTGTATGTTCTGGAACTATTGTTGGTTTTGGTCCTTTTGGCTATCACTTGGCTTTAATGGGTATAATTCAAATTTGTGAGCAAATAAAAAATTTGCGCGCGATGCAACAAGCACAACAAACAAATAAATAATAATGCTAAAAATTCAAGGAGTAAAACACTTTGAAAAAAGTCGTTTTTTTCCTTTTTTTAGTCAAAATATACGATCTTTTAAATATTTAGCTCTTATAGGCTTAGGAAGCAATATAGAGCCCGAAAAAAAAAGATTTGATATGCTTTTTCGAGTAATGATGGATGATAAAAGATTTAAAATTTTATCCACATCTCCTATGTTGATAAATGAAGCCTTTGGTTTTAAAGAGCAAAAAGATTTTACCAATGCTGTTATGTTGATACAAACTAATTTGCATGCACGAGCACTTTTGAAAGTTTTACTTTATTATGAAGTAAAATTTAAACGCAAGAGAACTTTCAAAAACGCTCCTAGAACGCTTGATTTAGATCTTTTATACTTTTCACAAAAAGTCAAGCGTGATAAGTGGTGTGAGGTGCCTCATAAAGGGGCTAAAGAAAGAGTGAGTGTAATTTTGCCTTTAGGCATGATATAAGGAATATAAATGGGACAACTTATACATACTTTTACTGTTGAAGATACAGAACAAATTATACCCAAAGTAAAAGAAGATTACGGAGATAAAGCTTTAATTATAACAAATAAACAAATTCGTCCTAAAACCTTAAATCGCAGTGCGCTTTATGAGGTTATGGTAGCCATAGAAGAAAGCGACTATGAAGAACACTTAAAAAAACAAGGAAAATCTTTACCTGCAAAAAAAAGCTCGCCAAAACCATCTTCTACCTCTCTTACAGAAGAAAAAATTAGATCTCAAATCCCTCAAGAAGATGAAGATGTAGTCTTGGATTTCTCAAACACTCGCTTAAATACAAATTTAAACACTGTAAAAAACAATGACTTAACTAAAAAAACCTATCAAGATTTTCCACAAAACAAAATCAACCCTCATCAAAATAAGACTCTAGGCTTTGATGATTTTAAAGAAAAACTAAGTGAAGTTAGCAATGAAATTTCTAAAGTCACAAACACACCTTTAGAAAATTACACCCCTAATCCAAATTATAATAAAAAAATAGAAAATTTTGAAAAGCAATTTGAAAAACAAATCAACAAGCTTAACGATAAAATAGATCTTCTTGCAGATATGATGTGGGACGATAAAGCTGAAGCTAGAAAAAATCTTATGATACCTCCTGAATTTGCAAGTATTTATAAGCAAGCCAAAGAAAGTGGAATGCTTGAAAATCATCTAGAAGCGATTATGAAAGCAACTATAGAAAATATGCCAGCTGCTATGAAAACCAACAAAGATGCGGTTCAAAGATATTTTCACTCACTTTTAAGAAATATCTTGCCTTGTCGCGTTGAAAGCGATATAAAAAAACAAAAAATCATGATGCTAGTGGGCCCAACAGGAGTCGGAAAAACAACAACCTTAGCTAAGTTAGCTTTTCGCTATGCTTATGGAGATAAGCGTTATAAAACAGGTATTATTACGCTTGATACTTATAGAATCGGTGCGGTTGAGCAACTTTTTCAGTATGCAAAAATGATGAAACTTCCTATTATTGATAGCATAGAACCAAAGGATTTAGATGAAGCGATAAAAAGCTTAAATAATTGCGAAGTAATTTTAGTTGATACTATAGGAAATTCACAATACGATCAAAGTAAACTTGCTAAAACTAAAGAATTTTTAATGCACTCAAATGCAGAAATTGATGTAAATTTAGTGGTTTCTGCAAACACCAAACATGAAGATTTAATGGAAATTTATAAAAATTTTTCATTCTTAAATATTGATACTTTGATTATTACTAAATTTGATGAAACAAAGGTTTTTGGAAATATCTTCTCTCTTATTTATGAAACAAATATTCCTCTAAGCTTTTTCTCTACAGGACAAGAAGTGCCAGATGATTTAGAAGTAGCCAATAGTGATTTTCTAGTTCATTGTATTTTAGAAGGGTTTAACAAAGGAAAAAATAATGAATAACCAAGCAAATAAACTTCACAATCTCATGAGTCAAAATGGAACCAAAAAATCCCAAAACACTCATTTTATAGCTATTACAAGTGGAAAAGGTGGCGTTGGAAAAAGTACGATTAGCGCAAATCTAGCCAATGTTTTAGCAAATAATGGCTATAAAGTTGGGCTTTTTGATGCTGATATTGGCTTGGCAAATTTGGATGTCATTTTAAATGTACGCATACAAAAAAATCTTTTACATGTTTTACGCGGAGAATGCTCCTTGGAAGACATTTTAATAGAAGTTAAGCCAAATTTATGGCTCATCCCAGGCGAAAGTGGAGATGAGATTTTAAAATATAATGATAAAAATATTTACGAGAGATTTTTAAATCAAGCAAGTATTTTAGATGAGCTTGATTTTCTTATTATCGACACAGGCGCGGGTATTGGTGGAAATATTTTAAATTTTTTAGAAATGGCTGATGAAGTTATAGTAGTAACTGTTCCTGATCCTGCAGCAATCACTGATGCGTATGCAACCATAAAAACAACTTCTAAGACAAAAGAAAATTTACTAATGCTCTTTAATGTTGTAAAAAACGAAAATGAAGCTTTAAAAGTGTTTGAAAATATTAAAAAAGTTGCAGATGCAAACATTAAAAATCCTTTAAATTTAGAATTCTTAGGTCATTTAAGCGCTTCTAAAGATGTAAGTGGTAGTATTAAAAAAAGAACTTTATTTAGCGATGAAAACACAGCCTCAAGTGATGAGCTTAAAGCCCTAGCTTCCAAGCTTTTATATAGATTGGAACGGAAAGTGCTTGATAATGTTTCAAATCGTAGTTTTTCAAGTTTTTTTAGAAAAATTATTGAAAGATTTTAGCAATAAAGAGAAGAGATTATGAGGCCAGAAAATTACGTAGCATTTTTCACTGTTTGTGGATTTTTTATAGGACTTGCATTTAGCATTATTAGTATAGATGAAGCCTTTGATATACTGATTTTTACTTGTTTTATTACTTTTATGTTTTATGTTTTTGTTCATATTGCTATTATGAATTTTATAGATGTAAAGAAAATTAGCGGTAGAATCTTTAATAAACACGATTATGAAAAAACTAGCAATAATATTATCAACGATTTAGTTATTCGTGAAAAGAAAATGGATATAATTTTAGAAAAGCTCAATGAAGAAAGAGAAGAGCTAAAGAAAAATGAATCCAAAGAAAGACGAAGAAATGCTAAAAGAGCCGCCTAAAGCTTATGCACAAATGCTAAAGAAAGAGCAAGATGAGCTTGTACTTTCTTACATGCCAGCTCTGCGTGCTATGGCTTTTAGACTAAAAGAACGCTTGCCTTCAAGCATAGATGTTAATGATCTTATTAGCATAGGCGTTGAAGAAATGATAAAGCTTTCACGCCGTTACGATAAAGAACAAAATGATAACTTCTGGGGTTTTGCAAGAAAAAGAGTTAATGGCTCTATGCTTGATTATCTTAGAAGTCTTGATGTAATGAGTCGCAATAATCGCAAAATTATTAAAGATATTGATGTAATCATGGATGAATATTTCCTTGAGCATGAATGCGAACCTGATGATGAATATCTAGCCAAAAAACTTGATTTGGATGTAGAAAAAATCAAAGAAGTAAGAACAGCTCATGCTATTAGCTATACCCTGCCCATCGATGAGCAAATCGAACTTTACAACGAAGACAATACTTTAGAAAAAATTGAAAAAGAAGAACTTTTAGAAAAAATTCACGAAGTGCTAGATGATCTTAAAGAGCGCGATCAGTTAATCATTCAGCTTTATTATTATGAAG
This sequence comes from Campylobacter sp. US50a, assembly GCF_004379015.1. Taxonomy (NCBI): domain Bacteria; kingdom Pseudomonadati; phylum Campylobacterota; class Epsilonproteobacteria; order Campylobacterales; family Campylobacteraceae; genus Campylobacter; species Campylobacter sp. US50a. Next base: position 33,237 of record NZ_RYYJ01000007.1, on the reverse strand, counting down.
AATTAAGCCTAAAAGAAATCAGTGAAATTTTACAAATCAGTGAAAGTAGAATTTCACAAATTCACAAAAAACTTCTTAAAAAACTTAGAGAAAGGCTAATGTAATGGCTGAGATACTTTCCCAAGAAGAAATTGATGCCCTGCTTGAAGTTGTCGATGATAACACCGACACACCCATAGCCTCAAATTCAAAAGATGAAAAAGATGAAAGAAATATCGTTGTATACGATTTTAAGCGTCCAAACAGAGTTTCAAAAGAACAACTTAGGACGATTAAAGGCATACATGATAAATTAGCAAGAAATTTAGCCTCTCAAATTTCATCGATGATGAGAAGTATTGTTGAAACTAAACTTCATTCAGTCGATCAAATGACTTATGGAGAGTTTTTAATGTCTTTGCCAAGCCCAACAAGTTTTAACGTTTTTTCTATCAAACCTTTAGATGGAAACTGTGTTTTAGAAATCAATCCAAGCATAGCTTTTCCTATGATAGACAGGCTTTTAGGTGGTCAAGGTGATAGCTATGAAGCTTCGCGTGAGCTTACGGATATTGAACTTAATTTGCTTGATTCTATTTTGCGTATCATTATGCAAAGACTTAAAGAAAGCTGGGCTACTGTAACTGAAATTTATCCTAGTATTGAAGCTAAAGAATCAAGTCCAAATGTTGTACAAATCGTATCTCAAAATGAGATTGTTATCATGGTGGTAATGGAAATCATCATAGGAAATTCAAGCGGTATGGTAAATATCTGCTATCCTGTAGTGCATTTAGAAAGTATATTAAGCCGTTTGGCAAACCGCGATATTATGATGGGTGAAACCTCAGCCAAAAAATCACGTAACAAAGAACTTAAAACTTTAATCGGTCGTGCTGAAGTGGTATATGAAGCAATTTTAGGAAAAACCTTAATTAATGTTCATGAATTTTTAGAACTTAAACAAGGCGATATTTTAAGGCTTGATAGAGAAGCAGATGATAAAGCTATAGTAAGCATCGATAAAAAAGATGTTTTCTTAGCACAAATTGGATTGCATCGTTTTAGAAAATCTATTAAAATTTTAGAACTCATACGCACAGATAAAGATGAAATCAAAGAAATTTTGGAAAAATACGAAGAAGAACGTAAAGCTAAAGCTAGTGTTTATGATGAGCCTGAAGAGGAGGATGAAGAAATATGATCAATGATTTTTTAAAAATGTTTACAAATGAATGCATCAGCACCATTGAAGGTTTAACAGGAAAAAGTGCTGAATTTAGCGAATATAAAGAATTTGATGTCAATGCAAGTGATACTTTAAAAGCACCTTTAGTGTATGCTATATTTGATATAGCAAATGGTGGAAAAATAGGAATTTTAGCCGGTGCTGTTTTAATGAGTGCTATTGGTGAATGGATGATGGGCGAAGAAGAGATCACCAAAAACGATAAACTAGGTCCTGATGAAATGGATGCAGCTAAAGAAGCCATCCAAAATATCATTTCAGCATTTTCTACAACTTTAGGAGCTCAAAAAGACATTCCAAAAATGGATTTTAGTATAGAATCTTGTGAATTTGTGCCTGAAAGCGTAGATTTTAAAGATTTTAAAAAATTATTTTTATATGATGTAAAAATAGGCGATTTAGAAGAACAAGTTTCTTTAGCCATGGATCAAACACTTCACAACATTCTAAGTGGAAAACCTGCTGAAACAGGAAATACAAGCACTGATTCTAATCACAACGCTGAAGAAAAAGCGATAATGCTTAGCGAAGAACTTAAAAATATCAATCTTATCATGGATGTTCGTTTGCCTGTGCGTGTGCGTATAGGCAATAAAAAAATGCTTTTAAAAGATGTTTTAACTATGGATATAGGTTCAGTTGTGGAGCTTAATCAACTTGCAAACGATCCGCTTGAAATTTTAATCGGAGATAAAAGAATTGCTTATGGCGAGGTAGTAATTGTCGATGGTAACTTCGGCGTTCAAATTACAGAAATTGGTTCTAAAAAAGAAAGATTAGAACAACTAAGATAAAAAGTTTTAGCCTACAAATTAAGAATAATAAATATAAACGAATTAAAACTAAAACAAACTAAAAGGGCTGAAATCAAAATGTAAAGATTTTGGAGTATTTAACTTAAAAGGTTTTAGCTCTTTTTTAGGAGCAACAATTAAAGCATAACCACCTTTATTATATCTATCCCAAATACTAAAAAATTGACTTTTAGAACTTATATATTCTCCATGGCTTGGATCAAGTATTTGCAAATAATTTCCTTTATGATTGATAATTATAACAAAATGTGGAAAGCGTGGATCATCTTCAATTTTTACAAGCATTGGAATATTTACAAGTTTATCCAAGTTTTCTCTATTGATTTGATATGAATTGCTTTGAAAGCCCAGTTTTTTAACTGCATCGCTTAAATCTGCAAAGCTTACCATATCCGTATAAAGTTCTTGTCCGCTCATAATCTTTAAAAGTTCAAGTTCATCAAACTTTTTTTGATCATCAAGTATATTAAGTAAAGTTGCTAAAGATGAAGCCCCACAAGATTGCTCATAAGTTTGTCTTATTACTCTTTCGTTTTTAATTTCTTGATAAGACTTAACTACCCATTCGGCTTTTGCACTCAAAGCAAGAATGAGTAAAAATAATAAAATTTTTAGAATTTTTTCCATAAGCTTATCCCAAATATACTATCAGGAGAAGCAGAGCTTCCTCCAAAACTAGCATTAACAGAAACTGCGGTATCTGAATTAATGCTATAAGTCGAACCTAGACTTAAAGTTGGAATAGAACGCACTTCAGAATTTTGATAACCATTAATTTTTTGCTCGGTTTGAAATCTTTGCTCTGCTCCTAAATCTAAAGTAATTTTAGGACTTAGAATAATAGATAAATCCCCACCCACATAAATACTATTTCCATACTCTATTTTAAGGGTTTTAAATTTTCTTGATTGATTATAACCAAATCCTGTATAAATACTATAAACCACAGGATCGCTATATCCCCTTAAACTAGCTTGTAAGCTTTGTGATTTTAGATAAAAGTTTTTGGTTTGATTGATTGCTTTTTCTCTTTGAACGACTGCAGTTTGAAAGGTAATTTGTGGAATTAAATCTGCAATGCTATCGCCTGTATAAATAAAACCTAGCCATAAACTATCAAAACCTATTCTGTTTTTACTAGAATACTCATTTGTAAAAAAGTTTGTATATTCAGCTCTTGCATAACTTCCGCCCCCTGAAATAAGTATGTCAAACTTAGGTGTTAGGGTATAAATGAAAGTTTGAGTTAAAAACACCTGCTTTGTATCATTCCACATTGTAGGATCTCCACCTATTGTTATATTAGGATAAAGAGAATACGAGTTTGCATTTCCTGTGCTAAGCAAAGAAAAGCTTGTAATGCTTCTTAAGCCTATTTGCTTTTTAAATAAACTGTCTATATTTAGTTCATCACTAGCAAAAACACAATTAACTAAAACCATAAATACTTAAATAAATCTTTTTCATTGTTACCTTTCTAAAATATTTTCAAATTTTTTTTAAAGCAATGAATGTTCCAAATAAAAAATTTGATTTTAATATATAATTTGTGATATTATTCAAAGGTTATTTTAGTATTTTAAAAAAGGATTTTTATGATAAGTCTTAATTCTCACTATCCTAATATCAATTATCCAAATAATGCTTTAAGCATTAAAAAAGATGAAAATAATGAATATACTTATACTAAAAAAGATGAGCCAAAAAGTGAAGAAGATGCTTATTGGGAAGATTTTGTGCAAAAATATTTTGGAGAAATGCTTAGTGAAGAATATGCGAACAAATACGGCTATAATGGAGACCCAGATGTTAAAGAAGTTGAAAATTCCTTGCTTGAGCGAATGCGAAAAGATAAATTAACTGAAGAGGAATGGGAAATTCTTAACGGAGCGTATGACATTGATAATATTGAATTTATTCCAAGAGATAAGATTGCCAGAATACGCGAAGCCAATCTTCTAAAAACTCTTACAAGTGCGAGTGAATTCGCAAGAATATGGGTTGCTGAAAAAGATGAAAGAAAAAAACGATTTATTGACGCACTTGATGTTAAACCACTTACTCAAGAAGAGATAGATAGGTTTTTAAATAAACAACAAAGCTCAAATTCTACCCAAGAAAGCAACGAAAATGGTCAAAACCCAGATGAAAAACCCTTCAAAGCCATTCAAGGCGAAAGCAAAAACAAAGAAACTTATAAAGATAATAATATAAGCAGCGAATTCTTAAAAAAGCTTTTAGAAAATAGTTTTAATAAGGCTAAAGAATTAGAACTTCTTTTTGGTATGAAATTTAGTGATGATGATGCAGGAGAATTTAACAAAATCCTTTCTTCAAATTCTGCACCAAAAAGTATAGATATTAAGGCTTAAGGATTTAAAAGTCTTTAAATTCCTAATCTTAATAAAATAAACCTATTAAAACTTATATAATAAAGAACTTATTATAAATTTTTAGCTAGAATGGAATTTATTTTAACTAAAGGTTGAAAAATGAATGAAAAAATAAGCCAAGATTTAGAAAAATTTGCTAACATACCAAACCTAAAAAATGCCGTAACTTTTTTTGGTTCAGCAAGACTTAAAGAAGATAATTTTTATTATCAGCAGGCTAAAATTTTGGCACAAAAATGTGTTCAAAATGGTTTTTGTGTGATAAGTGGTGGAGGAGGAGGCATTATGCGTGCAGCCAACGAAGGTGCTTTTTCACAAAAAAATAATACAAATTCAATGAGTTCTGTAGGGTTTAATATATTTTTACCTCACGAGCAAAAACTTAATGATTTTGTAGAATATAATATTACTTTTGAGAGCTTAGCCATACGCAAAATGGCTCTTATTGAAAAGAGTCTAGCTTTTGTGATCTTCCCAGGCGGCTTTGGAACACTTGATGAATTGTGTGAAATTCTTACATTAAAACAATTAGAATTTAAAAAAGATGTTCCTATTATTTTGTTTGGGAGTGAATTTTGGCGAGGTTTTGATGAGTTCGTCAGAAATTCTTTGCTCAAACTTGAAGTGATTTCTAAAGGAGATGAGTTAAAGTATAAAATCACTGACGACTTGAATTTTATAATTAATACTTTAAAGGAAATTTAATGAAAATTCTAGTCGCTATGAGTGGTGGAGTTGATAGTACAGTCACTGCTTATAAACTTAAAAATTTAGGTCATGAAGTTATAGGTTGTTATATGAAGCTTCATGGCAAGCCAAATTACCACGAAGAAAATATCAAAAAAGTAGAAAAAGTTGCAAACTTTTTGCAAATTCCTTATCATATTTTAGACTTACAAGAAGATTTTAAAAACAAAGTTTATATGCCTTTTGTAGATACTTATAAAGAGGGTAAAACACCAAATCCTTGCGCTTTATGCAACCGTTTTATCAAACTTGGAAAACTTTTAGAATTTGCTAAAAGTTTAGGTTGTGAAAAACTTGCCACAGGGCATTATGCAAGACTTGAAAACAACTTAATAAAAACCGCAGTAGATGAAAGCAAGGATCAAAGCTATTTTTTGGCTAGTGCAGATAAAGAAGCTTTAAAATATCTTATTTTTCCGCTAGGTGAGATGAAAAAAGAAGATGTGAAAAAATTTGCTTCCACTATAGAGGTTTTAAAATCTTTTGCCACTCAAAAGGAAAGTTCTGAAATTTGCTTTGTTGAAGATACTTATGTGCAAGTTTTAGATCAGTTTATGGATACAAAAATTCCTGGAGAAGTATTAGATAGTAGCGGAAAAGTGGTAGGCAAACATGAGGGCTATATGCACTATACCATAGGCAAAAGAAGAGGCTTTGAAGTGCGTGGAGCACATGAGCCACATTTTGTTTTAAAAATCAATCCTAAGCAAAATCAAATCATCGTAGGAACCAAAGAAGAACTTAAAATTAGTGAATTTAAGCTAAAAAATATCAATCTTTTTATAGACACTAAAGAGCTTGATTGCGAAGTAAAAATCCGCTATCGTTCAAAATCTACACCTTGTAAGGTAGAAATTTATGAAGATAAAAGCGCAAAAATCACTCTAAAAGATCCTGTTTATGGACTTGCTAGCGGACAAATGGCAGTCTTTTATGATCATGATAAAGTCATAGCAAGCGGTTTTATAGAATAATTTCTAGGAATTAATTCCTAGAAATTATTAATAAAATCCTAAAATTTTCCACCAAAAAAGCCCAACAGCTATCATCACTACTATATCAACTATGGAAATCACAAAACCTATACTCCACCATTTTTTAAGAGTTACATAGCCTGTTCCAAAAATAACAGGAGCTGTTCCTGTTGCATAGTGAGTTAATGCCATCATAACATTACCTGAAGCTATCATAATAAAAGCATAAAGAAGTGGTGGTGCTCCTAAGGCAAGCCCTGCACTATAAAAAACAAAAAACATTGCTGATATATGAGCTGTAGTGGAAGCAAAGAAATAGTGCGTATATAAAAAAGCAAGGCTTAAAAATATCATAATAGAAATTTCCCCAAGTCCCATAGCAGAAGCAAATTCACCTAAAACTTCAACTAAAAACTGAGTAACACCAAGTTTGCCAAGTAAAGTTGCCATCATTACAAGAGCCGAAAACCATACTAAAGTATTCCAAGCAGCTTTTTCAGCCAAAACTTCCCCAAAAGTTAAAACTCCACTAATTAACACCAAAGACAACCCAAGCAAAGCCACGCTAGTCGCATCAAGAGAAATTCCAAAAAACAAACCCAAAGTTCCAGCCCATAAAAGTAAAAGCGAGACAAAAACACTGAGCATTATTTTTTCACTATTTTTCATTTTTCCAAGTTCTTTCAATTTATCTTTAGCAAAAGTGGAAGCATTAGGCGTGGATTTAATTTCTGGTGGAGAGAGAAAATAAAGCACCAAAGGATTTGGAGCTGTAGCTGTAATAAACATAGCTGATGAAATAGGATTAGCTTGATAATTTACCAAAGAAAGATAAGTGCCTATTTTATTTTGCGTTCCATCTTCAGGAGTGGATTTAAAACTTCTTGCAATAGCTTGAACTATAGGATTTATGATAGCCCCTGCTCTTGCAGTATTTGAAGGAGTAACTGGAGCTAAAATGGTTTCGCAAAAAGCTATAGAATAAGCAATACCTAAGGTTTTTTACCAAAAATACTGATAAAATGATAAGCTAAACGCTCTCCAAGTCCTGTTTTAATAACTCCACGAGCCACAATAATAGAAATAACTATAAGCCAAATAAGAGAATTTGAAAAACCACTTAAAGCATCTTTTATACCTGTTTTAGATTTTAAATTTGATATAGCAGTATTTACTTTTTCATCTATACTCTTTTGAGATAAAAAATCAAGTGCTAAAGTATTTAAAGCTGAAATTTTAGTCTCATCAATAAGTTGTTGCGTAGAAGTTTTTGAAGTAGCCTTGGTGTAAATTTTACTTAGATTTTCAATCTGGTAATTTATATCTGTGCTTGATTTTAAAATTTCATTAACTTTTGCTTTTAAATTTCTACTTATATTAGCATTGATTAAAGCCTGCAAAATAGTGGCTTCAACTGCCTCATCCATAGTTGTATTAGAATTATCTCTTAAAACAATTCCCTCAAGAGTTTTTTATGTGTAGCACGCACAGAACTTTGGGCAGTGGTAATGCCACTAAGAGCTATTATGGCAATAGCTATCATACAAACAGCCCCAAAGGCATTACTTGTAAAATCACCGCCATAATCACAGCAATAAAAAGCCCAAGAAAATGCCAAGAATTATCTTCCAAACCTACAGGAGTAGGCATAAGCCAAAACACAGCTGCAATTAAAATACACAGCGCCAACAAGGGAATTTTACTTCTGTTCATTATTTATCCTTTGATATTGGTAATGTAATTTACAATGCTTAAATTTTAATTAACTAATATTTTAATAAATATTAAAATTACAATTTTTAAATAAATTTTTAATTTATTGTTACAAACATACATAATTTTTTACGTTATAAAGAAGCTAGTCTAATTGAAAAATAAATAGGGAATTTTAAATGAAGAAAACCCTTCCCCAGATAACTGCGGCACACACTAAAATCAAGTGCTCTGCTGTGTTCCCACCCTGAAGCGGTGCTTAAAAATAGCATTGCACAGGTCTAAGAAAAGGCAAAGAAATTATATCATAATATACTTAAAAAGTGTTGAGCTATAAAAACTAAATATAAAAATGTATAAATATGTAACAAATTGGTTATATTTTGTACAAATTTTTAAATTTAATTTGCAAAATTATTGTTTTTTTCAAGGAAATACGATTATATAGATATATTATATAAATTTTTGAGGAAAAATCATGGAAATCAAATGGAGTAAAGATTTTAGCATTAAAAACATACAATTAGATAAACAACACGAACTAATTTTTGAAATTGCTGAAATTGCAAACGATTTAGCTTTAAAAATTCAAGATAATGATGTGCAATACAAAAATGATTTAAAACAAATTCTTACAAAGTTATTCCAATATGTAAAAATTCATTTCAAAGATGAAGAAAAATTTATGGAAAGCATTGATTTTCCTTTGATTGAAGAACATAGAAAATCTCATCAAATATTATTAAAAAAGACTAAAGAACTTTTAGAACACTCAAATGATATTGTTAAAATGTCATTTGAACTTTCAACATTGACCAAAGATTGGATTTTAGATCATTTTGCTATTGAAGATTTATGGATAGCTAACTTCACAAAAAAAGCTCTACATCTTCAAGAGATTCATTATAATCTAGAGCAATACATAAAATTAAAATCGATTAGGCAAGATTTAAAGGCTGAAAAAACCTATGATTATATTTGCAACTGTTATTTACGTACTCATGCAGTTCCACAAACCATACACGAAGAACTTGTTAGCAAAGAAAATACTTTAAAATGTGAAAAATGTGGGCAAATTTTAGTGCATTTGGATTATGTTGATTTAAACCAAGACTATGAAATATTAAATCACACCCTCGAAAACATAGGAGTGTAACGATGAGCTATAAAATAAAAACTTTAGAAACTTTCAATCCTTTTGAAAGTTTAAATCACGAACAAGCCAGCACAGAACAAATTCTTGATTTTAGAATTATAGATTTTAAACTTCTGTGTTCTAGTGTAAAACCAGCAAAAACAAAAACTTATGAAAGAAAGGATTTTGACTTATTTTATACGGATGATTTTTTTGTAAAAAATTACAATACCATGGTGCAAAAATTTCTTATAGAAATTTATCCAAAAACACAAAAAAACTGTTTCGTGGTTAAGCTTAAATCTAATCCTAGTTTAACTTATCTTAAGGCCAATATTAATTTTTTGGATAATTTTGAATACTATCCAAATTTAAAATTTGACATTTTACAAAATATTTATAAAGTAATGATCAAACAAAAATTTTTAATCTTAAGACTTAATAAAAATTTATTTGACAAGATTGATGATTTTATTTTATCAATACAAAAAAATCCATCTATTAAAGAAATAGAGCTTGAAATTGCCAAAGGTGTAGATAAGATTGAACATAAAAGTGATGAAATTATTTATCATATAGATGTTAACGAAGAATGTTTTGACGAAAATATTAGCTATGATGAAGGAAGCTACTGTAAACCCATTGAAAAAAATGAACTACTTTTTGAATACATTTATAGAATTCTTGGAAAAGAAGGACGAAATTTAAGAGGAGAGATACTTCATTTAAATCCAATAGCCTTTCTTGATAATCCTTTTATTATAAAAGATGAAAGCATTTATACAGAAGAATTAGAAGATAGAATTAAATATTTTAGCGCCAATTATGGATTTTTAAACAAAGATCATACAGGATATTGTATTGCAAATAATTTAAAATTATCACAAATAGGGCTTAAAACAACTGGTTCAATCAAAACAAATACCGATGAAAATATAAACTTAGAAATCACTAATTTTGATATAAATGATGATGCTGTTAAATCAGGTATTGTAAATGTTCAAGCTTCAAATATAAAAGTAAATGGGAGTATTGGAGCAACAAAACTTTATGGAAAAAATATCAGCATCAAAGGCTTAACTCATGCAAAAAGCGAAATTTTTGCACAAGATATTTTTATTACAACACACAAAGGAACTTTGCAAGCTGACACTGTATATATAAAAAATTTAGAAAATGGGATAGTTATAGCTAAAAATGTATTTGTTGAAAACTGCATGGGTGGAAAAATAGAAGCAGAAAATATTTATATTTGCAATTTACTAACAGATAATACTTTATATCCAAGAAAAAATCTAATCATAACAAACAATATAAAATTTAAAAACAATATCGTAGTTTCGCCACTAGTTTCTATTGAAAACAACTCAGATACAGAATGCGAAAATCTTAAAAATCTAAGCCTTAAAATAAAAAGTAAGCTTGATGACACCATAAGCAAAATGCAAAATTATTATGATTATCTAATCAAAAATCAAATCAAAATCATCAAACTTCAAAAGACTAAAAATCCTAGCGCCATAGAAATGAAATTTTCAAATCTTTATCACGATATCATAAAAAAATACAATCATCTTAGCATTTCGTATAAAAAACTTATAAAATTAAAATATCAAATTGATGCGAAATTAAATTTCTTAAATGAAATGGTTTACAATGTAAAAATATACATAAAAGCCGAAAATATCGGAGAGGATAATTTTTTAAAATTTTATCCTAAAACAAACACCGAGCTTGAACTAAAGCATCAAATAAATTTAAAAGATTATGAAAAAGTTTTATACCTTGAAAAAGGACAACAAGCAAGCTATATTAAATCAAGTCAGGATTACAGTGAAAGCGATATAGAAGAAGTTAAAATTATTTTTGAAAAATTAGAAAAAGATAATTCCTAAAAATTATCTTTTCATATTAATAGCTTTTTGTATCATTTGATCGCTTGTGGTAATGCTTTTTGAGCTTGCATCAAAGGCTTTTTGAGTTACTATAAGATTTGAAAGCTCTACACTTAAATCAACATTAGATTGCTCTAAAAAACCACCTTTGAATTTAGCTGTATTAACAATCTGTCCATTTTTCATAATAAAACTTGCATCACCGCTATTTGCCGTTGCTGCAAAAATATTATCTCCCATAGCAGCCAATCCTTGCTCATTGATAAAATTATATAAAGCAAGCTTTCCAACTATGGCATTTTTACCATTGCTAAATTGCGCAACAATACTTCCATCATCAGATATATCATATTGTTTAAAAAATCCTTCAGCGACGCCATCTTGCTGTGTAACTACATTTTTTTCAACGCCTTCTTTAATATAAATCCCACTATAACCCGAACCAGGTTTATTAGCATCATAAGGAGAGCCTAAATCAATATTAATTGTTCCGCCATTTGGGTTTGCAATGCTTGTAATATTGTTTTGAAGCAAAGCACCATTTTTATCAAAAACCATATTTCCTTCAGTTGGATTGCCTACGGCATTGCCATTAGAATCATAAATTTGGGCAATGGCTTTATATTGTATATTATCGCCTTCTTGCGGCAAAACTCTTTCAAGTGTAACCCTTAAAGTACTTTTACTTCCATCTGCATTATAAATAGGGGATTCTAAAATATCTTTATTGGCTTTTTGTTGTTCTGTTGAAATTTGAGCTGTATCAAGCTTGATGCTATTTTCATCCAATCCTTTTAAATCAAGCTCATTGCTTTTAAAATTAAGATTTTCATCTAAAGTTGCTTCAAAGCTTTTTTTTACGCCATTATCGTCAGTGAAATTTAAAATGATCCTATCACCCACTTTAGCACTAAACACATCTTCTTTGCTAACACTACCGCTAACTACATATTTTCCATCTTCGGTTTTTGTAATGTTAAATTTACCAGGATCAAGATCTACTTTAACTACTTCTGTTGTTGTGTTAGTATTTAAACTTCCACTCCATTTTACATTTTGAGTTACTTGAGGAGGTAAATACATATTCACAGGTACTTTAATAGCCCCTTGAGAAGCAGTTGTGCCTATACCGAAAGAATTATTTGAATTTACGGTAAAACCATTATTTACCGGAGTTCCTGTGTTAAGATAATCCCCCATAAGCCCCGCAACCCTATCGCTATAGTTGATACCGGTAAAAGCAGGGTTCATTGTTCCTAAAACAAAATTTCCATAAGAATCTACCAAATATCCATTTGCATCTCTTTTAAACGATCCATTTCTAGTATAGTAAGCATTGCCATCCGCCCCTAAAACCCCAAAAAATCCTTTTCCTTGCAAAGCCACATCAAATTCGCCATCACTTGCAACAGGAGAACCCTGTTCAAAAACCACATTAGAAGAAGCTGATCCTGAGCCATATCCACCTTGAGCAGGATTAGTTGATTGAGTTGTTATGGTAGTATAAAAAATATCTTTAAATTGAGCATCAGAGTATTTAAAACCTGTAGTATTAACATTAGCTATATTATTTGCATAAATATCAATACCAAAACTATTTGTTTTAACTCCAGAAATTCCATTATAAAATGAATTCATCATAGCTTATGCCTTTTCTTCTTTGTCGCCATCTTCTGTAGATCCAGACCCAGAAGAATCTCCATCACTTGAACCACTATTTGAGTCTCCGCTTGAACCACTTTCTCCAGTAGATGAAGATGAGCTAAGCTTATAATCTGTTATTTCTTTAATTTGATCAAAAGGCACTTCTTTTCCGGCCATTTTAGCTATAGCTTGTCCATCTTTAAATACAATACCCTCTATAGGATATGTACCATAATTTGCAGTGATTTTTTCGCCATTTTTATTGTTATAAACCATTTTAACAGTGTACTCACCATCACCTGCATAAACCCCATCATTATTTCTTCCTGGCCACTCCATAGTAAATAGACCTTGAGAAATGGATTTAGCATCGCTTTTTTCACTGAAAACAAGTTTATTATTACTATCATAAATTTCTAGCGTAACACCATTTTCATCAGAATCTTCAGGCAAATACATTTTAAGAGCAATAAGCTCATCTGCGCCTGTAAGTTTGATTTTATTATCTGAAACAGTTGCCATTTTACCAATAGCCCCCAAAGCTGAAGTACTCATACTCGTACTAAAAGAATTGGAAAGTTTTTGCATGGTTTCAACCATTTTTTGCATAGTTGTATTGGTATTTTGTTGCATTTCAAGTGCACTAAGCTGTGAGGTTTGTGTAAGCATTTTATCACTATCCATAGGATCTGTTGGATCTTGATGTTGAAGCTCTATCAAAAGAAGTTTTAAAAATGCATCTTTGTCTAAAGTAGCATTTGGATTACTAACCAGACCGGAGCTATTGCTACTAGATGAATTATCCACTTTCGTATCCTTGTTGCTTGTTTGGTTAGTATTAGCAGTATTTGTCCAGTTAAGATTGCTATTCCAATTTGTTGTCGCCATGATAAAATCCTTTTTATATTAAGTCTTTTTTAATTAAAAGCAATAAGTGTTCCAACTTAGAAATACTTCGCTAAAACAAGCTCTAGATTGACTTTTTCACTTTCATTTTTTCCATCTAAAGCATCTTTAAAACCATATCCACTACGATTTTTTCCTTGATTTTGATTTTGCTCTCTTTTACCTTGATCACTAAAATTCATTTCAAGTCCAGTAAATCCCATATTTACAAGAGAATTTTTAAACTCGACTTGATTTTGGATAAACAAATTCATTGCATTGGTATTGGAGTTGAAATTAATATGAAGGTTATTACCTCTTTGTATCAAAGTTACTTCAACTTCTCCAAGATTATTAGGATTTAAAGTGATACTGAGCTTAGTAATAGGTGCTTTATATTGATCTACAGCCTCTTTTAAATCTTGTGAAAAATGCTGCAAAGTCTCTTTAGGCGTGATATTGCGAGCATTATTTTGCGTTACTTTATTTAAATCTTTGACTAAAGAATTTAGCTCATCTAAACTATTTTTATCTACATTTTCACTATGCGTTATTTTTGTTTGTTCTTGAGTAAAAGTTTCTTTATTAGTATTGTTATTAAAATTTGCATTATTCTCTTTGTTTTGAACTACTTGAGTTTTATTTAAATTTTCAAAATTTAATTTTTGATCAAAGAAATTTTGTTTTATATCTTTATTTTCTTTGTTGTTGTTTTTAGGCTCTTTATTTAAACTAAAATCTTTTTGCGTTAAATTTGAAACTAAATTCTGAGTATCTTTGACAATTTCTTTATTTGAATTTTTATCAAAATTTAAATTTTGATTATTGTTCTTTAAATTTTTATTTTGATCTTGTATATTTTCTTGATTTAAATTGTTTTTTTCTTGATTTTTATTTAACTCTTTATTTAACTCTTTATTAAAATCTTTATTAAAATCTTTGTTTAAATCTTTGTTTTCTTTATTTAAATCTTTAAGATTTGTAAGCTCCTGAGTACTTGCATTGTCTTTTAGCTCTTTATTTGAATTTTTATCTTGTTTTGTACCATCTTTAATCAAATCTTTAAGATTGTTATCTTTATTTAAATTATCTTGGTTTTTTTTATCTTTTATATTTAACTCTTCTGTTAAATTTTTTGCAAACTCATCATTTTTGATATTTTTTAAAGTATTTTTAACATCTGTGGCATCTTCTTCTATTTTTGATTTAACTTTATTATTTTTTTCATGTTTATTCTCTTTAGATGAAAGTATAGAATCTAAATTTTTTAAAGTTTGAGAAAGTAAAGAACCGCTATCTTTAGAATTTGTTTTTTGCGTAGAATGAGTACTTGTAGTATGAGTTGTATTTTGTAAATTGTGATTTAAATTTTTACTCATATTGGAAATTTTATTATTGATGATTTCTTTAAAAACATTATCCACAGCACCTTTAAAAAAATCAGCCTTATCTAAATTTGGAAAAGTTGCTTTAAGATCAAGAAGACGATCTACTTTAATATTTTTTACATTTAAACCCAAATCTTTAGCTATGTCCAAAAGCTCACTAAGATTTGATGCACCCTTTAAAGCATTAAAATTAGCCTCTGTTTTAATAAGACTAGAAAGCTGAGTAGAAAGATTTGCTAGTTTAACATCTGCTGTATCTGTTTTTAGTTTATCCAACAAAGAAAGAATTTGCATAAAAGAAGCAGATTCGAAAATGCTTATCTTATCACTCTCATCAAAAGCTCCTTTTTGAAGTCTATTCATCGCTTCATTAACAACTTCTTTTTGACTGATCTTCATATGATCAGGTAAAAATTCATTGGTTTCATCGATAGAATTAAGCAAAGAATTTAAAAAACTCTCTGTATCATCTTGAGTTGAATTTTTACTATCACTACTTTCATGTTCTTTATTTTTACTTGTTTTACTAAAAGAACTGCTAGTGGTAGAAGCTTTACTCGGCGTAAGATTTAAAACATCATTTTGCGGAGCTAAATTTGACATCACTTTTCCTTCAAAAAATTATTTTAAAAATTTACCTACCATTACATTAGGAAATTTTTCTTTCAAATAAGAATCTTCATATACTTTAATCATCTTATCTTCATTTAAAGCAGTTAAGATATTTAAAAGCTCTTCTAAATTTTTAGCATTTAAAATTTTCTCTAAATTTTCTTCATTTTCTAAAATTTCTGTAAGCTCACTTGAAATTCTTGCCATTTTTTCATTTTCACCTGATCTAAAAGTTTCTAAAAGTTCTAAAACTTGAAGCAAAACTTCATTTTTTCTTTCAGCTAGATCGCTTTTAAATTCAACAAAAATCTCTTCATTTAATGGTTTTGACATTTTAACTTCCTTTTTAAAATTTTAATTTCAAAAGTTTTTGAAGCAAGAAGTGTTCCAAGTTTTGATACTTTGTAGTTTAAGTTAAATTTTTGTATAATCTAAGCTTTTAAAAATTTAGCTTTGGAGAAGAAAATTTGGAAAATATTAGAAATATAGCAGTTATAGCTCACGTTGACCATGGTAAAACCACTATGGTAGATGAATTGTTAAAACAATCAGGCACCTTTAGCGAAAGAGAACAAATTTCAGAACGCGTTATGGATAGCAATGATATAGAAAAAGAACGCGGCATTACCATACTTTCAAAAAACACAGCGATCAATTACAAAGGTACAAAAATCAACATCATAGATACTCCAGGGCATGCTGATTTTGGCGGAGAAGTAGAACGCGTTTTAAAAATGATTGATGGAGTTTTGCTTTTAGTAGATGCTCAAGAAGGCGTTATGCCACAAACTAAATTCGTTGTTAAAAAAGCTTTATCTTTAGGGCTTAAACCTATAGTTGTAATCAACAAAATCGACAAACCAGCTGCTGATCCTGAAAGAGTGATCAATGAAATTTTTGATCTTTTTGTAGCCCTAGATGCAAACGATGAGCAACTTGACTTTGCCATAGTTTATGCTGCAGCAAAAAATGGTTATGCTAAGCTTGATCTAAACGATGAAAGTGATAATATGGAGCCACTTTTTAAAACCATACTTGAACGCGTTCCAGCACCAAGTGGCACAAATGATAATCCTTTACAACTTCAAGTTTTCACTTTAGGGTATGATAATTTCGTAGGTAAAATAGGCATTGCTAGAATTTTCAATGGGGTTGTAAAGAAAAACCAAAGCGTAATGCTTGCAAAAGCTGATGGCACCAAGGTAAATGGTAGAATTTCAAAACTCATTGGCTTTATGGGCTTAGAAAAAATGGATATCGAAGAAGCAGGAAGTGGAGATATCGTAGCTATAGCAGGTTTTGAAGCTTTAGATGTGGGTGATAGCGTTGTAGATCCAAACAATCCTATGCCACTTGATCCTTTACACATTGAAGAACCAACTTTAAGTATAGTATTTTCTGTAAATGATGGCCCATTGGCAGGAACTGAAGGAAAACATGTAACTTCAAATAAAATTGCTGAACGTTTAGAAGCTGAAATGAAAACTAATATTGCTATGAAATACGAAAGCACAGGCGAAGGTAAATTTAAAGTAAGCGGTAGGGGTGAACTTCAAATCACTATTTTAGCTGAAAATATGCGTCGTGAAGGTTTTGAGTTTTGCATGGGAAGACCTGAAGTTATCGTAAAGGTTGAAGATGGGGTTAAAACAGAACCTTTTGAACATTTAGTTATCGATGTACCTGAGGAATTTAGTGGTGCGGTAATAGAAAAACTTGGCAAAAGAAAAGCTGAAATGAAAACTATGGCACCAACAGGCGATGGACAAACAAGACTTGAGTTTGAAATTCCAGCACGCGGACTTATAGGTTTTAGAAGCCAATTTTTAACCGATACTAAAGGCGAAGGCGTGATGAATCATAGTTTTTTAGAATTCCGTCCTTTTAGTGGTGCGGTTGAAAAGCGTAACAATGGAGCGTTAATTTCTATGGAAAATGGCGTAGCTTTAGGGTATTCTTTGTTTAACCTTCAAGAGCGTGGAGTGCTTTTCATAGAGCCTCAAACTAAAGTTTATACCGGTATGATTATAGGTGAGCACTCGCGTCCAAATGATTTAGATGTTAATCCTATCAAAGGAAAGAATCTTACCAATGTAAGAGCAAGTGGAAGCGATGATGCAATCAAGCTTGTACCACCTAGAAAATTAAGCCTTGAAAGAGCTTTAGAGTGGATAGAAGAAGATGAACTTGTAGAAGTTACACCTGTAAATGTGCGTGTTCGCAAACGCTATCTTGATCCAACTCAAAGAAAAAGAATGGAAAAAGCAAAATCTTAATGGATTTAAAAAGCTTAGAAAATAATAGACTTTATATACTTAAACGCTTAGGGATCTTAAAATTCCTAAGCATTATCGAAGCCTTGCTTGTAGGCTTTTTAGCCTTTGTTTTTATAAGAGATGTCTTAATTGCAGTAATTTTAGCTGTTTTTGTAGGTATTTTTTTCTTTCGTTTTACAGCCAAAAAACTAAAACTCGCACAAAAAGAATTACAAATTGACGCTTTAAATTTATTTTTGCGTCGTTTTGGGGCGAAATTTAAAAAGCAAAGTTTAAGCCAAAAAGACTTTTTAAAACTAGAACTTACAAAGGATTTGAAAGAATTTAAAAGTCAAAATTGCTTTGAATTTAAGGATTTTAAAATTTATGATATTCAGTTTTTAGACGAAAACAAACGCTTTTTTTGCGGAATTTTACTCGAAATTTTAAGTGCAAACAAAAATCCTAGCTTTAAAAATGAAGAACAAATTTATATCAAACTTAAAGATAAAAACTTCACTTTAAATCATATCTTTTCTAAAGAAAATCATTATCTTATCGCTACTTTAAGCAATCCTTTCTTTATAGATATAAAAAAAGATTTAGAAAACAATTTCAAAAATCTAGAAGAAAATCTAAACTCTATAAAAAATAAACTATTTAAATAACTAACATAAAGTTAATATCATAAAATTTTAATAAATATTAATTATATACTTTAAAAATATATTACTTTTAGTAACACTTTAAAAATTTAATTTTATTTAAATTATTCTTATTATGCTTAATATTTAAGAAAAAATACATTAAAATCAATTTGAACTACAAATAAAAAGGAGGAAAATCATGAAAAAACACATTTTATTGCTTGGTTTATGTCTTAGTTTGAGTCTTAGCGCTAAAAGCGTGAGTGATTACAAAGTAGGAGAAGAATTAAGCGACAAGGAAGGAGTAGAGTATTTTAAGGAACTTTCTAAAAGACCTGTGCAAGAATGGCCAAATAAAAATTTAAGCATCAATGATGTTCCAAAAGGCAAGCAAGGGGATTTAATCCGTTATGGCATAAAGCTTTTAAGCAAGACAGAAAGCACTCTAGGACCCTATAGCAAGCTAAAAAAGACAAGCAACGAAGTAAACTGTATTTCCTGTCACATGGACAATGACGGCAATGGTTTACCAGGGACAAAAAAATATGTTATTCCATTTTTAAATGTCCTAAACAATTATCCAAGACTTGATATAGAAACGATGAAAATCATCTCTGTTGAAGATAGAATTCGCGGAATGGGCGGAACTGACTCTCATAGATTTCCTAATGATTCTAAAGAAATGAAAGCAATTTTAGCTTATTTTAAATGGCTAAAAGAAGCTTATGGTATCAAAGACGGCGTAAAACTTGAAGGAGATTTTTTTGCTAAGATGAATTTTCCAAATCGCCCAGCTGACCCTGTGCGTGGGAAAAAGCTCTTTGAAGAAAATTGTGTTGCTTGCCATGGCGAAAGAGGACTTGGGGTAAAAAATGATAATTACGAACAAGGTAGTGGACATTTATATCCATCTTTACTTATCTATCCTGATGGTGGACACATGGCTATGATACCATTTTTAGCAAGATTTTTAAAATCAGCCATGCCTTTTGGTGCGAGTGCGGATAATCCTATATTAAGTGATGAAGATGCACTAGATATAGCAGCTTATGTCAATACAGGTTTTGTAAGAATGCCTATAACCACTACAGAAAATCGTGCAGGACTTGATACAGCTTATAGCAAATCCCCATCATTAAAACCTGAGTATTTTGCCTCACCGCAACAAAATTTAGACCCTAAAGAATACATAAAAGTAAAATACGGACCTTGGAAAAATCCAAATCACTTCCCAGGAGAATGATTAATTTTGGGCTAAGCCCAAAATTAATCCTCATCTTTTGCTAAATTTTCAAGACTTTTAATCCCTTCTTCACCTATCAAATTTCCACCTTGTAAGTCGCTAAATATCGCATTTAAAGAACTCACTATGGCAGTGGAATTAAAACTTAGATTTTCTATAGCTCTTTCTCTTTTTTTCCATATATTTTGCAAAGCCCTTTTTTCAGCTTCTAACTCTTCTTTCATATTTTGATAAGTTTTGAGTATAAAAGTGATTTGCGTGTTAAATTCTTTAGAATTTAAGTATTCGTATAAAATGTGATTTTTTTCATCTTTGTTTTGCAGGGCATTTTTGAGTTTATAAGCGTTTATAATGCTTTCTCTAAGCACTGCTAAAACACCTTTGAATTCATTAAAAGTACAAATCAAAATTCCTTCTTTAAAATGCGCTTTTTCTTTATCTTTTGGCATAGTTTTTGTGATCAAAACCGCTATATCGCTTTTTGCAGCTATACTGTCTAGCTTAAGCTTATCAAGCCATTCTTTATTAAATTCTTTAGTGCGTTTGCTCTCATACAAAATACTTCCACAAATATTTCCAAAATTATCCTTTACTATATGCAGACAATCAGCTCCATTTACGCCCTTTGGCACTTCTTTTACTTCATCACTTAAATACTCACTTTGTATGTATTCTTCTATGAGTAGTTCAGCTGCTTCGCCTTGGAGTTGCTGTGAGCCTTGTTCTATCCTGCGTTGTGCGTCTTCTAGCTTTTGAGCTACGCTTTTAAAATTCGTTTCTAGTTCTTTGTATTTAAGATCTTGCTCTTGAGTGCTTTTTTGAAATTCAAGACGCATTTTTTCTCTTTCAAATTCCAAATTTTTGTTTTCTTGTTCTTTAAATTCTTTAAAGGCCTCTTCTTTGGCTTGAAATTTCAATCTTTCTTCATTTTCTTTTTGCTCTCTTTTTAGTCTTTCATTTTCAGCCTTTATGCTTAAAAACTCGCTAAGCTCTTTGCTTTTTTTCTCGAGTTCTTCTTGCATGATTTTCATTTCATTTTCATGCTCTTTGTTAAATTTCTCGCTGAATTCTTTTTGGAAATTTTGCTTTTGTATAAGAAGTTCTTGTTCAAATTTTTGCTTTTCTAAAAGAAGCTTTTGGCTTACTTGCTCGCTTATGAGTTTTTCTTGTTCTATCTTTTGAGTTTTTAAATCATTTAAAGCTTTGGTGTATTCAGCTCTTTTAGCATTTACCTCATCATCAAATTCTTTTTTTTGTTTTAGCATTTCTTGCTTAGCTTTATCTAAAATTTGAGCATATAAAGCAGTGCTGATATCGATAAAACTTCCACAACTTGGGCATTTGATTTGTTCATTTTGGTTTAAATTTTGCATAAAATTTCCTTAGAATTTTTCCCTAAATTTAACATAGAAAAACAAAGATTATTCTAAGATTGACTTGTTAAAATCATTCTTTTAAAATAATTAGGATTACAAATGCAAAAACACACCAAAATTCACGGCTTTGCCAAATTTAAACTTATCATTATCCTTGCTTTGATGTCAAGCATAGCACCACTTTCTACAGATATGTATTTGCCTGCACTTTCTCATGTGGAGCAAAGCTTTCAAACTAATTCTTTTTTAACCCAACTTAGTATCGCAAGTTTTTTTATCGCTTTTGCTTTAGGACAGCTTATATATGGGCCTTTAAGTGATATTTTTGGGCGTAAAATTCCAGCTTTGGTGGGGATATTTTTCTTCATCGTTTCGAGTTTGTTTTGTGTGATTATCGATGATATTTATGCTTTTATCGCTTTGAGATTTTTTGAAGCACTTGGAGGTTGTGCAGGTGTGGTTATCGCAAGGGCTATTGTCAATGACTTGTTTGAGATCAAAGAAGCTGCAGGAATTTTTGCTTTGATGATGGTTTTTAGTTCTCTTGCTCCTATGCTTTCGCCAACTTTTGGGGGAATTTTGCTAGAGTATTTTTCATGGCATAGTATTTTTGCGACTTTGTTTGCTTTGGGAATTTTGCTTTTTTTGATGATACTTTTTGGCTTAAAAGAGTCCGCACCTCATCTTAAAAACAAAAAATTTTCCCATCATGAAGCGATGAAAAGCTACAAATTTGTTTTAAGCGATAAACGCTTTTTGGTTTATATACTATGTGCTTCTTTTGCTTTGGCGGCGATGTTTGCTTATATCACGGGATCAAGCTTTGTTTTTACGCAGTTTTTTGGCTTAAGTGAGCAAAAATTTGCCTTGCTTTTTGGGGCAAATGCTTTAGGTTTTGTCATCTGTGCAAATATCAATGCGAGATTGGTTTTAAAATACGAAAGCGAAAAGATCTTAACAAAAGCTTTGATGATAATGTTTATATCGACTGTGATTTTACTTGTAAATGCCTTTTTTCACCCAAATTTCCTGCTTTTTGAGCTTAGTATTTTTACAAGTATCGCTATGCTTGGTTTCATCGCACCCAATACCACGACTTTGGCTATGGCAAGGTTTAAAGAGCATAGCGGAACTGCTTCTGCGGTGCTTGGAACGATGCAATTTGGTTTTGCAGGGTTTATCTCCTTCGTGGTTGGGGCTATTAACGCAAATACGCCGATAATCCTTGCTTTTGTAATGTGTGCTTGTGTGTTGGTTGCTAATGGAGTGTATTTTTTAACTAGGAGAAAAAATGAAAACAAATAATATCTTTATGGCTTTAGCCATAGTTTTGGCAAGTTTGATTCTAGCTTTTGGGTTTAACAAGGCTTTAAGTGATTTTAAAACATTTGAAAGAAGTGTAAGTGTAAAGGGTTTAAGTCAAAAAGAAGTCGAAGCGGATACTTTGATACTTCCTATAAAATTCACAAGATCAAACAACAATCTTACAAATTTATACGAAGAACTAGAACAAGATAAAGAAAATATCATCAAATTTTTAAAAGAACAAGGCGTAAAAGAAGATGAGATCAGCTACAACTCGCCAAATATCATAGATCGTTTAAGCGATCCTTATGGCAACGACACTCAAGCTACATACCGATACATAGGCACTGCGAATTTACTCATCTATACGCAAAATGTAAAGCTTGGAAAAAGCATACTAGAAAACATTTCAAGTCTTGCAAAATTTGGCATAGTAACGAAAATCGATAATTATGACATAGAATACCTTTACACCAAGCTAAATGAGATAAAACCTCAAATGATAGAAGAAGCAACGCTCAATGCTAGAAATGCAGCGATAAAATTCGCACAAGATTCAAACAGCCATCTAGGCAAGATAAAAAAGGCTTCTCAAGGGCAATTTAGCATCAGCAACAGAGATAAAAACACCCCTTACATCAAAACCATAAGAGTGGTTTCTACTATAGAATACTATTTGAAAGACTGATGATGAATTTTCAAGCTAAGCTTTAAGGCTTAGCTTGGGACTATGGAATTTTTTCGTGCGGTTTTTTGGAGTGAAAAAATACAAAGCAAAAGTATAATGCTATATAAAACACTAGTGGATTTTATGGTATTTTCTGTAATCTTGTCTTGATTTATAGTCTTTAAAAGTTCTGTATATTTTTCTCCTAAAACTTCCTTAGCTATATTTGAATTTACATCGTTTAATTTTAAAAGATTTTCTTTATTTGCTACTATCAATGCTTTAGCTGAATTTAACTCTGTAAAAGAAATGTTTTTATACTCTTGATTTAGGTTAAATTCTTTAAAAGAATTTTTTGCAAGATTTATAATGGCACTGGCATTTAAATCATTTAAACTTTTTTCAAATTGACTTTCATAAAGCTTATCCGATGAAAAAATTCCCGCAAAAGGATTTATAAGTTGTGGTTTTATAACAACAATCACAACTAAAAAGAAATAAACAAGCCAATGAAAACAATAAGATATAAAAGAAATTGAGTTTATATAAGGATACAAATAAATCAAAACAATCACCAACAAATAATAAAAGAGCAACGCAAATACAACATCACTAAATGAATTTAATAAAGTTATGGATTGTATTAAAAATAAAGCCATTAGAAATGCTAAAAAAGTAAATAAGATTAATCTTATACTTTTTAACTTGTGTTTTTTTAATGTTAGATACACAATTGCCATAACCAAAACAGAAAGAATCAACACTCCAAAAAACCACAAAATGTTTTGTTTGTCAATGCGATAACTTAAGTAGGTAATCAAGCAAACCAAACCACCAAACGCAACAATATTTAAACTAGCAAAATTAATAATTCTAGGCAAATTTGTGTGATGAAGACTTGTAACCCTGTAAATCCACAACAACAATACACTAAAAGTAAGATTAATAGAATTTTTATCTTCTGATTTAGTAGCAATAAACGGCTTATTCTTCTCTTTATAACAACTTTCTACCTCAAACAATAGTTCTTTCTCTTTCGCATAAAGCTCTAACTTGTGCCATTCTTGAGCTTCTAAGGTATTATTTTGAGTGATTAAAATATCTTTTATAACCCTGAAAGAATCTTTTAAATTTTTAGCATATCTTAATTTATGTTCGTTTTGAATTTTAAAAATCTCTTTTTCATCTTGTATTTCTTTGGTTTCGTTTTTATAACTTTCATCTTTATAATTATCTTCTATATATTGTTCCAATGATTTAAAATCTAGCTTATCTATATTGACATTGATTAAATTTGCAGCTTTTTGCTCTTTAAAATAACAAGCACTGAAATTTGGAATCTTATGAAACTTTACTCCATAAAAACAAGCTATATCATCAAATTCACACTCGTGAAAATCAGCATAACTATAAAATTCAGAATTATTAAAATAAGCATTATCTTCAAAATGAGTATTTGAAAAATTTAATTTTACTTGATTACCTTTATCTTGCTTATATCCAAATTCGCAATCCATAAAATAACATCTATTTTTAAATTTATTTTTCCACAAATTTATTTTTTCTATAGCACAGTTTTTTATAAAAAGATATCCTTCAAATTTGTTTTCTTGCAAATCTAAGGATGTGATTTTTTTATCTTGATTATCATGGCAATTTATAAAAACCAAATGATCTAAAAATTGGTTTTGATGTATATCTAAGTCATTATAAAACGCACACTGATTAAAAGTTAATGTTTTTTCAAAAATAATATTTTTTAATTTGATTAACAAGTTTTCAAAAGTACAATTGTAAAAGTATAGATGGTTTTTAATTGTCTCTATATTATCTTTTTCCAAGTCTTTTAGCTTAATTGCACATAAATCAATATTACAATTATTAAAAATAACATTACACGGAATACTTTTTATCTTATCATATGACAAAGATATATCTATTTTGCCGTCTCCTTCATTGCAAACCAAATACCATTTTTCATCATCAGAAAATAACCCATCGCTTTGCCTAAAGTCTTCTTTTCCTTTTATTTTTTCTATTATTTCATTTGTTTCTTTATGGCTTGGAGTAAATATATTTTGTTCATTTATAGATAAAACTTCAGACAAAATCTTTTTAATTTCATCTTCACTTTTACCTTCACTCTTATCAATTTGATGTGTTTTTTCGCAACATTTTTCTAAGGTATTAAGTATTTTTTCAAGTGTTTCTTTCATCATTTAATCCTTTCTATCTTTTTTAACTTGGCACTATGGAATTTTTCCTAATTGTCTTTATAAAAGAAAATGCAACAAAACCAAAAATTATTGTATAAATTCCACCAAACACACTAAGCGGATCTAACATAGCTCTTTTATCTGTAAAAATTCCCATAGCGGGGATAAGAATTTTTGGTGAAACCGCTAGAACCAAAAGAGTTATCACATAAGATATGATTATAAAAAATTCTCTCATATATTTTAGGCATAAAGCAAATCCAACTAAACCCAAATAAATAAAAAGTATCATAAGATTTACAAATATCATAAGTAAATAATTATCCTGTATGATAGAATTTATATGATGATTATAAAAATCCAATGAAAAATACCAATGCTCCAAAATAGGCTTATATCCAAGACTATAGTTAAAACCAACAACCATCGCAACGCTTGATATCACAAAAATCCCTATTACCAAAATAAGTGAATTTAAACTTTGTAAAATATCAGTATGATGATCGCAAAGCTTACGATAAAAGATAAGTTGCCACCTATCCACCACATCTTTAAATGTTTTGCCTTTTTTATTTTTTAATTCTATTTCTTTACAATAAAGCTCGTATTTATGAAAATTTGAAGCATCTAAAAGATTATTATCTTTTATCAAAGCACTTTTAAAAGTCCTAAAAGAATCTCTAAAATCATTTGCTGCTTCATCTTTTGGTTTGCATATATTTTCTATAGTGGTGTTTAAATTTTGAAAATCAAATTTAGCTTTTATATTTACTAGATTTAGACTATCTTTAAAAACAGATTGAGAAAAATTTGGAGCCATGTTAAAAGTAGATCCATAAAAACAAGCAGCGTTATTAAAATTACAATTATAAAAATTTACAATTGAAAAAACACATGAGACAAAATATACACCTTGTTTAAAAGTACATGTTCCAAAAGTGATATTTTTTATATTTTTTTTCCTAAAAGCAATTATTTTTTTAAATTTACAACTTTTAAAAGATATATTTTTTTCTTGTAAAAAATCATCTTCTATTTCTATGCCATCATCAAAATTTACCTTGAAAAAAGAAACTTCTTTTTTAAATTGATTGACTGATAAGATTTGTTTATTATTAAAATTTATATTCTCAAAGAAAACATTATCATGAAAGATATTTTTAAAATAAACATCTTCATGAAATTTAATTCCTAAAACAACATTATAAAAACACCCTATAAAAATAATTTTTCTATAAACAAAACACTCACTAAATTCTATTTCGGAATTTTCTTTACATTTAAATTCTAATTCTAGAATATTATTACTATCAGTTTTATCAATAATCATATTTTTAAAATATGCTTTTTTAATAATTTCATTATTAGAAAATAGAATTGCTTTTGTAAAATTAACTTTTTCCATTTGAATTTCTTCATAAGAATTGTTCATTAAAACAACACTATCAAATACAATATTTTTAAATTTAATATTTTTATTAAAATTACTTTTAGATATCTTAAAAGTTTTTGAAAAATTAATATCTTCAAAATAAAAATCACTATTTATATTAGTATTGATAATTTCGAATTCAGATTTAAATTTACATGTTTTTATATACAGTTCGTAATTAAAAATTATCTTTATAAAAAATGCATACAACTTTATATCTTCACTTGAAACTTCATTATTTTCATGATCGACTTCTGCTTTTTTTATTCCAAAATATTTAAACATGCATGTATTAAAATATAATTTTGGATAATGTAAATTTTCCTTAGTTGTTTTAGAATAAAAATCTGGTTTTATATTTCTTTGTATTTCATTGTTATCTTGATTTGCGCTAATCAATAATACTACATTTTGTCTACCATCTTTAAAACTTTCAAAATAAACATCTTTAAAACTACAATTTTTAAATTCTATGCACTCTATTTTAAATATATTTTTATCTATATCATCTATATGTATTTCATAATTATCTGACTTTAAAATTTTTACTTCTTGTAATTTATCATATTCTATTTTTTTTATTTTTAAATAATTTTTATCACCTTCAAATATTATTTCGCTAGAGCTATTATGTTTTTTAAAATATTCCGAAAAAACTATCGTTTCAGTCATCTTCCTATCACTCCTACAATTTGCCCCAAATAAGGCAATAAAGCAATAAAAACACTATACTCTTATCTCTTAAATATTTCAAAACAAAAAATATCTTTTCTTTCGCTTTTGTTTTATCATTTTCTTTTAAACTATCGATAACCAAAAGTAAATTTTCTATTTCTTCTTTTTGATTTTTATCTAAAATATCATCTGAAATTTTACTTAACTCTTCTAATATTTGATCTATTATTATATTTTGAGATATAGTGGCATTTGCTGTGTTTGTATTGTTATTTTTGATATCATTATTTATATTAATCAACTTTTTATCTTCTTTTATTTTTTCACTTTCATCTTTTAATTCTGCTAAATAAATTTCCATTCTAACTATCATTTTTTTAAACATTCGACCATTTTTAGATCATTTTCAAATGGTTTTCCAAGGTTGACACCACATTCAACATAAGGATAACCTATATAAAATTTTTCATTATATACCTTATCATAAATTGTTCTTATATAATCAATTTGTTTCCAACATTCTGATGGAATTTTTTCTTTTAAAATTTCTTTACTTTCACTAATATGCTATGTTAATTTCTCGATTTTATTTTGATTCATTTTTACTCCTTGTTTTCTATGATTTTTATTTCTTCTTCGGTTAAGTTATAGAGTTTATAAACGATGGAATTGATTTTATTTTCTAGTTCTTGGGTGTTTGTGTTTTTGTCTTGTTCTTTGGCTTTTAGAATTTCATCGACTAAATTTATAAGCTCATCGGCTAATTTTTCATTTTTAGAATTTATTTTTGGTATAGGAAGTTTTTCTACAAATATTTTACTCATTTCATAACCACTAACACCTAATTTCGCTCCAATTTGCTTAAAATAATAAAAATTAACATTAGAATTTAGCAATGCCGTTAAATATAATAATTCTTTTTTATTATTTGATTGATGAGATAAGATGAAACATTTTTGATTTAACAAAAAGAATTCATTGTCAAAAAACGCTATAAATTCCTTATTCATATTTGGATACACTATCTTTTCCCTTTCAAATTCTTCATAATAAGCGATATTGTCTTGAGTTTCAAACCATTTATTGCTAGTTTTCTTTCTACAACCTTTTTCTCCGCTTTGTTCTATGCGTGGTAAAAATTGAGATAAATATTGCTTTAAAGCAGGATATTGTTCTATATCGATTTTTAAACTTGGAAAAGTTCCTATCACCCAAAGTCCCGCCCACTCGTAACTATATCTTTTTATATCGCGTCCACGTAGCATTTTGCGCATAAGTTTAGCGGTGCGTTCTTTTTCGGCTTCATCTTTGCAATTTGCTAAAATTTCATTTCTTTTTTCAGTAGTGATGATAAAGGCTTCATTATAGCCTGTTAAAATTCCACGATATATATTAAGCCCATGCCATTCTTTAAGCGGAGTTCCTATGCGTTCTATCTTGGCCTTTAAGGCACTAGTATTCTCATCGCTAAAAGTGAAGCTTTCCTTGCTTAAAGAATTTTGCGAAAATTCTGCAAAGTCCTTATATAAGCCAATGTCATAAGCACAAGTTTTTAAAATTTCATTGCTTAGGGCAAGGTATTTGAATTTATTATCTTTGCTTTTTGATTTTTCAAAACAAAGTATAGAAGTATCCACTGTAGCACTATCAAAAACTTTTATGCCGTTTAAATCAGTGTATTCTAAAAACTTAACATTTTTAAGCAAAAATTCACGCAAAGCTTCCCCATATCCTGCACGCGTGTATTTGTTAGAAGTGATATAGCTCAATACCCCCCCCCTATCTTTTAAAACATTAAATCCTAGTTCATAAAAATAAGTATAAATATCGCTCGTGCCTTTATAAACCTTATAATTTTTAGCTAAATGAGGCTTGAGTTCTTTAAGCTCTTCTTGTCTTATATAAGGCGGATTGCCGATGATGAGATCAAAGCCTTTGAAATTTCCATCATCGTCCAAAATTTCAGGGAATTCAAAACGCCATTCAAAAGGATGTGATTTTTCTAGTTCGAAAATACGCTCATAAAGCTCTAAAAGATTTTTAAATTCTTTTCTTGCTACTTTTTCATCAAAACTGAATTCAAACATATTTTTAGAAAAAAAGCTTTTAAATTTTTCATCGTGATGTTCATTGGCTAAAAAATCGCCGTATTTTTTAGAATACTCGTTTGCCCCATTTGTGAGCTGTTTGATCTCTTTGTTAAATTTATCTTTCAAACAAAAATTTTTAAAGCTTTCTTGGAGATTTTTTATTTCCTTGGCAATGAGATTTTTATCTGTGTAAAAGCCTTCTTTATAGTCTTTTACTATGCGTTTATATTTGCTCATACGTTCTTTGATGTTAGGGTAGTGGCTTAGACTTTTGCCTGTTTCAAAGTAAGATACCAAAGAATTTCCGCATTTTATGTTTATATCGATGTTTGGCAATGTTTTAAGATCGTGATAAGTTTCATCATCAAAGCTTTGATAAAAACTATGTTTTAAAAGCTCTATCCAAAGCCTTAGCTTGGTGATCTCGCAAGAGTTGGGATTGATATCGACACCAAAAAGATTGTTTTCTATGATGTCTTTTTTGGTATGAAAAAGTTCTTGCTGGATAAGATGGGCTTTATCTTTAGGCGTACTTGGGCGTTTATACTCTATAAACTCGCCTTTTCTACCCGTGATGAGAATTTCATCGTTTTGCACTTCTAGGTAAAACTCTTCATCAAAAAGATTTAGCTCATCATAAATGCTTAGCATAACATTTAAAGCAGAAACCAAAAAATGCCCGCTTCCTACTGCAGGATCGCAAATTTTTATAGAGTTTAAAAGCTCTTTTTGTGCTTTTTTGTCTTCTTTTCTTAAAGACTTTCTTAGTACGCTTATATTTTTAGCATCAAGATCAAATTGAGCGTTGAATTTATCAAGCACAACTTTTGTGATGCTTTCTTTACACATATAAGAAGTGATAAAGCTTGGCGTGTAAAAGCTCCCTTCTTTGTAGCCATTGAGTTTTTCAAACACACTTCCTAAAACGCTTGAGCTTATGAGTTCTTTTTGACTTAAAATTTCGCTTTGCTCATCATCGCTACCAAAATCAAAGCTATCCAAAAATTCAAACAAGTATTCCAAAAGCCCCACTTGTCCTTTTTTAGCCTTGCATTTATCATCTTTTAGCACGGTGTTTTTATAGTAAAAAAGCTTTAAATCATTGCTTAAGTTTGAAATTTCAAGCGTGTTTTCTATGCTTTGTTTTTCAAACAAAGAAGAATTTAAATAAGGCAGATAAGCAAATTCGCTTTTCTTTCTAGTCCTTTTTTCTTTGGCTAAAACTTCAAAGAAAAGTTCACTAAGCTTGTCAAAATCAGGGATTTTTTTGAAATTTAAAAATTTCAAATTTTTATCATCATTAAAACGCACCAAATTTGACTCTATAAGCTTTAAAAACAAAATGCGATTAAGCCATAAGATCAAAAGTTTTAAGATGGTTTCAAAATTTTCTTTTTCAAGCTTAGAATTTATAGCGGTGTAGAAAGTGCCTTGCTCTTCTTTGCTTTCTTCACTTTTTGTGATGATGAGTTTTGAGTTTTGTTTGCTCTCATAAAGCCCTAAGATATATAAAAGCTCTTTGTAAAAAGCGTTGTTGAGTGAATTTGCATCGTTGGAGTTAAACTCACTTAGCAAAAAGTCTCTATGAAAAGTTTTAAAAATACTTGCTAGCTTTTTAAAATTTGATTTTTGTTTGTCTTTTAAAAATGTCAAGTCAATCAAAAAGCCTTTTAAGTTTTCTTTGGAATTTTCTATGAGTTTAGCTACTTCTTTATAGAATTCTTCGGTATTACCTTTGAAAAGCGAATTTGGATTACAAAATTCTTCAAAAAGTTTTTTAAAACTTGGATTTTTATAAAAAAGCTCTTCAAACTCACTAATTTTAAAAATGTAAAATTTATAAAAGTCTGTGATGATAATAAATTTTAAGCTAAAACTATGCTCTCTATTTCTAAAATAATACAAAATAGTCTCGTGTAAGGCTTTAGAATTTACCTTTGTGTAAGTGATAAATTCTTTTGAATTTGGCTTTTTAGCCTCGATGAAAACTTCTAAGTCTTTACTAAACTCATCTTTAGAGATAGCTAAGTCAATCTCACTTTTGCCTTTTTGCTTGGTTTTGATGTGGGTTTTAAAATTTAACATGGTTAAAAATGGACTAAGTGCATTAGCTACAAGATAATCTTCATTTTCACTTTGCGAACTTTCAAGTCTTTCTAAATACCGCATTAAAGCCTTGCTAAATATATCAAATTCATTTTGCATGATTTGCTTTTTGCGGTAGTATGGGTTGAAAAAATCTTTTTCATTTAGCAAAGTGAAATGCATTTTTAACCTTTATAAAAAATATTTTATATTTTACCAAATTTTACTTTTATATAAAATTTTTTTAAGAATTTAATATATCATTAATATCTTTATATACTTGCTGTATAGGTTTTTTAATAAAAAAATCATTTAAAATTTGAATAAAATCTTTTTTAGAATTTTGATTTTCAATCAACCAATGAATAAAAGCGTATTCTCCTTCTAATTTTTCATTGTTTATTAATTTATCACAATAATAGTGATTTTGATATTTTCTAACATTTTCTTCTTTTACATCTTTAAATAATTTTAAACATTCTTTATATTTTTCATTTTCTATATCTTCTTCATCATCGTTTGAAATTTCAAATGTCAAACCAATAGTATCATAGTAATTTTTTTTAAAATAAATATATATACATGGATATATGCTTTCATTCTTATAATCCATAGGATAAAATATAAATACACCATGATTAACACGATTTTCTTCTATTTTATTGCCGATAAAAGTTATATCACCTATTTTAATTTCCTTATGTTTAAAACTATCAAAAAATTCTTCTATTATATATTCGCAGATGTTGCTCCATTTATGCTGGATGATACTTTTGGCTTTCTTATATTTTTCTTCATTTAAATTTTTAAGCTCTGATTTATTTTTGTTATATCTATATAAAATCATAGCATTTTTTAAATTTTGCATTTTTATATTGTCTTGAAAAATAAATTCTAATACATCATCTCTTTGAGTATACTCATCTGTCATATACCATTGTAAAATACTTTTGTATTGATTTAGAGTAAAAATAATGTTTTGTATATCAAGAATAAATTTTTGATCTTTGGTTGACTTTTCTTCATATGTTTTTATACACTCATCAATCCATTCCTTAATCCATATGTAATCCATCTTCAAATAATAGCTAACATTATTTTCATTTTTATCTTTAATCAAATTTGTCTTTATTGTAAAATTTTCCAAACTATCATCACTAGGACTAATACACTCATCTTGATGCAAATATATAGTCAATATGTTTTTATAACATTCTTTTATATTTTTGATATTTTTTCTTACAAAATTAATATAATCTTTCAATTGATTTTTTTGATCTTTTGCATAAATTTTATTTTCTATTATGATATATCTTTTATCACTTAATGTTATTAAAATATCTATCCTTCTATTATCTTTTATGCAGGCTTCTGTTTCTACACTTTCTATATCTTCTATGTTTAAATTTTCAAATTTGGTATTTACTAAACTCTTACCAAGTTTTTCTAAAAATACCTTTGCAAAATTTTTTTGATAATGATCCTTATTTATATCAATTAAATAAGCTATAAATTTAGAATGATAATTTTCTTTTGTTTCAATATTCAAAGCCTCAAATATATTTATATCACTCAAACCATTGTTCGCATCTTTTTCAAATTTAATATCTTCTTCAAGCAATCTTTCAATAAATTTTTCCATATATCACTTTCTAAATTTTATACAATTTTACATGTAAATAAATTTTTAATTACAAACTAAAAAACTGATTATTAATTTTATAGGCAAGTTAAGTAGAATTAACAAGTCCGCAATGAGCTACTTTCCCCCTGCCAGTAAGGCGTAGTATCATCACCCACGATGTGCTTAGCTTCTT